>JAHEEA010000007.1 GCA_024640945.1 Candidatus Methylopumilus sp.
ACTCAGGCGCATCTGCAGAACTCGCAGGCGTGACTTTGAGCAGTTCAACCAGCGCAGCAACTTGCTCTGCGTTCAATGGTAATGGCGGTAAGCCTAAACCAGAACGCTCAGATATGTGGGTGTGGTAAGCAGATAACATAATTAAATTTCAAATAAATTAACGAACTCGTGAACTGGTGTGGCTTCCAATGTTTTTTGGTTTTCGCACACTGCCAAAATTGCCGCTTGTTGTTTTGCTGGGAAACGACGCGCCAAGTTGATTTTGAATTTTTTCACCAATTCAGGGATGCCTTCGCCACGACGACGACGATGACCAATTGGATATTCAACGGCTACATTGTCTGATTTAGTACCGTCTTTGAAGAACACTTGGATTGCATTCGCAATAGAACGTTTTTCAGGGTCTAGGTAGTCTTTTGTATATTCAGCTTTTTCTACGCATTGCATTTTTGCACGAAGTGCATCAACACGTGGATCGCTTGCTACATCATCTTCGTAATCCGCAGCCGTTAAATTGCCTTTTAATAAACCAATTGCACTCATGTATTGAATACAGTGGTCACGGTCAGCAGGATTGGCTAATGGACCTGTTTTGTCGATGATACGAATTGCTGATTCATGTGTCGTGATCACAATTTTTTCGATTTGATCGATTTTCTCTAGTGTATTAATACGTTCACCAATTTGTGGGTGCAGTGTTAATGCACATTCAACAGCGGTCTGAGCATGGAACTCAGCTGGGAATGAGATTTTGAATAACACTTGTTCCATTACATAGCTGCCGTATGGGCGTTGGAATTTAAATGCTTGTCCTTTAAATGATACGTCGTAAAAGCCCCATGTTTTTGCTGTAAGTGCTGATGGATAGCCCATTTCACCTTTCATCGCCATTAAAGCTAAACGCACTGCGCGGCTAGTTGCATCGCCGGCTGCCCATGATTTACGTGAGCCAGTATTTGGTGCGTGACGATAAGTGCGTAGCGCTTGACCGTCGACCCATGCGTTAGAAACGGCATTGATGATTTCATCTTTAGTGCCGCCAAGTAAGCCTGTTACCACAGCTGTAGAAGCTACTTTAACTAAAATGACGTGATCTAAACCAACGCGATTGAAGCTGTTCTCAAGCGCAAGCACACCTTGAATTTCATGCGCTTTAATCATGGCAGTGAGTACGTCTTTAACTGTTAAAGGTGCTTTGCCTTGTGCAACACGCGTACGTGAAATCCAATCAGAAGTTGCAAGAATGCCACCTAAGTTATCTGATGGATGACCCCATTCAGCAGCAAGCCAAGTATCGTTAAAGTCTAACCAACGAATCATAGCGCCGATATTAAATGCCGCTTGAATTGGATCAAGTTGGAACTGTGTGCCAGGCACTTTTGCACCATTTGGTACGACTGTGCCAGGAACAATCGGTCCCATTAATTTTGTACAAGCAGGATATGAAAGTGCTTCTAAGCCACAACCAAGTGTGTCCATTAAGCAATTGCGAGCAGTATCGTAAGCTTCACTGCTTTCGATTTTGTAGTTCAATACATAATCAGCAATATCAACTAAAACTTGGTCGGGTGCTGGACGTACATTAGAAATATGAGAAGACATGTTATTACTTTCTTTATAGGTAAATTAGCGGTTTTCGATAGGCAAGAATGGACGGTTTTCTGGGCCGTTATATTCTGCATTTGGTCGAATAATTTTGTTGTCAATACGCTGCTCAATGACGTGTGCAGCCCAGCCAGTCGTACGGGAAATCACAAAGATGGGGGTGAACATGGCAGTAGGAACCCCCATCATGTGATAACTCGACGCACTGTACCAGTCGAGGTTCGGGAACATTTTCTTTTCGCGCCACATGGTTTGTTCGATGCGATCAGAAATGTTAAATAAATTCATGTTGTTGCCAGCCTCACAAAGCTTACGTGAGATTTCTTTAATCGCCACGTTGCGAGGGTCTGAAATGGTGTAAACCGGATGGCCAAAACCAATAATGATTTCTTTTGCAGCCATGCGACGCATGATGTCAGCTTCAGCTTCATCTGGTGTTTTATAACGGGCAATAATTTCCATTGCTACTTCATTCGCGCCGCCGTGTTTAGGGCCGCTGAGTGCGCCGATAGCACCACTGATACTTGAATAAATGTCAGCCAATGTGCCTGCAATGACACGGGCGGTGAATGTTGAAGCGTTAAATTCGTGCTCTGCATAAAGCACTAATGAAGTATTCATACAGGCTTCATGTAACGCTGATGGTTTTTTGCCGTGCAATAAGTGTAAGAAATGCGCGGCGATAGAGTCATCATCAGTCACGCAGTCGATGCGTTTGTTGTTATGACTAAAGTGATACCAATAAAGCAAGATAGAGCCAAAGCAAGCAATTAAGCGGTCAGCAATATCTTTTGCGCCATTAATGTTATGGTCTTCAGCCTCTTGCTCAAGCGTGCCGAGCATTGAGCATGCTGTGCGCATGACGTCCATTGGATGAGCGTCTGCTGGGATTTGTTCTAAAACCGTTTTGAGTGCAGCTGGTAAATCACGGAGTTTTTTAAGCTTAGCGTGATAGGTAGTTAACGTTGCTTTGTTGGGTAACTCACCGTGAATGAGCAAATAAGCAACTTCTTCAAAAGTAGCGTGTTTAGCGAGTTCTAAAATATCGTAGCCGCGATAATGCAAATCATTGCCTGAGTGGCCGACGGTACAGACCGCTGAAATACCTGCAACGACACCCGAAAGGGCGACGCCTTTTTTACGTTTTGGCTCAGCAGGTGCTTGATTTGCATTGTTTGTCATGACTGTTTCCTATCGTTATTTTTAATATAACTTTTGTTTAAATCATTAAAGCGACGGGTGATTTTTTATCGCTTAACTTTTATATAATTCATCGAGCTTTTGTTCAAAAGCGTGATAACCCAAATAATCGTAAAGATCCATGCGGCTTTGCATGAGTGGCACGACATTCTTTTGAGTACCTTCTTTGCGAACGGCTTCATAAACTTTTAGGGCTGCTTGGTTCATTGCGCGGAAAGCTGAAAGTGGATAAAGCACCATACCAACATCTGCAGTTGCTAGTTCTTCTACAGTGAATAGTGGTGTTGAGCCGAACTCAGTAATGTTGGCTAGAACAGGCACTTTTACTGCGTTGGCAAATTGTTTATACATGCTAAGCTCAGTCATTGCTTCAGGAAAAATCATGTCTGCCCCAGCCTCAACGCAAGCGCAAGCACGATCTATCGCAGACTGTAAGCCTTCAACAGCAAGCGCATCAGTACGTGCCATGATGACGAAATCAGGATCTGTTTTTGCATCAACTGCTGCCTTAACTCTGTCTACCATTTCTTGTTGGCTCACAACGGCTTTATTCGGGCGGTGGCCACAACGTTTTGCTTGTACTTGGTCTTCAATATGCACTGCAGCAGCACCCATTTTGATCATGGATTTAACTGTGCGAGCAATGTTGAATGCACCGCCAAAGCCTGTGTCGATATCAACTAGTAAAGGTACGTCGGTAGCATCAGTAATGCGGCGCACATCTGTCATCACGTCGTCCATAGTTGAGATGCCTAAGTCAGGCAATCCCAAAGAACCGGCGGCAACACCGCCACCAGATAGGTAAAGAGCTTTGTAGCCGACTTGCTCAGCAAGTTTTGCATGGTATGCGTTAATTGCGCCTATGATTTGGAGTGGTTTTTCTGCGGCAAGTGCAGCGCGGAATCTTGCGCCAGCTGAAGTAAGAGTACTCATGTTGTCATCCTAATGTTTAAGCGAAAAACGCTTTTTCAGCAGCGGCAGGAATATTGATGCCGCTCACTTTTGCTTTTTGTAAAACTTCCCAGTAGTAGCGGTAAGTTGCTCTGTCATGCAGTTCACCTGCATGTTGAATTGGGCCCCATTCTGCTTGTTGTGCGGCAATTAAAATATCAGCAGCGTCTTGTACTTCATCTAGATTAGGTTTCATTGCATCAACAATTGCTTGAATTTGTGTTGGGTAAATACTCCACATTCTTAAGAAGCCGAACTCTTGACGGGCACGCGTAGCGTCGCTATTAGTTGCTACGGTATTTTTGAGGTCAAGCGATACGTTGTGGGCCGGTACAATGCCGTGCATTAATGCTGCAGCAACTACTTCTGATTTTGCGCGAGCGAGTAAACGATGCTCAAATTGTCCTGGACTGCGCATGGCAGAAGCTGGAATTGCGCCGTGATGACCGCTCACAAAGTCCATTAAGCCAAAGTCTAAAACTTGAATCCAAGGCAAAGCGGCAATCTCGAATACTTCATGAAGAGCGCCATGTGTTTCAATTAAGATATGAATTGGAATTTCGCGCTTGATACCGTGCTCCTTACATTTGTTTTGAATGTAAGTGATCATTTCTTTCACTTGTGATGCGTTTGTTGATTTTGGGATGGTGATATAAGCAACAATATTGCCGATGCCTTCCACAAAAATATCCACGTCTTGGCGCCAAGCAGGGTGAGTGTAGTCGTGAATACGTACACCTGCCATTTTGTGTTTATTAGCTTCAGATTGTTGAACGCGGACAATCATTTCTGCGTGTTCACGTTCTTGACCAGCCGCCGCACCATCTTCACAGTCGCAAGTGATGTCGAAAATCGGACCTAATTCATCTTGTATTTGTAGCGCTTTTAAGATGAGTTTTTCGCTGCCGGCAAAATGCTCACAACTAGGAATCACTGGAAAGGCTTTTTCACCTTTGAAAAGTGCGTCATTAGGGTGGACTAAAGTGTTCAAGATTTTTTCCTTTTTCCAATATTCAGTTGCGTATTTTTAGTATGGTTTATCTGCGTGGCATCAGGACGGTATAGTCCAAATCCAACACTACATTTGGGTTGTAGCTTTGTTTGCCGTTGATGGTGCTAGCTGCATCAGATAAAAAGCGTAAGGGCTTTTCTTTGACGCCAATTAAGCGTAAACGCAAAGCACCAACATCTGTACGACCTGGAATTTCCCAGCGATCTAATACTTCAGAGTGCGCATATAGAGTGTCACCACCGAAGGTAGGATTGCAATGTGCCCCGCCATTAATAGCAGCGATTGAAAGTGCGTTTTCTAGACCTTCGTAAGAAAGAGCCCTGCATACAGACATCACATGGCCACCAAACACCAAGCGTTTGCCGTAGGTTGATTTTGAAGCATCGAAATGCAAGCGCGCTGGATTCTGATAAAGCTTAGTCGCTAATGTATGGTCGCTTTCATCAACAGTCATCCCGGAAGGGTGGTTAATGACTTCGCCAATTTCATAGTCATCCCAAACAAAACTGCTGCCAGTGATGCTTGTGTCAAAGCCATCGTATTCAATGTTAGATGGAATATTTAAATGTTTTGCATTGACGACTTTTGATAGTTCCGGAATAACAGTCTCTGGTGCTGGCGTGTCCAGATTACTTTTGCGAACCATGACCCAGCGTATCCATGAAATTACAACTTGGTGATCTTGATTGAGCGCTTCGCATTGCACATACACAATGCCGCTTTTTCCATCTGAGTTTTGTTTGAGACCAACAACTGTTGATTTCGCACTAATAGTATCGCCCGCATAAATAGGTCTTACAAATTGCACTTGTGCATAACCTAAATTAGCAATTGCATTAATGGAAATGTCAGGGACGGTTTTGCCAAGTGCAATATGAAATGCGAGCAAGTCGTCAATCGTGCGATTTTGGTAGCCCATTGCATGTGCGACAGGTTGTGCTGAATGCAGAACTTGGCGAGCGCCTGTTAGGGCGATATAAAGTGCACTATCGCCATCCGACAATGTGCGTGGCGTTGCGTGCTGAAACACCTGCCCAATTTTAAAGTCTTCGAAAAAATTGCCGCGTGGACTTTTGTTTGTAGCGTTGGTTTTATGCACTCTCTGCCTCCAATTTCTGAATCATTTCACTCAGTCTTAGCAGGCGTTTTGCCGCTTCAACTTGATGTCTTTCAATGAGTCGACCTTCAACGACGACTGTGCCCCGTCCTGCTGCGTTTGCAGCAGCTAACTCTGTAATGACTTCTTGAGCTAACTCAACTTCTGCACGTTTTGGTGTGTAAGCATCATTCGAGTAATCAAGTTGTAGTGGATGAACTAGTGTTTTTCCATCCAAGCCTAGGTCGCGCCCCATTCGGCAGGCGTATTCGAAAGATTGCATGTCTTTTAGGTTGGTGTTGATGCCATCTACAATCGAACGTCCGTATGCGCGTGCTGCAAGTTGAACCATTGAAAGACTTGTTAGTAGCGGTAAGCGCTCTAAAGTAATGCGGCCACGTAAGTGTGATAACAAATCAGAAGTTGCCATTACCATGCATGCAATACGATCTGATGCGCTTGCAATTTCTTCAGCGTGTAAAACGGCAAGAGGGCTCTCTATCATCACCATGATAGGGATGGTTGTGTTGCCTGCGTCTTTTAATATATCCAGTACAGTTAATACATCTTCGCGACTTTCAATATTGGGAAATAAAATCGCATCAGCCCCGATATTGGCAACTGCGTATATATCGTCTTTACCCCAAGGTGAATCGATGTCATTTACACGTACAACGACTTCACGAGAGCCAAAGCCACCTTCTTTGACGGCAGCCACAACGTTTTTACGGGCTTCTTCTTTGGCTTCAATCAGAATTGGATTTCCCAAATCGAGAATTACAGAGTCGACAATCAGCGAGCGCGCTTTATTAATGTAGCGCGTGTTGCATCCTGGCACATAAAGCATGGATCTGCGGGGTCGAAATAAATCGTTCATTCGGTTCTCGATTCGGTTTATCTATATAGGATTGACATCTTTGTGTTTAATTTAATGTATTTCACACAAGGTCAATTACGTGGAGATGATTCTAGCTAGGGCAAAATCCGATGTCAATAAAAATATATATCTTATATAAGACATAAAACTATAGACTTTGATGAAATTTCTAGAGTAAACTTGCCAACATGAATACTGTAACCGCATCTCAAGTTCTTCTATATCAGCCACTCTACGAGCAAATTAAGCGCATGCTTACGCAAAGTTTAATTGATGGTGAGTGGAAGGCTGGCGAAATGATTCCAAGTGAAATGGAGTTGGCAGGCCGTTTTCAAGTGAGCCAGGGAACGGTACGTAAGGCGATAGATGAATTGGTGTCAGAAAATATTTTGATGCGTCGGCAAGGTAAGGGTACTTACGTAATGACGCACAATGAAGAAATGATGAAGTTGAGATTTTTACGCTTGACTGGTGAAGATGGGCAAAAAGGCGTTCCTCAAAATCAGTTGTTGTCATGTGTTCGTACTAAAGCTAGCGCAAAAGTAGCTAAGAAACTCAATTTAAAAACGGGTGCTGCAGTTATTGAAATTAAACGTGTTTTAGTTATTGGTGGGCGCCCTTTGATTTTGGATCATATTATTGTGCCGTCTTCTGAGTTTTCAGGATTATCTGCAAAACAGATTGATGATTACAAAGGTGCGCTCTACAGAATGTATGAGCAAGAGTATGGCATTCGTATGATCGGTGCGCATGAAGAGATTAAAGCGGTCGCGGCTGAAGCTGAAACTGCTGAAGCGCTTGATTTGGCGGAAGGTGCGCCAGTGCTCCAGATTGAACGTGTTGCTTATACCTACGGTGATCGCCCATTGGAGTGGCGCTTAGGCTTGTGTCATACCGATCAATATCATTATCACAATGAGCTTGAATAACCGATATTCGTATTCTGAAAAAAGAGAAAACCTTATGAGCGATTTAAAAACACGTGCATTGCAGTACCATCAGTTTCCTAAACCTGGAAAACTATCGGTTGAGTCTTCTAAGCCTTGTGCTACGCAAGCCGATTTATCTTTGGCGTACACCCCTGGCGTCGCTGAGCCTGTTCGTGAAATTAATCGGGACCCTGAGAACGCTTATAAGTACACCAATAAAGGTAACTTGGTGGCGGTGATTACCGATGGAACTGCGGTATTGGGCTTAGGAAATATGGGCGCATTGGCAAGCAAGCCAGTAATGGAAGGTAAGGCAGTTTTATTTAAGCGATTTGCTGATATTGATGTGTTTGATATTGAAGTCACTGCGCCAAGTGTTGAAGCCTTTATTGAGACGGTTGTTAATATTGCCCCAACATTTGGAGGTATTAATTTAGAAGATATTGCAGCTCCGCATTGTTTCCGTATTGAGAAAGAGTTGCGTGAGCGCTTGGATATCCCTGTTTTTCATGATGACCAGCATGGTACGGCTGTGATTGTTGGCGCAGCTTTAATTAACGCGCTGACGCTGCAAGGCAAAAAATTAGCAGATGCTCGAATTGTATTTTTGGGTGCGGGCGCTGCGGGCTGTGCTTGTGCTCGATTATTGAAGGTCATGGGTGCTCAGCATTTGGTTATGGTTGATAAGTCTGGTGTGTTGAAAAAAGACCGTGCAGATTTACATGATATGAATCGCGATTTGGCAACCGCCCGGGATGTCAATTCATTAGCAGAAGCCATGCAAGACGCAGATGTATTCATTGGCGTATCGGCTGCTAACGCTTTAGCTCCTGAGTTATTAAAAGTGATGGCACCTAAGCCAGTTGTTTTTGCGCTTGCCAATCCTGATCCGGAAATTCTGCCAGCTTTAGCGCATGCTGTTCGTGATGATATTTTGATGGCAACAGGTCGTTCAGATTTTCCTAATCAAGTGAACAATGCTTTATGTTTCCCTTATTTATTCCGCGGTGCCTTAGACGCAAGAGCTAAGCAAATTACAACTGCAATGCAAGTTGCAGCAGCTGAAGCGCTAGCCGAAATTGCACGTGAGCCTGTTCCACAAGAAGTATTGGATGCGTATCAATTAACTGAGCTTTCTTTCGGCAAGGAGTACATTATTCCTAAGCCTTTTGATCCACGTTTAATGGAACGCGTTTCAGGTCGTGTTGCAGATGCTGCGAGAGCTGAGCAAGGACAATAATATGTCGAATCCTAATCAAAAAATTGTGAAAAGAAATAGGCCTAAAAATCTGAATTTGTTCACGATTAGATTACCGATGCCAGCCTTGGTGTCGATTATGCACAGAGTGAGTGGTGCATTCCTATTTATGCTACTTCCTTTGTTGCTATGGTTGTTGCAACTAAGCTTGAGTAGCGATGCTAGTTTTGAGCAAGCGCAAGCGGTTCTCCATCATCCGCTTGCCAAGCTCATTTGTTTATCTGTCACTTGGGCTTACGCTCATCATGCGTGTGCGGGCGTTCGCCATTTAGCGTTAGATGCACATTATGGTTTGCGATTGAAATATGCCCGTGCAACCAGTCGTGCTGTATTAGTCGTGAGTATATTACTTACTCTATGGATGGGAGTTTGGTTATGGTAGATCGCAGAAAACCTGCTCACGGGTTTAGTGACTGGGCGTGGCAGCGTGCAACGGCCATGACCATGTTGATTTACAGCATCATTATTTTGGTGCGTTTCGTTACTGATACACCAGCGCCTGGTGCAGCCGCTTGGCGAGCTTGGTTTACCCCTTGGGCGTTTAGAGCCCTCACTTTACTGTTTTTATGGGCATTGATTTACCACGCTTGGTTAGGTGTTAAAGAAATTTTGATGGATTACGTTCACAACACAAGCCTACGAGCTAAGCTGCAAATGTTATTTGGTGCAGCTTTAGCGTTTTATGTTGTTTGGGCGACTTATATTATTTGGAGCTTGGCATAACATGGCTGCAATGGAAATTAAGAAATACGATGCGATTGTGATTGGCGGTGGTGGCGCTGGATTACGTGCTGCTTTGCAATTGGCTGACAGTGGATTAAGTGTTGCAGTACTTTCAAAAGTATTCCCAACGCGTTCTCATACAGTCGCTGCACAAGGTGGGATTGCTGCTTCGCTAGGTAACGTGGGTGAAGATAATTGGCATTGGCATATGTATGACACGATTAAAGGTTCAGATTATCTAGGTGATCAGGACGCTATCGAGTTTATGTGTAAGAACGCTGCTGAAGCCATTTATGAGCTAGAGCATTTCGGCATGCCTTTTGATCGTTTAGAGAACGGCAAAATTTTCCAACGTCCATTTGGCGGAATGTCTAAAAAATACGGTGCTGAATCAGTAGCGCGTACTTGTGCAGTAGCAGATCGTACAGGGCATGCAATGTTGCACACGCTTTACCAACGTAATGTTTATGCGAAAACAGATTTTTTAATTGAATGGTTCGCGCTCGATTTAATTCGTGATGCTGAAGGTGACGTATTAGGTGTAACAGCCATGGAAATTGAAACGGGCAAGGTTTTTGCCCTTCATGCAAAAGCAACTATCTTTGCTACTGGTGGCGGTGGACGTATTTTCCAAGCGAGCACCAATGCGTTTATTAATACAGGTGATGGTTTGGGAATGGCGGCGCGTGCTGGCTTGCCTTTGCAAGATATGGAGTTTTGGCAATTCCACCCAACTGGCGTTGCGGGATCAGGCGTTCTGATTACTGAAGGTGCGCGTGGAGAGGGTGGCTATTTATTGAATAGCCAGGGCGAGCGATTCATGGAGCGTTATGCGCCAAATGCAAAAGATTTAGCAAGCCGTGATGTTGTTTCACGTGCAATTGCAACAGAAGTAAAAGAAGGTCGTGGCGTTGGTATCGACGGACAAGCTGTTCTGCTTAAGCTTGATCACTTGTCTGAAAAAGTAATTGATAGTCGCTTGCCAGGCATTCGTAATATTGCGATTAAATTTGCGAATGTTGACCCCGTTTACTCACCGATCCCTATCGTTCCAACTGTGCATTACATGATGGGTGGTATTCCAACTAATCTTGATGGGCAAGTGATCGATGGCGATCAAGTTGTGAATGGTTTGTATGCAATTGGAGAGTGTGCGTGTGTGTCTGTCCACGGCGCTAATCGTTTAGGTTCTAACTCATTATTAGATTTAATGGTATTCGGCCGCGCTGCAGGAAATCATACGGTGAAGACCGTTAGCAATACTACCCACAAACCTTTACCTGCTGACTTTGCTGATTTGACCCAGTCCCGTTTGGCGAGATTGGATGCACAGGTTTCAGGTGAGAACGTTGCCGAAGTTGGTGATGCAATGCGTAAAACAATGCAAGTGCATTGTGGGGTATTCCGCTTCCCTGAACTAATGAGTAAAGGCGTACGTGAAATCATGCAGGTTGAAGAGCGCATTAAATCATTAGAAATTAAAGATAAGAGCCAAGTATTTAATACAGCACGTATTGAGGCGCTGGAGTTAGAGAACTTGATTGAAGTAGCTAAAGCAACGATGGTTGCTGCCGAAGCACGTCAAGAGAGTCGAGGCGCACATTGCCGTGAAGATTTCGCTAATCGTGATGATGAAAAATGGCTTAAACATTCACTGCACTACAGTCAAGAAAACCGCCTTGCTTATAAGCCTGTGCGTCTAAAACCACTCACTGTTGATAGCTTCCCGCTAGTCGCAAGAACTTACTAATTGGGGCAAAGGATATCTATGAAATTTTCAATCTATCGCTTTAATCCAGATGTTGATAAAGATCCTTATATGCAGGATTACGACATTGAGCTTGCTCCAGATACACGTATGTTGTTGGATGCATTAATTCAAATTAAAGAGCTTGATGACACATTGAGTTTACGTCGTTCATGTCGTGAGGGTGTGTGTGGCTCTGATGCAATGAATATTAACGGAAAAAATGGTTTGGCTTGTGTTACTCCACTAGAAGGAATTAAGCAGCCAGTTGTGTTACGTCCATTGCCAGGTCTTCCAGTCATTCGTGATTTGATTGTTGATATGGAGCAATTTTTTGCTCATTACAATTCAATTAAGCCCTACCTCATTAATAATGATACGCCGCCAACGACAGAGCGTTTGCAATCGCCAGAAGATAGAGCAAAGTTAGATGGCCTTTATGAGTGTATTTTATGTGGTGCATGTACTGCCTCTTGCCCATCATTCTGGTGGAACCCAGATAAGTTTGTTGGTCCGGCTGGTTTAATGCAGGCATATCGTTTTATTTCGGATAGTCGAGATCAAGCGCAAGAAGAGCGTTTGGAAAACTTAGAAGATCCTTATCGTTTGTATCGCTGTCATAACATTATGAACTGTGTGGATGTGTGTCCTAAAGGGTTAAATCCATCTAAAGCGATTAACGAGATTAAAGCCTTAAAAGTGAAGCAGAATTTTAAATAATGGAAAGCAAGTCTTTAGATAGCACTTCTTTAAAACGTATGGAGTGGCGTTGTCGCCGCGGTATGCTTGAATTGGATTTGTTATTTACTGATTTTGTTAAGCAGTATTTACCGAACTTATCTGATTTGCAGATTCAGGCTTTAGATGAACTACTTGATTTGCCTGATCAGCAGTTATGGAATTTAGTTTCAGATAGCAGTAGTTTGGAAAGTGAGCATCAAGAACAAATTATTGTTTGGCTGCGTGGTGAGCCTGCAATCTTAAGTGGTGACGCATCATTGCGTTAAAAATAGGGAAATAATATGAGCCAACAACAAGCCCCAAATTCAGAAACCTACAACTCTGATCCTTACGCGAATGCAGATTATTGCCGCGTGGTTTCACCACATGTTCTAGGCGATTACTGGCCTGGTATTCAGCTCTACTACCCACCTGTCAAATATTCGCCAGCACAGGGTATTTATGAAGATTTAGAAGCAGCATCTAAACGTATGAAAAAACATGCGTTAAATACGCATGCTCACACTTTAATTTTTGACTTGGAAGATGGCTGCCGTCAAAAAGAAATGAGCCGTGATTTGCTCAGACAAGAGTTGCCAGCATTCATGAACGGCAATAAAAAAGTATCGATTGCAGTTCGTGTAAATCCGTTCAGAACTGAAGAATATGAGCGCGATATGGCTTTTGTGCGCGACATGGCGGATGTGATTGATGTGGTGATGTTGGCTAAAGCAGGCGAGGCTTATGGTGCTGCTGAAGTCCGCGACTTATCTAATTTGCTTACTGGTTGGAACGATAAGTTAACGATACAACCAATTATTGAGCATCCTAAATCGCTCAAAATCGCGCATGAGTTATTGCAGTATTCAACTGTTAAACACGTTGTTTTTGGTATCCACGATTTTTCAAAAGCGATGGGTATTCATATCACACCAGAAAATTGGACCGAAGAGCTTAAGTATTATATGAATCAGCTCATGTTTGAAGCGCGTATTGCTGGTAAGGGCGTGATTGGTGGTGTGGAAACCTTAATCGGTTCAAGTAGCATGCCTGAGAAATTCTTAGAGCCACATGATGTTCGTCGTTGGCTCGATCTACACGGTGAAAATGAGTCCAGAATTGTTTATAAGCACGCATGCCAAGAAGCAGCGATGGGCTTAACCGGTAAGCAAGTGATTCATCCAGCCCATATTCATTTGTGTAAGGTTGCTTATACGCCATCACCAACTGAGATTTCTCAAAAAATTAAAATCCTAAAAGCGGCGATTGAAGCTGATGCGCTGCTTGGAGGTGCGATTAAATTTGAAGGCGAAATGCTTGATCCGCCTATGTTTGGTAAGGCTTTACAAACCTTGCTTCGCGCAAATGCCCTACGTGCATTAGGCCCAGAAGATACTAAGTTTGCACTTGCTGTGATGCAAATGTTGCCAACACAAGTGATCAGTCAAAACTGGCCATATGGCTTAATTCTATAAGCCTATTTTTAAGCTAAATTAATACCGAATATTAAGTTAAAGGGAGTAACCAAATGTCAGCAACGACGACACAAGCACCATTCGCACCGTTTGAAAAATGGGTGTGGCAAGTGCCTGCACACTTTAATATTGGTGTTGCTTGTACTGATATCCATCTTGGTACGCCAACCGAATCAGCGATTGCAATGATTGTAGAAGATGACACGCTTGGTACTTCCGAAATTACCTTTGCTGGGCTATCAAAGCGAACTAGTCAATTTGCGCAGTTGCTTCGTAACATTGGAATCGATGCTGGTGATCGTGTACTCATTCGTTTGCCAAATAGTTTGGATTATCCGACAGCTTTTTTAGGAGCAATGAAGCGTGGAGCGATTTCAGTACCGACTTCTACTTTGCTCACGGCCGATGAAGTTGTGTATTTGGCAAAAGATTCTGGCGCACGTGTGCTGGTGACTGATAAGGCTGCATGGAAAACATTACGTGAAGGCTTAAATGGCGTTGCTGGTTTAACTCATGTATTACTCTCTGGTGAGGGGGAATGTCTCCCTGCGGATGGATTAGAAGTATTAGATTTAGCTTCTGGTCTAGAAGCTATTGCCTCTTGGGATGCGCCTCATCAAACTAAATCAGATGATCCTGCTTATTTGGTTTATACCTCTGGTACTACGGGTTATCCAAAAGGTGTATTACACGCCCATCGTTCAATGATAGGTCGTCAGCCGGCATCTAAGTATTGGTTTGACTTTAGCCCGAACGGCGACCGGATTATGCATTCAGGTAAGTTCAATTGGACTTATGTGCTTGGTACGGGTTTGATGGATCCACTTTACCAAGGAAAGACTGTCATCGTGCATGAAGGTAAAAACGATGCTAATACTTGGCCACGTTTGATTCAAAAGCACCAGGCAACAATTTTTATTGGCGTACCAACAATTTATCGTCAGATTTTGCAAAAGACAGAATTTGTACAAAAAGATTTGCCTAGCTTGCGCTACTGCATGAGTGCTGGCGAGCATTTGTCTGATGAAGTATTAGCGCAGTGGCATGAGCGCTTTGGTATTGATATTTATGAAGCGGTCGGCATGTCCGAGTTTTCATATTATTTATGCGAAACAAAATCTCGCCCGATTCGTCCAGGTTCAGCAGGCTTTGCTCAGCCAGGTCATGATATTGCGTTGCTTGATCCAGAGACATTGCAACCTGTTGCACAAGGTGAAGAGGGTGTCATTAGCGTTCCAGATACTGACCCAGGTCTATTTATCAACTATTGGAATCAACCTGAAGAAACAGCTAAACATAAACATGATGGCTGGTTTATTACAGGTGATTTTGCGCGCATGGATGCTGATGGTTATATTTGGTTCTTAGGCCGTAAAGACGACATTATTAAGAGTTTTGGCTTCCGTGTTTCACCATATGAAGTTGAACGTGTATTGAAGTCTCATCCTGAAGTTGCAGATTGTGCTTCTGTTGCGGAAACGATTGAAAAAGATAAAGTCTTAGTGGTTGCATATATTATTCTGCAGCCAGGTAGTAAAGCGACTGCTGATGATTTATACGCGTTCGGTAAAAAACATTTGGCCGCATACAAAGCACCTAAAGTGGTTTATATTACAGACCAATTTCCACGCACTAAAAATGGCAAGATTTTACGCCGTGACGTGAATCCAAGTATTGCTTTGAGTAGATCAAGTACATGAGTCTAAATAAACCTATCATCACTAAAGCTGACTTTGTTGCGAGCGTCGCAGATGCTTTGCAATTCATGTCTTATTACCATCCTGTGGATTTCATCCAAGCTTTAGGTCAGGCTTACGAGCATGAGCAATCGGCAGCAGCTAAAGATGCGATTGCTCAAATTTTAACTAATTCTCGTATGTGTGCAGAGGGTAAGCGTCCCATCTGCCAAGACACAGGCATCGTAGTGGCTTTTGTGAATGTTGGCACAGACGTACAGTGGGAGCAGGGCGCTGATATTGAGGCTTGGGTGAATGAAGGTGTGCGTCAGGCTTATATGTTGCCTGAAAATCCCCTTAGAGCCTCAATTGTAGCTGATCCAGCAGGGAGACGTAACAATACTAAAGACAACACACCTGCAGTCGTGCATATCCGATTAGTACCTGGCAATACAGTTGAAGTGAACGTTGCTGCCAAGGGTGGCGGATCAGAGAATAAAGCTAAATTAGCTATGCTCAATCCATCAGACAGTATCGTTGATTGGATTTTGAGTGTGGTGCAAGACATGGGTGCTGGTTGGTGTCCACCTGGTGTCTTAGGTGTTGGTATTGGTGGAACAGCTGAGAAAGCTGTGTTGTTGGCTAAAGAATCGCTCATGCAACCACTTGATTTAGCAGATCTACGTAAACGTGGTGCAAGTAACCGAATTGAAGAGTTGCGCCTGGAATTGGCAGATAAAATAAATGGGCTTGGTATTGGCGCTCAAGGATTGGGTGGATTGACCACAGTACTTGATGTCAAGATTTTAGATTACCCAACGCATGCGGCTTCATTGCCTGTTGCCGTAATTCCTAATTGTGCTGCGACGCGTCATGCACATTTTGTGCTTGATGGCTCTGGCCCTGTTACACAAACACCTCCTGATTTAAATGATTGGCCTGATGTAACTTGGGCGCCAAACCAAGGCTCACGTCGTGTGGATTTGAATTTGGTAACGGCGCAGGATGTTCAAACTTGGCAGCCAGGTGAAACCTTGTTGTTAAGTGGCAAGTTATTAACGGGTCGTGATGCAGCACATAAGCGCATTTCAGAAATTTTAGCCCGCGGTGAATCATTACCTGAAGGCGTTGATTTTACTAATCGTTTCATTTATTACGTTGGCCCCGTTGATCCGGTAGGTGCTGAGGCCGTTGGCCCGGCTGGTCCAACTACAGCAACGCGTATGGATAAGTTTACCGATATGATGCTTGATAAAACAGGCTTACTCGGCATGGTAGGAAAAGCCGAGCGCGGGGATGAGACCATTAGCTCAATTAAAAAACACCATTCTGTTTATTTAATTGCGGTTGGTGGTGCAGCTTATTTAGTTTCCAAATCAATTCAATCCGCACGGGTGGTTGCCTTTGCGGATTTAGGCATGGAAGCGATTTATGAATTTGATGTTAAAGATATGCCTGTTACAGTTGCGGTGGATGCCCAAGGTATATCAGTCCATACTACTGGCCCTGAAAAATGGCATCAAATCGCTATTAACCAGAAAAGTTAATGATTAATAAAAGAGGCTATAAAATTACTTAGCCCCCTTTTTGAATATTGATAAGACTTCAATTCAATTATTATCCAGTGCCATAATTTCTTTGGCTAAAGAATAAAACGCTATTCGTAATACTTAAATTCCGTACGGCTTACGATTTGAGTATTAAGTTCGATGACATCACACGCTAAATTGCCTCATAATGACGTTGATTTTTTGCAACATTGATTAACGTATTTTTGGAACATCCTTGACCGATATTCAGCCCAATTCCAGTTCTTCAGAGCTTGAGTCACACACGCCTATGATGCGTCAGTATCTAGCGATTAAAGCTCAACATCCAGATATGTTGTTGTTTTATCGAATGGGCGACTTTTATGAGCTTTTTCATGAAGATGCCGAAAAAGCTGCACGCTTGTTGGGAATTACCTTAACTAAGCGAGGTTCGTCAAATGGTGAACCTATTAAAATGGCGGGCGTACCATATCATGCTGCCGAGCAATATTTAGCGAAACTCACCAAGCTAGGTGAAGCCGTTGCAATCTGTGAGCAGGTAGGCGATCCAGCAAAAAGTAAAGGGCCTGTTGAACGTCAAGTCATGCGTATTTTAACGCCTGGCACCTTGACTGATAGTGCGTTGCTTGATGACACGCGTAACAATTTATTGCTAGCCGTATATCCTGGGGATGGCCTAGTTGGCTTAGCTAGAATCAATCTGGCTTCTGGTGAGTTTATTTTGAGTGAAATTGCACCTGGTTTATTAGGTCAGGAGCTTGAACGTATTTCACCAGTAGAGTTATTAATTGCTGATGATTTTAATCATCCTGCAGTAACGCAATATTCATGTGCTAAAAGGCGATTGAGTAACTGGCAATTCGACTTTGATTCTGCGACTGCTATTTTAACTAAGCAGTTTAATACCTTTGATTTAGCTGGTTATGGCTGTGCAGACTTGCATCCTGCAATTGCAGCTGCAGGTGCTTTACTTGACTACATTAAACATACTCAGCGGACTACTTTGCCGCATATCAATGGATTAACAGTTGAGCAATCAAGTCATTTTATTCAAATAGACGCGGCCACTCGACGTAATTTAGAAATCGATCAAACCATACGTGGCGAGTCTACGCCTACCTTGTATTCATTGTTAAATACGACACAAACAGCAATGGGCGCTCGTCTCTTGAGGTATTGGTTGCATCATCCTTTGCGCCAACTTTCTGAAGTGAATGCACGTTTGCAAGCCGTGTACGCATTAATTAACCATCATGACTTAGCTTCTTTAAGACTTGCTTTGCGTGCAGTAGGGGATATTGAGCGAATTACTACGCGAATTGCCTTAAAAACTGCTAGACCGAGAGACTTATCCAGTTTGCGAGATAGTTTGTTGCAACTACCGCTTATCCAGGCTTCTCTTGATTCTGACGCAGCGGCTTTGATTGCTGAAATTAAACAAGCATTACTGGTGCCTGAGTTTGCTTCTGAATTACTTGCTCGTGCAATAAAATCAGAGCCGTCGAGTGTTTTACGTGAAGGTGGTGTGATTGCTGATGGTTTTGATGCGGAGTTGGATGAACTCCGTGGTATGCAAGCGAATTGCGGTGAGTTTTTATTGAAGTATGAAGCTGAAGAGCGGGAACGCACCGGCTTAAGTAATTTAAAAGTTGAATACAATAGTGTGCATGGCTTCTACATTGAGATTAGTCGTGCGCAAGCTGAGAATGCTCCGTCTGAATATAGACGACGGCAAACACTTAAAAACGTTGAGCGTTTTATTACACCAGAACTGAAGGCATTTGAAGATCAAGTGTTGTCAGCAAATGATAGAGCCTTAGCGCGTGAAAAGATGCTTTACGATTTGATTTTAGGTCAATTGGCGCCAAGTATTCCAGCATTGCAACTCAATGCAGTCGCTGTTGCTCAGTTGGACGTATTAACAAGCTTTGCTGAACGTGCCCAGGCTTTAAAATATGTCGCCCCAGAGTTCGTCGATGAAGATGGTTTGAATATTGTTGGTGGGCGCCATCCTGTCGTTGAGCAGATTGCACAGCCTTTTATTGCTAATGATGTTGCACTGTCGCCTTATCGACAAATGCTGTTGATTACGGGTCCTAACATGGGCGGTAAATCGACTTTTATGCGTCAGACAGCTTTAATCGTTTTGTTGGCGCATTGCGGTTGTTTTGTGCCGGCTACTTCAGCAAAAATTGGACAGATTGATCGTATCTTTACTCGGATAGGTGCATCTGATGACTTGGCTGGCGGCCGTTCTACATTCATGGTCGAAATGACAGAAACTGCGAATATTTTGAATAACGCAACGTCACAAAGTTTGGTGTTGCTGGATGAGATTGGTCGCGGCACTTCAACTTTTGATGGATTGAGTTTAGCTTGGGCATGTGCGAAACAGTTGTTAGAAAAAAATCGGAGTTACACACTTTTTGCGACTCATTATTTTGAATTGACTCGCTTAGTTGAAGAATTTAAACAAGTCGCTAATGTACATTTGGATGCAGCAGAGCATGAAAACGGCATCGTGTTCTTACATCACGTACAAGAGGGTGCTGCAAACCAAAGTTATGGATTGCAAGTGGCTCAGTTGGCAGGTATTCCTAAAAGCGTGGTTGCTGCGGCAAAACGTAAATTAACGCAGCTTGAAAAACAAAATGTGGATGCTGGGCCGCAAGTTGATATGTTTGTTGCAGCAGAGTCGCCGGAAATTCCTTTACATGCTGTTGTGAGCGAGCTTGAGACGCTAGAGCCGGACGAATTAACACCTAAGCAAGCGTTGGAAGCGCTCTATCGATTGAAAACGATGATTTAAATGTTGAGGTAAATAAAAAAGCACCGAATTTCGGTGCTTTTTTATTTTTAAACTCTAATTGAGTTTAGTGATGATGACCGCCTGCACCATGAACGTGGCCATGAGATACTTCCTCTTGGCCTGCTGAGCGAACACCAGTCACCGTTGCTTTAAATACCACGCGCTCACCTGCCCAAGGGTGATTACCATCAACCACCACTTTGCCGTCTTCAATGTTTGTGATGGTGTACAAAATTACTTCGCCAGATCCATCTTCACCTTCAAATTGCATGCCAACTTTAAGATCTTTACTCGGGAATGCTGTTGCTGGTTCAATTTGAACAAGCTCTTCATCGTATTCGCCAAATGCATCTGCTGGCTCCAAGCCGATTTCGACAGTGTCACCGACTGATTTTCCATGAAGTTCTTCTTCAACACGAGGAAAAATATTGTCGTAGCCACCGTGAAGGTAGCTCACTGGTTCTGCGCTTGACTCAAGTACATTACCGTCGCCGTCGCGAAGTTCATAGGTCATAGAAACTACAGTGTTCATGGCGATTTGCATGATGGGCTCTTTCAATTAAGCAATTTATAAAATAATCAATACTCAAATTTTACCTGATTTATCCTTATTTATTCCAATGCGCTATCATACAAATATGAAAAAAACTCCCTCACTTAGCAGTACAGCTACTAAAAATAACGCGTTGACTTTGTTGGGCGGCATCAGCGCCGAAGAATTCTTAAAAGAATATTGGCACAAAAAGCCATTGCTGGTTCGCAATGCTATTCCTGATTTTTCTGGTTTAATCAGTCCAGATGAGCTGGCTGGATTAGCTTGTGAAGAAGATGCGCAGTCTAGGTTAATTTCTTTTAAGGCTAAGCATTGGAAAATGGAGCAGGGGCCTTTTAATGAAAAGCGTTTTGCTCAATTGCCTGAGCGGGATTGGACACTGTTAGTGCAAGAGCTCAATCATCATTTACAAGAAGCTGCAGACTTATTGCAGCAGTTTAATTTCATTCCACATGCGCGTTTGGATGATTTGATGGTGAGCTATGCCCCCGATGGTGGTGGTGTTGGACCGCATTTTGACTCTTATGATGTATTTCTTTTGCAGGGACTTGGGCAGCGTTTGTGGCGCATTAGTGAGCAGGAGGATTTGAGTTTGGTCGAAGGCTCACCTCTACGTATTCTTAAAAACTTTAATACAGAGCAAGAATGGACTTTATCTCCTGGAGATATGCTTTATTTGCCACCGCATGTTGCGCATTGGGGTATTGCCGTAGGTGATTGTATGACTTACTCCATTGGTTTTCGTGCGCCGTCTGCGCAGGAGTTTGGTAGTGAATTTCTTAATTATTTACAAGAAAATAAAACCTTAGTTGGACAGTACCGTGATCCCAATCTTAGTTTGCAGGATGCTCCTGCTGAGATTGGTCATCCAATGATTTCTTCAGTCCATCAAATGTTAGAAGGATTGAAGTGGAATGATGAAGATGTTGCTGATTTTCTTGGGCGTTATTTAACGGAGCCAAAAGTCCACATATTGTTTGATGGGCCTGCTCAAATTAGTTTTGCTCAGTTTAAAAAGCGGATGACTCAGTCTGGTATTCAATTGAGTTTAAAGAGCCAAATGTTATTTACTAATAAAGGTAGTTATTTGAATGGCGAATGTGTAGAGGTTGAAAAGAGCGCTAATCTTTACCTTCAGTTACTTGCGAATGCTCGCTGTATTGAAAATGATATTTGTCGCGAAATTGTTGATGAGCATGCTGAACTCTCGAATTTATTCTACGAGTGGTATGGAAACGGATATTTGAATTTTTCTGATGAATAAATCAGCCGATTTATCCTTTAAGTTTGCTTTTAAAATTGCTGATTAATGGCAAATCTTACAAAAACATGAATTTTTTTTAAAAAAAACCTTCTAAATCCCTCTAAGGGTAGTGTTTTTTTAAATAGATGCTGGTAGAATTTAACCACTCGGTGCTTAATCAAGTGCCGTAAATAGTTTATTTTTTTATATTGTTAAGGATTATAAAATGACACGTTCTGCTTTGTTAGCTGCTTTATTAGCTCTTGCTTTAACTGCTTGTGGTCAAAAAGAAGAAGCTGCTCCAGCTGATGCTGCTCCAGCTGCAGAAGCTGCTCCAGCTGATGCTGCTGCTGCTGATGCTGCTGCTCCTGCTGAAGCTGCTCCAGCAGAAGCTAAGTAATTAGCTAGAGTTTAATACTCTTTAAAAAGCCGACATTCGTGTCGGCTTTTTTATTGTCCATTTTTTAGTTTGAATTTAGTTTAGATGATCTGGCGCCAATCAAAGCCAGTCTTTTGTTGAGCAATACCTATCCACTCTGCCTCACAATTCAGTGATGCACTCAATGCTTGTTTTGCAAGTTCAGGCGAATTGTTTTTTTCGCTTAAGTGCGCCGCAATTAAATGTTGTAGGTGACTGTTATCCAATTTTTTCAGAATGCTTGCTGCGGTTGAGTTATCTAAATGCCCCAGTCTGCCGCTTACGCGTTGTTTTAGTGACCAAGGGTATGGGCCTTGCATGAGCAAATCTAAGTCGTGGTTACATTCAAGCACCAATGCATGGCAAGCGCTTAGCATATGTTCAATGTGAGGTGTTGAGCAGCCAGTATCAGTGAGTACACCAAGTTTCTTTGCACCGTCTGAGAATATGTATTGCACGGGTTCTCTAGCGTCATGTGGTACGGGGAATGGAGTGATTTCCAATTCGCCTATACTGAAGCTGTCATGGCTATCAATGATATGTGCTTTAAATGTCGGACTTGCTTGGTGATGCTTGGGTAGTAGTCGCTCAATCATTTTGTGCGTGCCATGAGTGAGCCACACAGGGATGTTGTATTTATTGGCTAATTTATAGGCGCCGCTGGCATGGTCTTCATGTTCGTGCGTAATCAGAATACCTGAAAGTTCTTCAGGCTGAAGTTTGAGTTTTTCAAGGCGTGTTAAGGTGTCTCGTAAACCGAAGCCGCAATCAAGTAATAGCCTAGTTGTATTTTTTTCTACAACCAGGCCATTGCCATCACTGCCGCTACCTATTGAGGCAAACCTCATTGCGATTGGATTGGTGCTATTTTAATTGTTCGTAAAGTAGATTGATGATGCGGTTGGCTGTGCTTGATTTATTCAAGTTACCTTCTTTATCTACAATTGAAATTTTAGAGCCTTGTTCGCCGCTTTCTTCAACTTTAACGCGATATTGTTTTGAAGGGTCGGTGATATTTTTTTCAGGCGCTTTCCAGAACTGCAACTTATCAGAAAGTGATGATTCAGGTTTGTTTGTTTCTGTAGCCGCTTCTGTTTTCTTCTCAGCTTTGTCATCTCCCCAGAATTTAAGGCTGTCCATCACACCTTTTTTCTTCTGCGGTGCAATATCAACATCAATATCTGTATATCTTACAAAGTAAATGCCATTTGCACGATTTTTATCCTCAACCACAAAGCCAACGCGATCTAGTGCTAGACCCACTCGGCGCCAAGCGCGATCAAACTCATCGTTGACTGATAAGTTAAGTGTGCCATCCCCAGCTTGAGATAGTTTTGCACGCACTGCTGTATTGCCTGCAGCCATAATTGTTTTAGAGCTTTTTTCTTCAATGCCGAGGCGTACCATTAAGCGGCGAAGTAGTTCTGCATCTAAGTCTTCTGCATCTGCACGTGCTTCATCATCTTTTGTGCGTTTATTATTTTTTGGCGCATAACCCTGGTCAATCTCACCTAGGGTTGTGCGTACTTTAATTTTTCCATCATCAGGCGTGTCAGTCACTGATCGGTGGCTCATGTAAATTTCCGTCACGCCTTCCGTCGTTCCGCGGTCAATGCGAGTACGGAATTTTTGGCGATTTTGAAGCGTATTGAGCTTATCTAACCAGCCTTGGAATTTATCCAAGTAATTGCCTTTGTCATCTTTGGTTAAGCTGCTTGGATCAACCCATTCAGTTTCCATGACACCGGTATCTGTATTTTCAACGCGTACAGCAAAACCTAATTCAGACCAAAATTCGCGAATCACTGGCCAGATTTTTTCTGGGGGCGCTTGTACCACTAACCAACGCTGAGAGCCTGCACGTTCTAGTTTTACATTTTCTGGCGTTGGCAAAATCTTTTCTTTTTCAGCAGGTGTTTCACCTTGTTGGCTGTAAGAAGAATAGGTTGTTGAGCCTGGCACTGTATAAGTGTCATTTGATGAAATAGAAGTTAAGTCCGGTGGCACTTCTAAAGGCTGTGAGCGACCTGCAGTTTTGTAATCCGGCGTAGTATCAAGAAACGGAATAGATTCGCAACCTGTCATGGTTAGCGAAATTAAGCTCGCTAGAATAATAGGTTTGATGATGTTTTGATTCATGCAGTTTCTCTTAATCTTAAGAATTCTTAGTTGAAATGTTAGCGTTTTTCATCGCGTTCAATAATGTACTGTGGTGCACTTGTGAAAGTGTTACTAATGGTAAGCGGATGCCGGTATCAATGAGCCCCATTTGATTTAGTACCCATTTCACAGGAATCGGATTGGCTTCAACAAATAGTTTTTGATGAAGTGGAAATAATTGAGCATTGATCGCACAAGCAGTTTTTATATTGCCTGACATCGCGGCAATGCACATCTCATGCATTAATTTTGGCGCCACGTTAGCCGTGACTGAAATTACACCTTTGCCGCCAATAAGCATTAGCGCCATACCTGTTGCATCATCGCCACTGTATATTGCGAAATCTTTAGGTGCTCGGATGATTAAATCAGTGCCGCGCTCTATGCTACCGGTGGCATCTTTAATTCCAACAATGTTAGGAATAGCAGCAAGACGAATAGTCGTGTCGTTGCTAATGTCGACACCCGTTCTACCAGGAACGTTATACAGAATTTGAGGGATATCGACCGCTTCAGCGACTGCTTTGTAGTGCTGGTACAAACCTTCTTGTGTTGGTTTGTTGTAGTAAGGCGCAACTAGTAGACACGCATCAGCACCGAGTTTTTTAGCTTCTTTGGTTAGTTCAATCGCTTCGCTGGTCGAGTTTGCGCCAGTGCCAGCAATGACTGGCACACGGCCAGCAACATGATCTACGGTTGTTTTGATCAGTGCGCAGTGTTCATGAACTTCTACTGTAGGCGATTCGCCAGTTGTGCCAACAATAACGATGCCGTCGGTGCCTTCATTGATATGAAAATCAATGAGATTGTGCAATGTGGGGATATCTAAACTTCCATCCGCGTGCATTGGGGTAACGATAGCGACAAAACTGCCTTGCAGCATGATTAAACCTGACAAAATAAAATAAATCGCTTCATTTTAACTGAAACTAGGCTAACTAGAATACGCTTTTTGTAAGATGAATTATTTTCTTAATACTTTGTCATTATAAACATATAAGCAATCATGCTTTTGAGCGCTTGTTTATTACAGATAAAATTATTCATATGTAAGGCTAATGCGGCTTTAACGACGTTAGTTAAACCCTGTATAATCACAAGTCCAACCTACACTTAATAATAAGCAGAAGAAATGGTTCAAAACTATATTTTGTTGTTCATAGGCGCAGCCCTAGTTAACAATATTGTGCTGGTTAAGATTTTGGGATTATGTCCATTTATGGGCGTATCTAAAAAACTAGAGGCTTCCGTTGCCATGGCAATGGCGACCGCTTTCGTCTTGACTATTGGATCAGGCACGAGTTATTTCATCAGTGAATATTTGCTTGGTACTGAGTTGTTCTATCTGCGTACGGTGTCATTCATTGTCGTGATTGCAGGTGTGGTGCAGTTCACAGAAATGTGGATGGAAAAGAATTCTCCAGTGCTTTATCAAGTATTGGGTATTTATTTACCTTTAATCACTACCAACTGTGCAGTTTTAGGTATCCCACTTTTAAACGTCCAAGAAAAACACAACTTATTTGAATCGCTTGTTTTTGGGTTTGGTGGCGCAATGGGGTTTTCTTTGGTGTTGATTTTATTTGCTTCTATGCGTGAGCGATTAGAAGCAGCAGACGTGCCGCCTATTTTTCAAGGTGCAGCGATTGCTATGGTAACGGGTGGCTTAATGAGCCTTGCCTTTATGGGCTTTGCGGGGTTGGTGCGCTAATGCTGACGGCTATTTATGTCATGATTGGATTGGCTGTTGCGCTTGGCATTTTGCTAGGTTACTCAGCACTTAAGTTTAAAGTTGATAGCGACCCCTTAGTGGCCCGTATCGATGCTATCTTGCCACAAACCCAATGCGGGCAATGTGGTTACCCTGGATGTAAGCCTTACGCCACAGCAATTGCTGCTGGTGAAGCTGATATTAATCAGTGTCCGCCAGGCGGTGACGCTGGCGCCCGTGCTTTGGCTGATTTGATGGGCGTTGAATATAAACCGCTCAATGCTGAGCATGGTTTGCCTAAGCCTAAATCCGTTGCTTTGATTGATGAGAATACCTGTATTGGATGTACGCTTTGTATTCAAGCTTGTCCTGTCGATGCGATTCTAGGGGCAGCAAAACATATGCACACGGTGATTGCTTCAGAATGTACAGGTTGTGAATTATGCCTTGCGCCATGCCCTGTTGATTGCATCACCATGGAGCCGATTGCTGAGTCACCTGATAATTGGAAATGGCGCTATCCAGTGTTTGAAATTAAGGCTGTTAATCATGCAAAAGGGGTGAGTGTGTAATGAATGCCCTTTTAAATATTGTTCACCAAGTAAAAAACAGTTTTGGTTTAAGTGCCAATAATACTGTGCGTGGTGGTGTTCATCCTGCAGAGCACAAACAAGAATCTACGACCTTAACAATTGGATCTTTAGCGCTTTCTAAAAGATTGGTGCTGCCTCTTCGTCAGCATGTGGGTCATTTACCTAAAGTTTTAGTCACGGTTGGGCAACATGTTCTTAAAGGACAATTGCTAGCAGAAGCTGAGGGCAATATTTCTGCTGCCATTCACGCGCCAACTTCTGGTGTGGTGTTGGCCATTGAAGATGCGCTTATTCCACATCCGTCTGGATTGCCTGATCAATGTATCGTGCTTGAGTCAGATGGCCAAGATACTTGGGGCGAGCGCGTCGCTATCGATTGGCGTCATTTAGATCAGCCAACGCTATTAGCAGCTTTACGAAATTCGGGGATTGTTGGTTTGGGTGGTGCAGCTTTCCCTACGCAAATTAAATTGCGTACAAATCCTAAAGTGCAGATTAAAACCTTGGTGGTTAATGCTGCGGAATGTGAGCCATACATTACTTGTGATGACATGTTAATGCGTGAACGTGCAGCTGACATTTTAAAAGGTGTGGAAATTGCCCAATATCTATTAGGCGCTGAAGAATGCTTGATTGGTATTGAAGACAATAAACCAGAAGCTGCTGAAGCTATGCGCCAAGCTTGTGCCAATAGCGCTGTAAAGAATTTGCAAGTCATCGTTGTGCCCACACAATATCCTAGCGGCGATGCGCGTCAACTTATTCGTTTATTAACAGGCATGGAAGTGCCTAACGATAAACGTTCAACTGATGTAGGCGTGCAATGCTTTAACGTTGCAACACTATTGGCTTTACATCGTTATTTTGATTTTGGCGAACCTGCATTGTCACGCGTAGTAACTATCACGGGTAATGTCAGCACACCTAGAAATTATGAAGTGTTATTTGGTACACCAGTCACAGACTTGATTGCCGCCGCCGGTGGCGCGCTCGATCAAACAGATGATTACATTATGGGTGGCCCAATGATGGGTTTTAGTCTGCCATCTGTAGATGTGCCGATTACTAAAGCCGCTAATTGTATTATTGCGAGTGCACCTCAATTATTCGCGCCGCCACCTCCAGCTATGCCATGTATTCGTTGTGCACGTTGCGCAGATGTATGCCCTGTTAGCCTGCAACCACAAGAGCTTTACTGGTTTTCTAAATCAAGCAATTTAGAAAAGGCACGTGATTACAAATTATTTGATTGTATTGAGTGTGGTTGCTGCACTTACGCATGCCCAAGCAATATTCCACTCGTTCAATATTATCGTTTTGCTAAGAGTGAAATCATTGCTCAAGATCGTGCTAAAGAAGCGGCTGATTTGGCGCGTGAACGTAACGAATTCCGTTTGATGCGTATTGAACGTGAAAAACAAGAGCGTGCACAAAAACATGCGCAAAAAGCAGTAGGTGCACAAACTGAGGCAGCTAAAGAAGTGCTAGCAGTTTCAGCTAATCCAGAAGCAGATGCCGCTAAGAAAGCTGCGATTGCGGCAGCAATTGAACGTGCAAAAGCTCAAAAAGCTGCTGCTGCACCGCAAAATATAGATAAAGTCGAGCCAGCGGTTCAAGCAGAAATTGCAAAAATCGATGCCCGACGTGATGCCGCAAAACAAGCCGTACAAGCGCAATTGTTTGAGTCTGACCCACAGGATAATAAATGAGTAGATCACCCTATTTGAGTAGTGCGCCTAGCGTGAGCGTGATCATGGTCAAGGTCATGTTGGCTTTGATTCCTGCGATTGCTGCCTACGTCTGGGTTTATGGTGCTGGCATCTTAGTTACTTTGGCTTTGGCTTCTGCGACTGCCTTAACTGCCGAAGCATTAATGCTTAAATTGCGCAATCGTCCAATTAAACCATTTCTCATGGACGGTAGTGCTTTGCTTACCGCTTGGTTACTAGCGCTTTCATTGCCACCTTTAGCGCCTTGGTGGCTGGTGGTAGTGGGTACCTTATTCGCGATTGTGATCGCTAAACATTTATATGGCGGCTTAGGCTACAACCCATTTAATCCTGCGATGGTAGGTTATGCAGTCTTATTGATTTCATTTCCCGTGATCATGACGCATTGGCCAGCGCCACTTGAGTTAGCGCAAGCTAAATTAAGTTTTGCTGAACAGTATCAGTTTATTTTTGGTGCGAGTTTACCTAATGGCGTACAGGTTGATGCTATCAGCATGGCAACGCCATTGGATTATTTAAAAACTCAATTAACCTTACATCACCAAGTGCAAGACATTACAACTGCTTCGCAGTTTGGGGCTTTTGGCGCTAAAGGTGGCGAGCTTGTAGTATGGGCTTATCTTTTAGGTGGGCTCTATTTATTGCAACAACGCTTGATTACTTGGCATTTACCGACAGCATTTTTGGGTGCGTTGGCATTAATGGCAGGTGCTTTTTACTTAGTAGATGCAAATCACTTTGCAAGCCCAGTATTCCATTTGTTTACGGGCGCATCGATGTTGGGTGCTTTCTTTATCATTACAGATCCTGTGAGTGGTCCAACTACACCCAAAGGCAAATTGATTTTTGCTGTTGGGATTGCCGTTTTAACTTATTTAATTCGAGTGTATGGTGGCTATCCTGATGGTGTTGCTTTCTCAGTCTTATTAATGAACATGTGTGTACCTTTGATTGATGCGTGGACACAACCTAGAGTATTTGGCCATTCAAAATGAGTGAATCTATCTTAAAACATTCGGTCAAAACAGCGATGGTCATGATCGCTTTTACTATCGCGGGGACTTTGAGTTTGGCTGTCATCCATCAAACAACGGAAGCACCAATTTCAAAGGCAGAAGCGGCAGTTCGCATGGCCTTGTTCGCACAGATTTTAGTGCCTGAATTGCATGATAATGACTTGCTTCAAGATGAGATTAAATTGCCAGCCGGTGGTGATTTAGGTAATCGCGATGAGACTTTAATTTATCGGGCACGCCTAAAAAATAAGCCATCTGCAGTTATTTTAGAAGCAACGGCACCTGATGGTTATAGCGGCGATATTAAACTCTTGGTTGCAATTAAAGCGGACGGTGAAATTGCAGGCGTTCGTGTATTAACACATAAAGAAACGCCTGGTTTAGGTGACTATATTGATATTGCACATAGTGAATGGATTAAGCAATTTGATGGTCAGTCTCTTGTGAAAAGAAATGATGAAGCTTGGTTCGTGAAGAAAGATGGCGGCCAATTTGATTTCACCACTGGGGCAACCATTACACCGCGTGCCGTAGTTAAAGCCGTACATAAAGTATTGAAGTTTTATTCAAAAAATCAACAGGCTATTTTTGAAACCGCCGCAGGGCAGATCATTGCGCAATAAGTTGCCAAGCGTCCAAAGGAAACAATATGAGTGAAGCAGCCTTAGATACTGTAGAAGAAACAAAGCCATCTGCCAGTAAAATTTCTTATCCAGAAATTATAGGAAATGGCTTGTGGAAACAGAACCCGGGATTGGTTCAGCTTTTGGGTTTGTGCCCAACTCTAGCCATGACAGTGAGCTTGGTGAATGGCTTTAGCTTGGGTTTGATGACGGCTGTTGTTATGGCCGCTAGTAACGCGAGTGTTGCACCGATTCGTCAATGGGTTCCAACAGAAATTCGTATTCCAGTCTTTATTTTGATTATCGCTGCGCTGGTGACGATTATTGATTTATCCATGCATGCCTATTTGCAAAGTCTGCATGCAGTGTTGGGTATTTTTATTCCACTCATTGTGACTAATTGTATTGTGCTTGCCCGTGTTGAAGCTTTTGCAGCTAAAAATCCTGTTGCACCTTCTGCGCTTGATGGTTTTATGATGGGCTTTGGTTTGGCTTTGGTCTTAGCGGTATTAGGCGGTGTACGCGAAATTATTGGTAAAGGCACATTGTTCTCAGGTATTGATTTAGTTTTCGGCCCTTCAGCGAAGGCTATGATTTTGACGATCATCCCTGATTACCACGGTTTCTTATTGGCTATTTTGCCGCCAGGTGCGTTTATTGGATTAGCTAGTCTAATTGCAACGCGCAATTGGTTGGAGCAGCGTAAATTAGCTCGCTTAGCAAATGCTGCGCCTGTGCTAGCACACTAATAAAACTGTCGTTTTTATTCTATGGCACTTAATGCTGAAAAGCGGTTCGAGATTTTTCGCAGATTAGCCATTGCCATTCCTGAGCCTAAAACTGAGCTTCATCACAATAGTGTTTTTGAGCTATTAATCGCTGTTATCCTCTCCGCACAAGCGACCGATAAAGGTGTCAATATCGCTACTGCTAAGTTGTATCCAGTTGCCAATACGCCCTCAGCTATTTTGGCTTTAGGAGTCGAGGGGTTAGAGCATTACATCAAAACAATCGGTCTATACCATAGCAAAGCTAAAAACGTGATTGCCACTTGTGAGATTTTGGTTAATCGCTTTGATAGCGTTGTTCCCAATACGCGTGAAGCGCTAGAAAGCTTGCCTGGTGTAGGACGTAAAACTGCCAACGTGATTTTAAATACAGCGTTTGGTCAGCCAACCATTGCTGTCGATACGCATATTTTTAGGTTAGGTAATCGTATCGGATTAGCTAAAGGCAAAACGCCCTTAGAAGTCGAACTTAAATTAATGAAAGCAGTGCCTAAAGAATTTATGCAGGATGCGCATCACTTATTAATTTTGCATGGCCGTTATATTTGTATTGCACGTCAACCTAAATGTGGAGAGTGTGTGATTCGTGATTTATGCGAACTTAAAGGGAAGGCAGCTTAATTTCAATGGCATTATTTAATCCAAGTCGTGACCAAGTCAGACAATTCTTTTTTGATACTTGGGCCAAGTACAAGCAAACACAAACGTTGACTGATCTAGAAGCGATTGCTTTGCAAGTGATACAAATGCATCCTGAATATCACACGGTATTAGATGCGCCAGAGCGTTTTATGGAGCAGGCTTACTTTCCTGAAATGGGTGAAACCAATCCGTTCTTGCATATGAGCTTGCATCTTTCCGTGCTTGAACAAATCGCCGTTAATCAGCCGATAGGCATTGCTAATGCCTACCAAAGCCTTAAGTTAAAACACGGCAATGAAATGGATGCGCAACATGATTTAATGGACTGTTTGGCTGAAACCATTTGGCAGGCACAGCGCGCCAGTCAGCCGCCAGACGGTCAGGCTTATATCGCTTGTATGAATGCTAAAGCAGGTTTAGCTTAGCAGATTGGTTAGTTGGATTTATTAATTAAGAAATGAGAATATGAAATGACTTTAGAAATTAACCGTATTCATGACAACTTCTGTGCCACTGGCCAGATGACATTAGAAAGTCTCGCTGAAGCAGCTGAGTTGGGTTTTAAAACTATTTTTAATTATCGTCCTGATGGTGAGGGTGGTGCAGAACAACCAACTAGCGCTGAGCTTAAAGCTAAAGCTGAACAATTGGGGTTGAACTACTTTCACATTCCTGTTGTTCCAGGCAATCTTCAGCCAGAGCAGGTGCAAGAATTTATTGATCTTTATGCAAAGGCAGCCAAACCTGCTTTAGGCTTTTGTCGTGGGGGTACTCGTGCTGCAAAAGTATTTGAATTAGCAAATGTAGAGTCTGTTTAAAAACGTTTTATTTGTTTTTAAGTGATTCTGTTCCGTGTTCGCTGTCGAGTAAGCTGAAATAATTCGAAGGCTCTAAAACAGTGGGCACGGCAACATCAAGCATCTCAGGATAATCTTTACTGTAATGCAAGCCACGGCTCTCGTGCCTTTCCATGGCGCTTTTAACAATCAACTCAGCAACTTGTAATAAGTTTCTTAATTCGATTAGATTGTTGCTGATTCTGAAATTGCTATAAAACTCATGAACTTCATCTTGTAGCATTTGAATACGATGCATGGCGCGGGTTAAACGTTTGCTTGTACGTACAATCCCCACATAATTCCACATAAAGCGCCTGAGCTCATTCCATGTGTGCGTGATGATGACTTCCTCGTCTGCATCGGTCACGCGACTTTCATCCCAATAAGGTAGGGTGATACTTTCTTTAGGTGCTTGCGCTAAGATATCTTTGGCAGCGGCTTGTCCGAATACCATGCATTCCAACAGTGAATTACTTGCTAAGCGATTAGCGCCATGTAAACCTGTACATGCCGTCTCGCCAATCGCATATAAGCCAGACACATCGGTGCGACCAATGTGGTCTGTCATCACGCCACCGCACATGTAGTGAGCGGCTGGTACCACAGGGATAGGCTCGCGTGTAATATCAATGCCTAATTCCATGCAGCGTCGATAAATCGTTGGGAAATGCGAAATAATAAAATCAGCAGGTTTATGTGAGATATCTAAAAATACGCAATCAATCCCGCGTTTTTTCATTTCAAAGTCGATTGCCCTAGCAACAACATCACGCGGTGCAAGTTCTCCGCGTTTGTCATGGTCAGGCATAAAGCGTTTGCCGTTTGGCAACTTCAGAATGCCACCTTCTCCACGCACAGCTTCAGTGATTAAAAAAGATTTGGCTTCTGGATGATATAAACAGGTTGGGTGGAATTGAATAAATTCCATATTGGCCACGCGGCAACCAACACGCCAGGCCATCGCTACGCCATCACCAGTACTCACGTCAGGGTTGGTAGTGTAAAGATAAACTTTACCAGAACCACCAGTCGCTAATACCGTATGTTGGGCAGCAATCGTGATGACTTTGCCGCTTTTGTTATCGAGTACATACGCACCTAGTGCTTCGCCATTGCTTTGCTGGTCTGATGGGCTAATCCCAGCTTTGCGTGAGGTAATCAGGTCAACGGCAATGTGATCTTCTAATACGGTAATGTTTGGATGGCTGAGAACTTGTTCTGCCAAGGTTTTTTGAACAGCGTGTCCGGTAGCGTCCGCTGCGTGAATAATGCGGCGGTGGCTGTGGCCACCTTCACGGGTTAAATGGTAACCACTTCCGTCATCTTCTCTTGTGAAAGGCACGCCTTGCGCAATCAACCATTCAACGGTTTCCTTCGCATGGCTTGCAACCTCTCTTGTGACTTCTTGGTCACAAAGCCCAGCGCCAGCAATTAAGGTATCTTGGATATGGGCTTCAATCGAATCATCGTTTGTTAAGACGGCAGCAATACCACCTTGCGCCCAACTGCTTGAAGTGTCATTGATTTTTCGTTTACTGAGTAAGCAAACTTTTTTTTCTGCAGCGACTTTAAGTGCAACTGTAAGACCGGCAAGGCCGCTACCAATAATTAAAACATCAAATTGCTGCATACAAACCTACAAGAGTGAACTTTGTGCAGTTTATCGTTGTCTGCTTTATGTGGCTAGCAATGTATAAAAATAAGGGGTAATCGCAATGTTAGACGTAAAAAATATAGCGGATATTTCGCGCTTTGGATTCGTTGAGACTGCTGCATCGAGTTATACTGCAGCCGTTAATAATAAAAATATAGGGAGCATGTCCTCAATGGGCAATGCTAAAGACGAAATAACAGGTAAGCAATCTGGCGATTTACCGGCGGCTAGTAATCGTGAGATTGACCAAGCATTAGTTGAGCGTGCACAAGCTGGCGATCAACGTGCGTTTGGCATGCTGGTTGAAAAGTACCAACGTAAGTTGGCACGCCTGTTATCACGCATGATGCGTGACCAAGCTGAGATTGAAGATGTTGTTCAAGAGTCATTCATTAAGGCTTATCGCGCACTCCCAAATTTTAGAGGCGATAGCGCTTTTTATACTTGGCTATATCGTATTGGTATCAATACCGCTAAGAATCATTTAGTCGCCATGGGTCGTAGACCACAAGTGGCGCGTGACGTTGAAATTGAAGATGCTGAAAATTTTGAAGATGCAGATGAACTTCGCACTATGGAGACACCTGAGTCTGAAATGATGAGTAAAGAAATTGCTCAAACCGTTAATGACACCGTCATGGCTTTGCCTGACGAGTTACGCACTGCAATTACATTGCGTGAAATAGAAGGTTTGAGTTATGAGGAAATTGCAACATTAATGAGCTGCCCAATTGGCACCGTGCGTTCTCGTATTTTTAGAGCGCGTGAAATGATTGCCCTTAAATTGCGCCCTTTATTGGATACACCAGACGATAAACGCTGGTAGTCGTCTTAGGATTTAATATTTTTTTATTGATGTTTAATCGCATCAAAGTAACAGGAGAAGTAATAGTGAAAGAACAAATTTCAGCCTTGATGGATGATGATTTACCGCTGGAAAATGCGGAGCACGTATTCAAGTCTATCAAGAGCGGTGGCGAATCCGCCGCTAGCTGGTCGGCTTATCATTTGATTGGCGATGCTATGCGTGGCAATCGAGCTTTGAGTCATGACTTCACTTCAAAAGTGATGCAAGAAATCTCAAAACAGCCGACAGTATTAGCACCAAAAGTAAGTATGCTTAATGTCAAACGTCCTGCCGTATGGTCAGTAGCAGCGTCAGTAGCAGCATTCATGGCTGTTGGTTTTATGACTTTGCAGCATCAAGCCCAAAATACTGTGATGGCGCCTGTAGAAATGGCTAAAAATACGCCAGATGAATACTTGCTTGCACATCAATCAATGTCGCCAATTAACACTGCATACCTCATTGAGGCCGCCTCGCTAGATCAGGGACGTGAATGAAACGTATTGCATTAGTACTTAGTTTTTTATTGTGGTCTGCCGCTGCGTTTGCAGGGCAAGATGATGCTTGGTTGATGCTTGAAAAAGCATCGCAAGCTGCACATGCTTTGAGCTACAAAGGCATCTTTGTTTATCAAACCGGTGCTAGCAGTAAGTCTGTGCAAGTGACTCACATGAACTACGGCCAAGGTGAATATTCACGTATGGTGGTTTTAGATGGTTCACCACGTGAAGCACTCAGCCAAGGCAATGACATGGTCATTTTCAATCCTCGCAATGAAAAAGTAGTGATTGAGAAAAAGCGCGGTCAAAGTATGTTCCCTGCTTTGTTGCCAGATAATATGGAATTAATTAAAACCGTCTATCAGGCACAGTTGGGTGGTGAAGAGCGTGTTGGCGGGCGTGATGGCTACGTTATTAACTTAAGTCCTAAAGATCAATATCGCTACGGTTATAAGTTGTGGACTGATAAAGAGTATGGCTTATTAATAAAATCGATGATGATTGGTGATAAAAATGTTGCTTTAGATCAAATAGCGTTCAGTCAGATTTTGTTGATGGATGGCCAAAGCATGGATTGGTTTAGGCCTGCTTTGGATAAAACAAAAGCCTATGTGATGGAGAAAGACGCGCCATCAAAACTTGATGCATCTGAAATCGACTGGGACGTCACAAAACTGCCAAATGGATATCGTAAAGTAGACCAAGTGAAGCGCATGGTGGCTAATAAGCAAACACCAGTGACACAACTTATTTTCTCTGATGGACTTTCTTCAGTATCAGTATTTATTGAAGATATTCCTAAGGGTGTGCGTCCTAAGGTAGGGCACACCATGATGGGCGCTACGCATTTTTATGCCATTGTTAATGACATGCACCAAGTGATTGCAGTGGGTGAAGTGCCAGAAGTAACGGTGACCTATTTTGCTAATGCCGTAAGCTTTAAAAACAAATCCAAATAGTTGCCATCTTAGTACTTGTTTTGTTGTAATGTGACTCCATATTATTCTTAATGAATTCATCTGAAATAAAACAATGGTTGAAGAACAGGCAATAATCGTCAGCGCTGATCAAAATCAGGCCTCTTTAGAAATCCTTCGCAACAAACCTTGTGGTCTTTGTGGGCAAACCCGCGGTTGCGGGCTTTCTTTTTGGGGAAAGCTGTTTGCACATCGCGCCAATACCTTTAAAGCTAAAAATCATATTGAAGCCAAAGTTGGCGATGTCGTCGTCGTTGGTATAGAAGAAAGCGCCTTATTATTCAGTGCGGTTGCTGTTTATGGTATTCCGCTATTGTTTTTATTGATCGGTGCCTTCTCAGGTAACGCATTCGGAGATGGTTTGCATGCTGACCGAAATGCAGCCATTGGTGCTGTGCTTGGTTTATTGCTTGGATATATTTGGGTAAAAGGCCATGCACAAGGTCGATCTTTAGATGCGCGATATTCCCCAGTGATTTTGAGATTAGCAACACCATACTCAAATTCAAATGTTGTTCGTGAATGTAAGTCTGTTAATAAATAAAGGTGAAAACATGATTAAAAAATTAGTCGCTGCTTCTGCGCTCTTTTTATCTTTTTCTGTCAGTGCACTCGCAAAAGAGTTGCCTGATTTTACTGAGCTTGCTGAAAAGCAAGGCCCAACGGTAGTGAATATTAGTGTGACGCAAGTCGTACAAAGCCAAGGCGTTGGTGGTTTCCCGGGTATGCCAAATGATGAAGCGTTCAATGAGTTATTCCGTCGCTTTGGTTTGCCTGTCCCAGGTGTGCCTGGGGGGCCTGGCGGTCAAGTACCACCACAAGAATTTAAATCTAATTCTTTAGGTTCAGGTTTTATTATCAGTGCTGATGGTTATATTTTGACCAATGCCCACGTTGTGAATGAAGCAGATGAGGTTATTGTAAAACTTTCAGACAAGCGTGAATTTAAAGCCAAAATTATCGGTGCAGATCGCCGTACTGACGTTGCGTTATTGAAGATTGATGCAACAGGTTTACCTAAGGTGAATGTTGGTGATCCTAATTTATTGAAAGTGGGCGAATGGGTGGCTGCAATTGGCTCGCCATTTGGTCTTGAGAATACGATGACTGCAGGGATTGTCAGTGCAAAAGGCCGTGCCTTACCACAAGAAAACTTTGTGCCATTTATTCAAACCGACGTCGCGATTAATCCTGGTAACTCAGGTGGTCCATTGTTTAACTTGAAAGGTGAAGTGGTCGGCATTAACTCACAAATCTATAGCCGCAGTGGCGGTTCTATGGGCTTGTCATTTGCGATTCCTATCGATGTTGCTATCGATGTTTCGCGTCAATTAAAAGTAAATGGCAAAATCACTCGTGGTTGGTTAGGTATTGCGATTCAAGAAATCACTAAAGACTTGGCTGAATCATTCGGTATGAAAAATACCAACGGTGCTTTGATTGCAGGCGTTGAAAAATCAAGTCCGGCAGAAAAGGGCGGCTTAGAAGCAGGTGACGTGATTACCAAATTTGATGGTAAGCCGATTGTGACTTCTTCTGATTTACCGCGTGCAGTTGGTGCTGCCAAGCCTGGCAAAAAAGCCGCGGTTGAAGTGCTTCGTAAAGGTGTCGTTAAAGGTCTAAACGTCACGGTTGGTGAAGCGCCATCAGAAAAAGAAGAAGTGGCCAGCAATAACAAAGGTGCAGCTAAGCCAGAAGTGAATCGTATTGGTTTAGTCTTACGTGAGTTAACGCCACAACAAAAGAAAACCATCAACGGTAAAAATGGCTTGTTGGTCGCTGATGTGCAAGGTGCAGCAGCGCAAGCGGGTATTCGCCGTGGCGATGTGGTACTTGGCTTGAATAATGCCGAAGTGCAAAGCTTAGAGCAGTTTAATAAGCAATTGACTGCTGTTCCAGCTGACAAAACCATTGCCCTGTTGATTCAACGTGGTGAAAACACACTCTACGTGCCGATCAAGTTAGCAGCGGGCAAATAAGCTAGCGAGTATCTAAGCCTCAGCATCTAATGGTGCTAGGGGCTTAAATGCTGTAAAATTACGTGAGATTAATACGTTACAAGGGCGCTTAGGCGCCCTTGTTGTTAGTAAAACTTTTGCACTGAAACTATGAATAACATCCGTAACTTTTCTATTATTGCCCACATTGACCACGGTAAATCGACCTTGGCTGACCGCATCATTCAACTCTGTGGCGGCTTGTCTGACCGTGAAATGGAAGCGCAAGTACTCGACTCTATGGATTTAGAGCGTGAGCGCGGCATTACCATTAAGGCGCAAACGGCAGCATTAAGATATACGGCATTAGATGGACAGGTGTACCAATTGAATTTGATTGATACCCCAGGCCACGTCGACTTCTCCTATGAAGTAAGTCGTTCACTTTCAGCTTGTGAAGGTGCCTTATTAGTAGTGGATGCCAGTCAAGGTGTTGAGGCGCAGAGTGTTGCCAACTGTTATACCGCCATTGATTTGGGTGTGGAAGTATTCCCAGTATTAAATAAAATTGATTTGCCATCAGCAGATCCTGATCGCGTTATTCAAGAAATCGAAGACGTGATTGGTGTCGATGCGCAGGAAGCAGTGCGCTGTTCAGCTAAAACAGGTGAGGGCGTGCGTGATGTGCTAGAACTCGTGGTCGCCAAAGTACCGCCACCTGTAGGTAAGCTCGATGCGCCATTCAAAGCCCTTATTATTGACTCATGGTTCGATAATTACGTGGGTGTGGTGATGTTGGTACGTGTCGTCGATGGCTCACTCAAACCAAAAGACAAAATCCGCTTGATGGCCACAGGTGACGTGCATCTGTGTGAAGAAGTTGGTGTGTTCACGCCTAAGTCATTCCAAAAGCCATCACTGTCAGCAGGTGAGGTAGGTTTTATTATTGCCGGCATTAAAGAATTAACCAGCGCTAAAGTTGGTGACACCGTTACTTTAGCCGACAGACCGGCAGCTGAAGCTTTGCCTGGTTTTAAAGAAGTAAAACCACAAGTGTTCGCAGGCTTGTATCCAGTTGAGTCTAACCAGTTTGAAGCTTTGCGTAGCGCGCTTGAAAAATTACGTTTGAACGACGCTTCTTTGCAGTTCGAGCCTGAAAACTCGACAGCATTGGGCTTCGGTTTCCGTTGCGGTTTCTTAGGCTTATTGCACATGGAAATTGTGCAAGAGCGTTTAGAGCGCGAATACGACATGGATTTGATTACCACAGCGCCAACCGTAGTTTACGAGTTGCTGCTTAAGAGTGGTGAAGTCATTCAAATTGAAAATCCATCACGCTTACCTGAGCCGTCACGTGTTGAAGAGATTCGGGAGCCCATGATTATTGTGAATCTGTTGATGCCACAAGACTACGTAGGCCCGGTGATGACCTTGTGTACCAACAAGCGTGGTATTCAGAAAAATATGCAATACATGGGTCGCCAAGTAATGTTGAGCTACGAGATGCCACTCAACGAAGTGGTGCTCGATTTCTTTGATAAATTGAAATCAGTCTCTCGCGGTTATGCTTCTATGGATTATGAATTCTTAGAGTTCCGTGCAGCGGATTTAGTGAAGTTAGATATCATGGTAAACGGCGAGCGCGTCGATGCTTTGTCATTGATTGTGCACAGAGCCAATAGCGTTTATCGTGGCCGTGAACTCGCATCAAAAATGCGTGAATTAATTCCACGTCAAATGTTCGACGTAGCGATTCAAGCAGCGATTGGCGCTAACATTATTGCCCGTGAAACAGTTAAAGCGATGCGTAAAAACGTATTGGCGAAATGTTATGGTGGCGATATTACGCGTAAGAAGAAATTGTTAGAGAAACAAAAAGAAGGTAAGAAACGTATGAAACAAGTGGGTAACGTTGAAATCCCACAAGAAGCGTTCTTAGCTATTTTACGTGTTGAAGATAAATAAAGGGCTGTACTTATGATGTTCGCGTTATTTATGGTGGTCGTGCTCATTGTGACCGGTTTAATTTGGTTGCTAGACATTGCTGTATTGCGAAAAAGCCGTGCGCCTGGTGCAGCTGACCCGATCTTAGTTGAATACTCTAAGAGCTTCTTCCCTGTTATTTTGGTCGTTTTTTTAATCCGATCATTTATCGCTGAGCCTTTCAAAATCCCATCTGGCTCTATGATGCCAACCTTGTTGGCAGGTGATTTTATTTTGGTAAATAAATTCACTTACGGTTTGCGTATGCCTATTTTGAATAATACTTTGGTTGAAATTAACCATCCTAAACGTGGCGATGTGTTTGTGTTTCATTACCCACCAGAGCCATCAATAGATTACATCAAACGTGTTGTTGGCGTACCAGGTGACAAGATTCTTTACCAAGATAAACAGCTATATATCAATGGTCAAAAGTTAGACATGACTTTTGTTGAAGACTACCAATATGAAAGCGCTGGCTTCAATCAAGTACATGCTAAACGCTTCCAAGAACAATTGGGCGATGTTAAACATGACTTGTTAATCGAAGAGAATAGCCTAAGCAAAGAAGGTGAAGTCACCGTGCCGCCAGGGCATTATTTCGCAATGGGTGATAATCGCGATAACAGTAAAGACAGCCGTTACTGGGGTTTCGTGCCTGAGCAAAACTTAGTTGGTAAAGCGTTCTTTATTTGGTGGAATTTTGACCAATTCAAACGCATCGGCAGTAGTATTAACTAGGATCGCATATTGAACAATCACTTCGGACTTGAGCGCCTTATTGGCCATGATTTCAGCAATAAAGCATTGCTGACACAGGCCTTAACGCACCGAAGTTTCGGTAGTACTAACAATGAACGCCTAGAGTTTCTTGGTGATGGCGTTTTAAATTTTATTGTAGCCAGTCAGCTTTATCTTAAATTCCCTAAACTTGATGAAGGCGACCTCAGTCGCTTACGCGCCCATTTGGTGAAAGAACCAACCTTAGGCGAAATAGCGCTAACGCTTAATATTGGCGATGCTTTAAAGCTAGGCGAGGGTGAATTGAAAAGCGGTGGCTGGCGCCGTCCATCAGTATTGGCAGATGCTTTAGAAGCCATGATAGGCGCTGTATTTTTAGATGCTGGTTTTGCCGCAGCTGAAGGCGTTGTGATTAAACTATTCACCCCACTCATTGAAAAAATAGATCCTAAAGCCATTGGTAAAGACCCTAAATCTTTACTACAAGAATATCTACAATCTAAAAAAATCGATGTTCCAACTTACGAAGTGTTGGCCATTGAAGGTGAAGCACATTGCCAAACATTCCGTGTGGAATGCCGCGTTGCTAAATTTAATATCGTGACACAAGGCGAAGGCACTAGTCGTCGTGCCGCAGAACAACAAGCCGCAGAATTAGCGAATCAAGAAATCGCTGCGCAATCTAAATAATCGAAAGCTCACATGACTCAAAATAAAAACGCTACAGAAGCATTCCGTTGTGGCACCGTTGCCATCGTTGGTAGACCTAACGTTGGTAAATCAACATTACTGAATCACATCCTAGGTGTGAAGCTGAGCATTACATCACGTAAAGCGCAGACTACTCGCCACCGTTTGCTCGGTATTCACACCACTGAAGACACACAATTCTTGTTTGTAGACACACCAGGTTTTCAGCAAAAGCATATCAATGCCTTAAACAAAACACTGAACAAAACAGTAACGCAAGTGCTGAACGAAGTTGACGTGGTGCTGTTCGTGATTGAGCCTATGCACTTGGGCGATGCCGATAAAATCGTGCTGAATCTATTACCTAAGAACAAACCAGTGTTGTTGGTGGTGAATAAAGCTGACTTGATGGGCGATAAAGGTAATCTATTGCCGCTGATTCAAGACTTCGATTTGTTATTCCCATTCGCAGCCATTGTGCCTGTGAGTGCTAAAAAGAGTCTTTACCTCGACGAATTGCTTGAGGCTGTGCGTGAGCACTTGCCAGAGCAGCCAGCGATATATGGTGAAGACGAATTAACGGATAAAAACGAACGCTTCTTAGCAGCCGAATTATTACGTGAAAAAGCCTTCCGATTCTTAGGTGAAGAAGTCCCTTACGCCATTACGGTTGAAATTGAGAAGTACGAAACAGAAGGTAATCTGCGCCGTATTCATGCCGCCTTCATTGTCGACAAAGAAAGCCAAAAACCAATGTTAATTGGTAAGGGCGGCGAAAAGCTTAAACAGATTTCAACAGAAGCGCGCCAAGATATGGAAAAACTATTTGGCGGCAAAGTCTGGCTAGAAACTTGGGTGAAAGTTAAAGGCGGCTGGGCGGATGATGAACGTGCGCTCAAAAGCTTAGGCTATTAAGTTTTCATTCCAGCATGGCCAGCGGCAAAGTTTCTACCAGTATTTTCAAACAAGATAACCAGCCTGTTTATGTGCTGCATTCTTATCCTTTTAAAGAAACCAGTTTAGTCGTTGAATTGTTCACCCGCGATTTTGGTCGTGTGGCGGCAGTTGCAAAAGGGGCGAGAAGGCCACGCTCAGCAATGCGCGGCATGCTGCAATCTTTTCAGCCTTTGCTTGGCGCTTGGTCAGGTAAATTAGAACTTAAAACCCTGCACTCACTCGAATGGTATGCAGGCTTGCTGATGTTGCAGGGCGAAGCATTGATGTGTGGTTTTTATATGAACGAACTATTGCTTCGTTTGTTGGCACGAGAAGATGCTCATGAAATGTTATTCGATGACTACGGTTTAACGCTAAAAGCTTTAGCCGCTGCGCCTAGTGACTCAGCCAATATTCTGCGCCGGTTTGAATTACGTTTATTGCAGCAGTTAGGTTATGCGGTACCGCTCACGCATAACATTAAAGATGAAGCTGTATTGGCCGATGCGCAGTATTTTTATGTGCCAGAAATGGGCCCAGTTTCCTTGCAGCACGACTATCAAGAAAATGGCGTACAATTATCTGGCAAGACGCTGCTGGATATGGATAAAGATGATTACGCTGATGTGCAAACCCAGCAACAAAGTAAGCAGCTCATGCGTTTATTAATATCGCATTATTTGGGTGACAAACCTTTGCACACCAGACAACTTTTAATGGATTTACAGGATTTGTAATGACGACTTCCACAATTAAATTAGGCGTTAATGTCGATCACGTAGCGACCCTGCGTCAAGCGCGTGGCACACAATATCCAAGTGTGGTGCAAGCCGCTTTGCGTGCAGAAGAAGCAGGCGCTGATAGCATCACCATCCACTTGCGTGAAGACCGTCGTCATATTCAAGATGCTGACGTTTACGCACTGCGTCCTTTGTTGCAAACCAAAATGAATTTTGAAATGGCTGTGACTGATGAAATGGTCGGCATTGCTTTAAAAATAAAACCGCAAGATGTGTGCTTGGTGCCAGAGCGTCGTGAAGAGCGCACCACGGAAGGTGGCTTAGAAGTAGCTGGTAATTTGCCGCGCATGAAAGAAGTATGTCAAAAATTAGCTGATGCCGGCATACGCGTTTCCTTATTTATTGCCCCAGATATCGAACAAATTAACGCAGCGAAAGCAGTGGGTGCGCCCGTGATTGAAATACACACAGGCAAGTTTGCAGATAGCGAAGGCGCTGAGCAAGCGCAAGAACTTGTGCGTATTCAGCAAGCAACCAGCCATGCGCTTTCACTCGGCTTGGTAGTGAATGCAGGTCACGGATTAAACGTTCATAACGTGCATGAAATCGCAGCCATCCCTGGTGTCAACGAACTGAATATCGGTCACGCCATTGTCGCGCATGCCTTATTTGTGGGTTGGGAATATGCTGTACGTGAGATGAAAACACTCATGGTTGAGGCAGCGAGCAAGTGATCTACGGCGTAGGCACAGACCTCGTTGAAGTCGCACGAATCCAAGATTCGCTAGACCGCTTTGGCGACAATTTTGCATTGCGCGTGTTAAGTGAACGTGAGATGCAAGAGTTCCAACTTTCTAATACCAAGGCACGTTTTTTAGCCAAACGATTTGCGGCAAAAGAAGCTTTTGCTAAAGCGCTAGGGACAGGCATACGCAAGCCAGCCACTTTTGAAAACATAGGCGTAGCACACGATGACTTAGGTAAGCCGGTATTTGATCTAGCCGCTGAACTCCAAACTTGCCTCGATCAAAAAGGCATACAGTTTGCCCATCTTTCTATCTCAGACGAAAAAGCCTTTGCCACCGCGTTCGTGGTGTTAGAGAAGCTAGAGAAGTAAGGACGCAAGCAAAGTCATGGCTGATTTTGAAGCTCCAGATTATGAACGTCGCTTTAGCGGCGTTCGTCGTTTATATGGCGAACAAGGGCTAGCTAAACTTCAGGCTGCCCATGTTTGCGTGGTGGGTATAGGCGGCGTGGGTTCATGGGCAGTTGAAGCGCTTGCCCGCAGCGCCGTAGGTAAAATCACCTTAATTGACCTAGATAACATCGCTGAGTCGAATGTAAACCGACAACTCCATGCTGTTGATGGTGTCTTTGGTATGGCTAAAGTCACCGCCATGGCCGAACGCATTCAACTTATTAATCCTGCATGTCATGTCCATCAGATTGAAGAATTTATCACCACTGACAATGTGGCTGAGATGTTGGGTGCAGGATTTGATGTGGTGCTTGATGCCATTGATGACGCAAAAGCAAAAGTCGCCATGGCTGCTTATTGCAAGCAATCAAAAATTCCACTGATTACGACAGGTGGTGCAGGCGGGCGTTTAGATCCAACAAAAATCAAATCAGCCGATTTAGCGCAAGTGATGGGCGATCGTTTATTAGCTAAAGTGCGTAACCAGTTACGCCGAGATCATGGCTTTCCTAAAGCGCCTAACGCTAAAAAATCACCGACCAAATTTGGCATCACCGCGGTCTATTCGGATGAACCTATTTTGCAGCCTGAAACCAGTTGCGAAACCCAAGCCGATTCAATCACTGGATTAAATTGTGCTGGCTACGGCTCCTCGGTATGTGTCACCGCTCCTTTCGGTATGGCGGCTTCCGCTTTGACTTTACAACTTATTCTTCAGAAATAATATTTAATATATTTGTTATATGCTGCCACCCAAGCGCTAAAATGGCGATATGAAAAATACCAAATATATAAAATATGCCATCTTTGCTATGTTCAGCATCTTGGCTTTACATGTTTCGGCAGAAACGATTTCAGGTCGTGTAGTAAGCGTGGCGGATGGCGATACTTTAACCGTGCTCACTGATGATCATCAGCAATTCAAAATCCGTTTGGCTGGCATTGATGCCCCTGAAAAAGCGCAAGCGTTTGGGCAGGTCAGTAAGCATCAGCTATCAAGTCTTTGTTTCAATAAACAAGCCGAAGTTGAAGTAGTCGCTACTGATAAATATCACCGTACCGTGGGTGATGTGTTTTGTGAAAATGCTCATGCTAATGAAGAAATGGTGAAGGGCGGTTATGCTTGGGTGTATCGTCAGTATTCACAAGGTTTCGAGCAATTCATTCCTTTAGAGCAAGCCGCACAAGAAGCTAAAATTGGTTTGTGGGCGGATGCCCAACCAACGCCCCCTTGGCAATGGCGCAGAGCAAATAAGCGCGGTTTTCGATAGTTTCACTGTTAAATTGATGGCCGCTTGATACAATGTGGTTTCTTGCTTTTTGTTTAAGTGATTAAACCTTCTTTATGCGCATCGAAGTATCTATTCCACAGCAGACGCTTACCGTTTTTGACGGTGATCAGATACTTGCCGACTTTGTTATTTCCAGTGCCGCTAACGGCGAAGGTTGTCAAAAAAATAGTGGCTGTACGCCTACTGGTCAACATATCATTCGCGCCAAAATTGGTGAGGGTGCGCCTATCAATTCTGTTTTTGTTGGCCGTCGTGCCACAGGTGAAATTTGCTCACCTGAGTTAATGACTGAATTCCTTAATCGCGATTGGATTTTGACCCGCATTTTGTGGCTATCTGGCACTGAAGTGGGTGTGAATCGTTTGGGTGAAGTGGATACCATGCAGCGTTATATTTATATTCACGGCACGCCAGATAACGTTGTTTTAGGTCAGCCAGGCTCTCATGGCTGCATTCGTATGCGTAATTCTGATGTGATTGCTTTATTCAATATGGTGCCAGTCGGCACGCCTATTCATATTTCAGGTGGTCAGTTTGCTTAAGCGTTTACTCGGCACAATCCCTGTAATATTTGGGGTGTTGTTGCTGACTTTTGTGCTGGTGCATTCTATTCCTGGTGATCCGGTTGAAGTGATGTTGGGGGAATCTGCAACGAGTGCAGATCGTGAAGTGTTACGTCAGAATTTAGGTTTAGATGAGCCGCTACCAATTCAGTTTTTTCAATATGTGGCTAAAGTCGCGCAAGGCGATTTGGGTGTTTCTATCCATAGTAAAAAACCAATTGTGGATTTATTAGCTGAGCGTTTGCCAGCGACAATGAAATTAGCGGCTTTGGCCTTAATGATTGCGATCAGTATCGGCGTGCCATTGGGTATTGTGGCGGCTTTAAAAGTTGATCGTTGGGCGGATAATTTAGCCACAGTGTTGAGCTTAACCGTTTCTGCCATGCCGCATTTTTGGTTGGGACCATTGTTGATGATGGTGTTTGCATTATGGCTAGGTTTCTTGCCAGTGAGTGGTATGGATGCCAACACTTCGATTATCTTGCCAGCGCTGACTTTAGGTTTTGGCTTGGCTGCTATTCTTACCCGCATGACCCGCGCGAGCATGTTGGAGGTGTTGCATGAAGACTTTATTCGCACAGCTCGTGCTAAGGGCTTGCCTGAAAAAATAGTGATTCTGAAACATGCTTTACGTGCAGCTTTATTACCGATTGTGACGGTGCTTGGTTTGCAATTGGGGAGTTTGTTAGCGGGCACAGTGATTACTGAAACGGTGTTTGCTTGGGATGGCATTGGACGTTTATTGGTCGAGTCGATAGAGAAGCGAGATTATCCTGTGACGCAAGCCTGTGTGCTGGTGATTGCGCTGACTTATGTATTTGTAAATCTGCTGACCGATATTATTTACACTCGAATTGATCCTCGCGTGAGATTTTCTTCATGAAGCGCTGGTCGATTGTTGTTCTATTTCTTTGGATATTCGCGGCGGCTTTGGCAGCGTTAATCGATTTAAAGCCGAATCAAATTAATCTTGATTTGATTTTAGCGATGCCACAAAACCACCATTGGTTAGGTTGCGATGATTTAGGACGAGAAATTTTGCCGCGTTTATTGTCGGGTGTGCAGGTGTCTTTATGGGTGGTTTTAGTAGTGACATTAGTCACGGCGACTGTTGGTATTAGCTTGGGTTTAATCTCTGGTTATTATGGTGGTATGGTCGATCGCACCTTGATGCAAATCACTGATGTGTTTTTAGCTTTCCCAGGTATTTTATTGGCAATTGCTTTTGCTGCCGTGTTGGGTGCGGGATTAAATAATTTGATTTTGGCTTTGTGTTTAACTTCGTGGGTGGGCTATGCTCGACTCACGCGCGCGCAGGCCTTGTCTATGCGTCAGCGTCAGCATGTCATGGCTGCTGAATCTTTAGGTGCGAGTGTGCCTAGGATTATGTTTAAACATATGCTGCCTCTGCTTGCTGCGCCATTGTTGGTGGAAGCGACGTATAGCATGGCAGGTTTGGTGATTGCTGAAGCCAGTTTGTCATTTTTGGGTTTAGGCATACAAGCACCGAATGCCTCTTGGGGTGCAATGTTAAGAGATGGTGTGCGTTATATGTTAGTGGCGCCACATTATGTATTGGCAGTTGGTTTGAGTTTAATGTCTTTGGTATTGGCGGTGAACGTGTTGGGAGATCAATTACGTGACCGTTTGGATGTTAGAAATTAATAAAGGATAGAAAATGGCACTAGGCCCAGTGATGCTGGATGTGGTTGGTACGGAACTTACGCCAGCCGATGTAAAACGCTTGCAGCACCCTTTAGTTGGGGGTGTGATTTTATTTGCACGTAACTTTGAATCACCAGAACAATTAAAGGCGCTGACCGCTAGCATTCATGCTGTGCGTCAGCCACCTTTGTTAATTTCAGTGGATCATGAAGGCGGTCGTGTTCAGCGTTTTAGAGAGGGCTTTACTAAGATTCCACCTATGCGAGAGTTCGGAAAAATTTGGGATGAACATCCTAAAAAAGCTAAAGAATTAGCGGAAGAGGCCGGTTGGATTTTGGCTGCTGAGCTTCGTGCGCACGGTGTAGATTTTAGTTACACCCCAGTGTTGGATATGGATTATGGCGAAAGCCAAGTGATTGGCAATCGTGCTTTTCATTTGAAAGCGCAGGCAATTCATGAGTTGGCTTATGCCTTGATGCACGGACTTAAGCGTGGCGGCATGCCTGCAGTTGGTAAGCATTTTCCTGGGCATGGTTATGTGGTGGCAGATTCGCATGTGGCGATTCCTGTGGATGAGCGTGAGTTTGATGAAATCGCTCAAAATGATATGCAGCCTTTCCGTCAGCTAATCGACGACGGCATACAAGCGATTATGCCTGCGCATGTAATTTATCCTAAAGTCGATGAAAACCCAGCTGGGTTTTCACCACGTTGGTTGCAAAAAGTATTGCGTGAGCGTTTAGGTTTTAATGGCGTGATTTTTAGTGATGACTTGTCGATGGAAGGTGCGGGCGTTGCTGGTGATGTGACTGCGCGTGCCTTAGCTGCACTGAATGCGGGTTGCGATATGGTTTTATTATGTAACCAGCCTGATAAAGCAGATGAGCTGTTAGCGAATCTGAAATGGGAAATTTCAGGTGCGAGTCGTGCGAGGTTAGCGCGTATGCATGGGGCACATCATCCGATGACGATGGATCAACTTCATGAAAACGCTGAGTTTGTGTCAGCGGTAAAACGCGTGGATTTGGTGGGTAAGTCTGAGGCAGATTTATTTAATTAAATTGTCACATGAATAAGCTTGAAACTTAATCTTAAAGCCGCTATCTTAGTGAGGTAGTCACTTTTTTTAAAAGGAAATTGCAATGTCTGATGATGTTCAAGTATTAGGTCGTGAAAGTAGTTTAGCTGCAACCCAAAACAAGGTGTTGCGTAACACGTACGCTCTGCTTGGTTTAACCATGATTCCTACCATGATCGGTGCGTTTTTTGGTCTTCAAATGAATTTTAGCTTTATGGCACAACATCCTTTCATATTTGGTATTGGATTTATTGCTGTAATGTTTGTGATGTTCCAACTCATCGCAGCGAATCAAAACAAAGCGCTTGGCGTTTGGTTGTTGTTAGCGATGACATTTGTTTTTGGTTTGTTGCTTGGCCCAATTCTTCAAGCTGCGTTGCACCTAAGCAATGGTGCTGAAATTGTTGGTTTAGCTGCTGCTGGAACAGGCGTTACCTTTTTAAGTTTAGCGGCAATTGGTTCTTCTCCAGCACGCGACTTTAGCGGCTTGGGCAAGTTCTTATTTGTCGGTTTAATCTTAGTGGTGATTGCTTCACTCGCTAATATGTTCTTCCACTTCGATCCTGCGCACTTGGTGATTTCAGGCGTTTCAGTGTTGATTTTCTCTGGTTATATTTTGTATGACGTGAATCAAATTGTGCGCGGTGGCCAAACGAACTACGTGATGGCGACATTGAGTCTGTATCTTGATATCTACAACTTGTTCGTGAATCTATTAAGTATCTTAATGAGCTTGATGGGTAACGATAGAGATTAATTGCTGATTGATTCTAGATTAAAGTAAACATAAAAAAACCCGCTGATGGCGGGTTTTTTTATGTTTTTTTATTCAGTCTACGTTCCTTGAAAAAATTGGAAAGTAGTCTGGCTGTTTCTTCTGCCATGACGCCACTAGTGACTTCGGTGTGGTGATTGAGTTTAGTTTCTGCCATCAGATTAACCACACTGCCGCATGCGCCTGTTTTGGCATCGCTTGCACCGTATACCAATCTAGAAATGCGGGCATGTTGAATGGCGCCTGTGCACATCGCGCAAGGCTCGAGTGTGACGTACAAAGTGCAATCAACTAATCGATAATTGCCTATGTTGTTGGCGGCATCACGTAAGGCTTGAATTTCCGCATGTGCGCTTGGGTCATGTAATCCAATCGGCGCATTACTGCCGCGGCCGATAATCTGACCGTCTTTGACAACAATCGCACCAACGGGCACTTCGCCAGCCGCTGCAGCTTCTTCTGCCAAGTCCATGGCGATTTTCATCATGCTTAAATCTTGTTCTAGATTAGACATCACTAAGCAGGAGTAAGATTGAGTTGGTTAATGATGTTGCGAGCTGCTAAAGCCACTTCAGAAGCAGTTAAGCCTATTGGCCCAGTACCTGAGGCCACTAAGGCGTCAGCTGCTGCACCGTGAATATAAACACCAGCGCTGGCTGCGTCTAAGCCGTTTAAACCTTGCGCCATTAAGCTGCCGATGATGCCGCTGAGTACATCGCCTGTACCGCCGCTAGCGAGTCCTGCGTTGCCAGTAGTATTAATAAAGTGGCGGCCATCGTGATGGGCTATGACGGATTTAGCACCTTTAAGTACGCAGGTGACGTGTAAGCTTTTTGCTAATGCGAGTGCACTTTCAATACGTTGACCGAGTTCGATGGCGTGTTTCAATAATCTGCTTGCTTCGCCTGGGTGCGGTGTGATGATTGTTTCTGCTTGTCGTTTTTTGAGTGCGTTTGCCAGTCCTTCATGCTCGGCAATCAGGTTAAGCGCATCGGCATCAATCAGTAATTTGGTTTCTTGATCCAGCCAAAACTCGAGTAAGCTTAAAGCCGCTTTCGATAATCCTAAGCCTGGGCCAATCACGACACAGTCTAGTTGTTTAATTTGGCTTAATTCATTTGGGCTGCGCACCATGATTTCTGGGTGTTGCATATCCACGCTTGGGGCTTGCTCATCTATAAAGCTTAAGTAAGTTCGACCTGCGCCAGCAAGAAGTGCAGCACGAGCAGCCATTAAAGCGGCACCTGTCATGCCTTTATCGCCACCGATGATGGCGATGCTACCGTTCATCCCTTTGTGTGAATCAACAGCGCGTTTAGGTAGTTTCTGGCTAATCTTGATTGGGCTTAATTGCATGTGCTTATTCTACAACGCTGATGAATCCCAGTTGGTTTTTTCTATTTGTTTGAGTAGCCATTGTTGCGCTTTACCCATCGCTTTGTCTGAAGTTCGCCATGCTAAATGCATGGGCACTTCATGTTTACTTTCTGTGACTTGTTTGATGATGAGATCGCCGCTTGCGATGTGTTTTTCGGCTAAAAACTTGGGCAAATAGCCAACGCCTAATCCTTTGATTTGGGCTTCCAGTTTGCTTTGCATATTAGGCATGGTGAGTACATCTTGGCCTTTTAAAATACCGGATGTGCGTGGCGGTAAGTTGCGTGAACTATCTGCTGCTGAAATAGACCGATATTGCACAATATCTTGATTCTTTAATGGGTCAGGTAAGTTTGCAAGAGGGTGGTGGGCGGCAACAGCAAATTCAAAATCAAGATGGCATAGCATTTTGTTTGAGTAGCCACCGCCTGCTGGGCCATCACCAGGTGCGCCGATTGAGATGTCAGCACGCCCAGTCATCAGCGCGTCCCAAACACCGCCGTAAACTTCATTTAATACTTTGATGCGCGTACCAAAATTTTGTTGGTAGAAGCGTTCTAATAAGTCGAGCAGCGTTGCCATGGGGAGTGCGTCGCTCATTGCAATAGTGAGTTCGGTTTCAATGCCTGTTGCAATGCGTTTGACGCGCGCTTCCAATTCATTAGCTGCTTGTAGAAGATGCCGTCCTTCTTGCAGTAGTTCTGCGCCAGCATCCGTCAGTGTGGCGCGATGGCCTGTACGGTTAAATAAACTGACGCCTAAGTCTTCTTCTAGTTTTCTAACGGTATAGGTAATGGCTGATGGTACGCGAAACAAAGATTCTGCTGCGGCAGCAAAGCTACCTTTGCGAGCAATTGTGTCTAAAACTTCGATAGATTCTAGGGTTAGTTTATTATTCATATTTTTTGAATGATTAATACAAAATTATTCGCTATCTAGTTTAATCCTCTTTATTTAATATGCAATTCATTATTCAGAATAATTGAATTAAAGGTGAACAATGGAAATCAGATTATCAAACAGTCGCGGACATGCACATCATGGCTGGCTGGAGACTTTTCACTCATTTTCATTCAATCGTTATTACGATCCTTCGCGTATGGGGTTTTCTGTATTGCGTGTGATTAATGATGATTTTATTCAGCCTGCAAATGGCTTTGGCATGCACCCGCACCAGAATATGGAAATCATTACCTATATGTTGCAAGGTGCGGTAGAGCACAGAGATAGTATAGGCAATGGTGCGATTATTGAGGCGGGTGATGTGCAGCGTATGACAGCTGGGACTGGTATCGTTCATAGCGAAGTGAATCCATCTGAAACTGAACAAACCCATCTTTTACAGATTTGGCTAATGCCTTCTGAATTAGGATTAACGCCAAGTTATGAAGACAAAAAAATCCCGTTTTCTCGTAAATTAAATCAATGGTGTTTGATTGGTTCATCTGATGCGCGTGATGATTCCTTAATCATTCATCAAGACGTGGATTTATGGGCAACGTATTTATCTGCAGGACATGCTTTGAGTTATGAGCCGAAAGTTGGACGAAGCTTGTATTTACAAGTTGCGACAGGCTCGGTGAATTTGAATGGTGCTACTTTACAACAAGGCGATGCTGCTGTTTTTGAGCAGGCTGAGGCTTTAACGCTAGAAGCGCAAAGTGATACCGAGATTTTATTGTTTGATTTGCCTCATGAATAATCTAAGTGATTTTTAAAGGAGTATTAAGATGAATGGTTTTAAAAAAATAGTCGTGCTTGCAGGTTTATTGGCTGCAACTAATGCGATGGCGGAAGTTGAAAACTATAAAATAGATAACGCACATAGTTTTGCTAATTTCAGTATTCGCCATGTGGCCTCTAAATTATCGGGGACATTTAGTGATGTGACCGGTAACCTTAAGATTGACCGTGATAACCTAGCGAACTCTAGCGTCGACGCGAAAATTAGTTTGCTCAGTGTGAATACCAGTTTGGCTAAGCGTGATGAACATATCAAAAAAGAAGAGTATTTAGATGTGGGTCATTTTGCTGATATGCAATTCGTTAGCACTAAAGTGCTTGCGAGCAAAAATGCGAATGAAAGCGTGATTACTGGTAAGCTCACCTTACACGGTGTGACCAAGGAACTGACCTTCCCCTTTAAAGTCTTAGGATATGCAAACGACCCATGGGGCGGTTATCGCACGGGAATTGAAGCGAAGACTAATTTAAAGGCTTCTGATTTTGGATTTACTTGGGCGGCTAAAGCAGGCGGCCCTGTTGGTGACGACCTTGAAGTGACTTTGCTCATTGAAGGCGTTAAAACGAATTAATATTGTTTACACAAAAGGATAGCAACATGACGGATTTATTTAGCCCAGTGAAACTAGGCAGCATTGCAATGAGTAACCGTATGGTGATGGCACCGCTGACGCGTAATCGTTCGAATATGGAAGGTGTGCCACAACCAATTAACGTGACTTATTACGAGCAGCGTGCGAGTGCTGGCCTAATTATTACTGAAGCGACGCCAATCTCAGCAATGGGACATGGCTATCCTTTATTGCCTGGTATTTATACCGATGCACAAGTGGCTGGTTGGAAAAAGATTACCGATGCAGTTCATGCAAAAGGCGGCAAGATTGTGATTCAACTTTGGCATGTCGGCCGCATTTCACATCCAAGTTTACTCAATGGTGCACAACCAGTTGCACCATCTGGAATTAAACCAGCAGGTAAAGCATTTACGTATACCGGTTTAGTGGATTATGTTGAGCCCCGCGCATTAGATGCAACTGAATTGCCTGGCATCGTTGCTGATTATGTTCACGCAACAAAGTGCGCGCTGGCAGCTGGTTTTGATGGTGTTGAGATCCATTCAGCTAATGGCTATTTGTTGGATCAATTCTTACGTGATGGCACAAATAAACGTACTGATAGTTATGGCGGTAGCATTGAAAATCGTGCACGTTTACTAATGGAAGTGACTAAAGCAGTGGTTGCTGTTGCAGGTTCAGATAAAGTGGGTGTGCGTTTGTCTCCAGTGAATCCTTTTAATGATATGAAAGACAGCAACCCACAAGCGCTATTTAATGATGTTACAGAGCAACTTAATCAATTTAATTTGGCTTATCTACATGTCGTTGAAGGTGGAATTCATGGCGGCGGCGTAGCGGATCCATTTGATTTTGATGCGATGCGCAAATTGTGTAAATCACCTTACATGGCCAATTTGTCTTATGACAAGGCACGCGGTAATGCAGCGATTGCAAGTGGCCATGCTGATGCTGTGGCTTATGGCGTACCATTTATTGCAAATCCAGATTTGGTTGAGCGTTTCCGTCAAGATGCGCCACTTAATGAAGCTGATTCAAAATCTTTTTACGGTGGTACTGAAAAAGGCTACATCGATTATCCATTTCTTAACGCTTAAAGAAAACTGATCCATATGAGAAAACCAGCGATCACCCAAGTGCCTATTGATAAGACGCTCGCAGAGCGTTGGAGTGGGCGTGCTTATGATGCAAGTAAAGCAATTTCATCTGAACAGACGATTGCTTTGTTGGAGGCTGCTCGCTGGGCACCTTCTTGCATGGGTGATCAGCCTTGGCGGATTGTGGTTTGGGATAAAAATATTGATGCAGCTGCGTGGCAAAAGGCTTTTGATTGCTTAGCGCCTAGCAATCAAACTTGGGTACAGCATGCACCTTTATTGTTTTTAATTTGTGCAGATACTTTGTTTAGCAAAAATGCGCAGCCTAATCGTTGGGCTCAGTATGACACAGGCGCTGCTGCTCAAAATCTGTGTTTGCAAGCAAGCAGTATGGACTTGATTGCCCATCAGCTTGGTGGTTTTGATGCAGAAAAAACGCGTGAACAGTTCAATATTCCGGCGCAATTTACTTTGATGGCGATGATTTCTGTTGGGCATCGTGTGAGTGAATCGGCAATACCTGAAGATTTGTTAGCGAGAGAAACTGCTGAGCGTAGCCGTCGACCTTTAGGCGAGTTGTTTTATCAGGGTTCCTGGGCAAATCCAATCAAGTAACAGGAATGATTCAGTAAAAGCCAGTCATCTGCTAGAATAACGCCACTAAAACATCAACTATAGGAAATATCATGGCTGTAGTCACACTTACTAAGGACAATTTCAAAGAAACCATTGTTAACAATCCGTTTGTGATTGTTGATTTCTGGGCAAAATGGTGTGATCCATGTGTGGCATTCACGCCAGTGTTTGAAGCGGCTGCTGAAAAGAATCCTGACATTTTATTCGGTATGGTGGATACAGAAGCGAACCCAGAAATTGCGGAATATTTTGAAGTAACAAAAATTCCTGGCATTTTGATTATTCGTGAGCAGGCTGGCATTCATGCGCAACAAGGTGAAATCGGTGCCCCAGCCTTAGATAAAATTATCGAGTGGGCACGTGAGTTTGATTTGACACAAGTACGTGAATATTACAAAGAGCAAGACGCTCAGTAGTCAATTAAGAAGTAATTAAATGCATAATAAAAAAGCCGCTTGATAGCGGCTTTTTTGCGGACAATTTTTTGAATTAAGGTGCTAGGTTACTTAAGAATTTAGTTGGGTCGACTGATTTACCTTGGAAGCGAATTTCAAAGTGTAGCTTTACTTTATCAGCACCAGAGCTACCCATTTCAGCAATTTTTTGGCCTTTAACTACTTGTTGGCCTTCTTTAACTAAGATTTTGTTGTTGTGTGCGTAAACAGATAAGTAGTCTTTATTATGCTTTACGATGACTAAGTTGCCATAGCCGCGAAGGTCGGAGCCATTGTAGATGACCTTGCCGGCACCTGCTGAGTTGATGTCTTGGCCAAACGCACCTTCAATATCGATACCTTTAGCACTGCCGCCTTCTGTAAAGCCGTTGGTGATTTTCCCTTTAGTTGGCCACGCCCATTCCGTGATTTCTTCATTGTTACCAAAAGCAATATTTTGAATGTTTGAAGTTTTAGCTGGTGTGCTGGCAGGTGTGACTTTTTGCTCATTCAGCTCTGTTGAAGCTGGGGCTTGTGCATCGGTATTCAGTGGCTTGATGATAACGTCATCTTCTTGCACCTTTTGTTGAGGCGCTTGGGACTTGGTGGGGGCTTTAGCATCTTTAAGCTTTAGGGACTGGCCCACGCGGATGACGTAAGGTTGTTCGATTTGGTTAAGCTGAGCGATTTCTTTGTAATCATAACCATGTTCTAAACCCACGCTGTAAAGCGTGTCACCTTTTTTGACCACATAAAAATCAGGTCGCCAGTCTTTATCTGTAGATTTGTTAGCAGATTTCACAGAGACAGGTTTTTTGTTACTCACCGCAGCGCTTCGCTCAATGACTGGTGCCCGATTTTGTGTACCAGCACAAGCGGCTAAGATAAGACAAAGTATGGCGGCAAAAAGCTTCTTGGTGCGCATTTAGTTGGTTCCTCCAAGTAATGGAACAAACTTCACCGGTTCAAGTTTGGTGTGCTTGTACTCGGTTTCATCTAGACGTTCTATTAAATATAGGATTTGCTCGTTAATGCCGACTGGAATGACCATGCGTCCGCCAATGGCAAGTTGTTGCAACAGATCTTCTGGGACACGACTTGCAGCAGCAGTCACAATGATGCCGTCAAATGGGGCTAGCTCTGGAAGCCCCATGGTGCCATCAGCATGCTTGAGTTTGATATTGCGCATACGCAGGTCACGTAGATGGTTGCGTGCGCGCATCAAGAGTGGACTGATACGTTCAACTGAATAGACTTCTATTGCGACTCTAGATAAGACGGCAGTTTGATAACCGCAGCCAGTGCCAATTTCTAGCACCTTTTTTAAATAGTTACCGGCACGTAAAACTTCGGTCATTCTAGCAACGGTGTAAGGCTGTGATATGGTTTGGCCAAAGCCAATTGGCAGTGAAACATCTTCATATGCGCGAGTGGCAAGGGCTTCATCAATAAAAATATGGCGTGGAATTTCCCCCATGGCGGCTAGCGTGACTTCATCTTTCACGCCTTGCTCACGCAATCTCGCCAGCATGCGATCACGTGTGCGTTGCGAGGTCATGCCAATGCCGTTGATGGAGCTACGTATCACTAGGCCATCCAATTCTTAAGGGTGTCTAGTTGGTGATAGTTTGTTAAATCCGCTTGCAAAGCGGTAATCGACACCTTGTTATTAGCAACTGCGTAAAAGTCTGTGCCTTCGCCAGCATCTTGTGCGCTACCAGCAGGACCTACCCAATATAGCTTATCACCGCGAGGTGACTTAGATTGAATAACAGGTTCTGCCTTATGTCGTTTTCCTAAACGGGTCACGACTTTGCCTTGAATTTGTTCGTACGGAATATCTGGAACATTGATATTGAGTAGCATAGGTGGCGGCAATGGATTTTTCTGGTAATGCGCAATCATCTCGATGATGACTTTTGCTGCTGTTTCAAAGTGCGTTGCATTATGTTGGGACATTGATACCGCAAAAGAAGGGATGCCTAATAAGAAGCCTTCCATCGCTGCGGCAACTGTACCTGAGTAGATGGTGTCATCGCCCATATTAGCGCCATCGTTAATGCCGGAAATAATCATGTCTGGCAATTGATCTAATAAGCCAGTGACCGCTAAATGTACGCAATCTGTTGGTGTGCCGTTTACATAATAAAAGCCATTGTGGGCAACACGTACGCTGAGTGGGCGATCTAATGTAAGTGAGTTGCTGGCACCGCTACGATTACGCTCGGGCGCAACAACAACGATATCGGCAATTTTTGAAATGTGCTCCGCCAGTATGTTGAGACCTGGTGCGAAGTAGCCGTCGTCGTTCGAAAGTAAGATGTACATGTTCGGATTATATCGTTTTCTTAAACTGAATTTTAGCTAGCTCTTGTCAGGCGCGCATAAAAAATAGCGAACGTAAAAAATAAGCTGGTAAGTAATACTTCAATCAGGGCAAAAGTTTGTGATAAACCTTGATCAGCCCAAGCTCTTACAACACCTTCAGTGAAGTAAATTAATATGAACATGCAAGCCCATTGGTAGGTGTAGCGTTTGCCATTCAGAATGCCAAATAGTGGCAATAGCAATGGCACAGCTTTTAAGACTAATTTAGAGCCTTCAGGCTTGATCGGTGCTAACCAACCCTCCCAGATAAGGCTCAGCATAATGAGCGAAATTAGGGTGATTGAAGCGCCGATTCTTAATTGTTGGATACGTTTGATTTGAAGTGTTTGATTTTGCATTATGCGGCTAGCTTGATTGCGGTTTCTGCCAAGCGTTTGCCTAATGCTAAGCACAGTTTTTTCTCATCATCACTTAGTGGCTTATCATCCATGGCACCACCAATATGGCTGGCGCCATAAGGTGTTCCACCTGTGGTGGTGTTACCTAAAGCGGGTTCTGAGTAAGGCAGTCCAAGCATCAGCATGCCATGGTGCATTAATGGAAGCATCATTGTGAGTAGGGTTGTTTCATTGCCACCGTGCATAGAACCTGATGAGGTGAAAACTGCAGCTGGCTTGCCAATTAAAGCGCCTTTTACCCACATGCTTGTTGTGCCGTCTAAGAAATATTTCATTGGCGCAGCCATATTGCCAAAACGGGTAGGGCTGCCAAGTGCTAAGCCTGCACAATCTTCCAAATCTTGAAGTTCAACATAAGGCGCACCTTTTTCTGGGACTTCAGGTTCGGTTGCTTCACAGTTGCTTGAGACTTTTGGCACAGTACGAATACGCGCTTTTGCACCGTCCACGCTCTCTATTCCGCGTGCAATGGTTTGTGCCATTTCACGCACTGCACCACCTTGTGAATAGTAGAGAACGAGGATATCAGTCATTTAGTGTTTCTTAGCAAGTTCAGTCGCTTTGCCAATGTAGCTGGCAGGCGTCATTTCTAATAGTAGTTTTTTCGCATCAGCAGGAATGCTCAATGTTTCAATGAAGCTGTGCAATGAGGCTTTGTTAATTCCACCTTTGCCACGCGTGAGAGCTTTTAATTGTTCGTATGGATTTTCTACACCATAACGACGCATCACGGTTTGAATAGGCTCAGCGAGTACTTCCCAGCTGTTATCCAAATCTTCAGCAAGTTTAGTTGGATTCACTTCTAATTTGTTTAAGCCACGTAAGCATGAGTCGTAGCCAAGCAGTGTGTAGCCGAATGCCACGCCCATATTGCGCAGTACAGTTGAGTCGGTGAGGTCACGTTGCCAGCGAGAAATTGGTAATTTCTCAGCCAAGTGGCGTAATAAGGCATTAGCTAAACCTAAATTGCCTTCAGAGTTTTCGAAGTCGATAGGGTTAACTTTGTGGGGCATGGTCGATGAACCGACTTCACCTTCTTTTAATTTTTGTTTGAAATAGCCAACAGAGATATAACCCCAAATGTCGCGGTTGATATCAATTAGGATGGTATTGATGCGCGCAAACGTGTCATACAGCTCAGCCATATAATCATGCGGCTCAATTTGAATAGTCATTGGGTTGTAGGTTAAGCCCAAGCTTTCAACGAAACGTTTTGCAAAGCTTTCCCAATCAAAATCTGGGTAAGCAGATAAGTGCGCATTGAAGTTACCAACCGCACCGTTGATTTTGCCTAGTAATTCATTGGCCGCTAATTGTTTTTGTTGGCGTTTTAAACGGTAAACCACGTTAGCTAATTCTTTGCCCATGGTAGTTGGTGAGGCTGTTTGACCATGTGTGCGTGAAAGCATTGGTTGATCAGCGAGTTCATGTGCTAATTCAGTTAATCTTGCGATTAGTTTGTCTAAGAACGGCAACATAACGCAGTCACGTGCGCTTTTTAGCATTAATGCGTGTGATAAGTTATTGATGTCTTCGCTGGTGCAAGCAAAGTGAATAAATTCACTGGCTTTTTTTACTTCTGGATTATTGTCGAACTTCTCTTTGAGCCAATATTCCAGGGCTTTTACATCATGATTGGTGCGCGCTTCAATTGCTTTTACTTGAGCGGCTTCTGTCTCGCCAAAATTGGCGATGACCGTATCTAATTCTTTAATAGTGGCAGCGCTAAATGGTGCAATCTCTTCAATCGCAGTTTGTGCAGCGAGTGCTTTTAGCCACTCCACTTCAACCAAAGCACGGTTTTTAATCAGTGCATATTCGCTAAAGCAAGCACGTAGTAGGTCAACTTTTGATTGGTAGCGACCATCTAGAGGTGATAGCGCATTGAGAGAAGTGAGTTCCATAGAGACAACCTTTAAATTCATACTGATTTGCTAAAGTGTAATTTTACCCTAATCAGGCGTACTCAAAAATCGAGATCATGAAAATTATTCAACAAATCAAAACTAAATGGACTTTTTGCTGACCAAGGAATACATTCAGCAGATACCGCTATGAATAAATTACTTAAAAATTTAATCTTGTTGATAACAGTTGGCTACTCTTCATCGCTGATGGCGCATGAAGTTGCTGGTTATTCGACACAAGCTCAGTTTCTTCCTGAGGTGACAGAGCCTTATGTCAGTGTGGCGGACAATATCAAAGCGATGGATACCGATCATGATGGCATCGTTACGGTGCATGAGATGCGTGTATTTATCGAGTCTAAGCATGGCAAAGGTTATGAGCAGAAGCTTTTCGACGCAATGGAAGCCGCTGCTGGCAATAGAAGTTGTGGTTCGTCTTTCTCAAAATCTCTCTATTAAATCATCTGATTCAATTTAGGCACGTTCATTGCATGGCTATTGTCATGCAAGTGCGATGACGAGTGCAGTCAATGCTGACATTGGAAGGCGTGTCAGCGGCCTGTATAATTCATCCTAATTTAAGACTTTATAGATTGATATCCTCAAATGCAGAACACATACCATACCCACATATCTGAGCGTTCTGGTTTAGGCTTACCGCCATTACCATTGAACGCAGAGCAAGTTGCTGCGCTGGTTGAACTGCTCAAAGTCACGCCTGCGAGTTCTGCAGATGCGCCTGAGT
>JAHEEA010000012.1 GCA_024640945.1 Candidatus Methylopumilus sp.
ATAACCGTGACCCAAAGAAAATGGTGAATTTCATTGAAGAATGTAAGAAGAATGAGCCATCTCACGAGAATGTGGTTGGTCATGCAGATTTAGCTTCTTTTGTTCTAAGTATTAAACGTCCTCGTAAAATTATTTTATTGGTTAAAGCAGGTAGCGCTACCGATGTGACGATTAATGCATTACTCCCTTTCTTAGAGCAAGGTGACATCATTATTGATGGCGGTAATGCGTTATGGACAGACACTATTCGTCGTGAAAAAGAATTAGCAGCCAAGGGCATTGATTTTATTGGCTCTGGCGTTTCTGGTGGTGAAACTGGTGCGCGTTTCGGTCCAAGCTTGATGCCTTCTGGCACGCGTAAAGCATGGGCGAGCTTAGAGCCAATCTGGCGTGATATCGCAGCTAAAGTAGACCCAAAAACTGGCGTGCCTTTAGAAGGCGGCAAACCAGGCAAGCCAGTAGAAGGTGGCTTTGCTTGCGCTGAATATATCGGCCCAGATGGCGCTGGTCATTACGTGAAGATGGTGCATAACGGTATTGAATATATCGATATGCAATTGATTTGCGAAGCTTACTGGTTGATGAAAAACTTGCTTGGCATGGAAGCTGGCGAGATCGGTAAGATTTTTGAAGAGTGGAATAAAGGTGAACTATCAAGCTTCTTGATTGAAATTACTGGCGATATTCTTCAACAAAAAGATCCAATGGGTAAAGGTTATCTCGTTGATATGGTGATGGATGCCGCAGGTCAAAAAGGAACTGGTCAATGGACGGCTGCGAATGCACTTGAATTGGGCGCTCCAGCGAATGCGATTGCCGCTGCAGTTTATGCACGTGCACTTTCAAGCTTAAAAGAAGAGCGTGTTGAAGCAAGTAAGATTCTTAAAGGACCAGTAGTTAAAACTGAGTCTGATAAGAAAGAAATTATTGAGGCAATTAAGAATGCACTTTATTGCTCAAAAATTTGTGCTTATGCTCAAGGTTTCCAATTGATCGACAAAGCGCAAGTGGCTTACAACTGGAAGCTTAACTTTGGTGAGATTGCTCAAATTTGGCGCGGCGGTTGTATCATCCGTGCTCGTTTCTTGCAAAAAATCACGGATGCTTATGCGCTTGATTCACGTTTGAAGAACTTGATGTTGGATCCATATTTCACGCAAGCGATGAACGATGGTCAAGCTGGCTGGCGTAAAGTGATTGCTTTGGCAGTGACCAATGGTATTCCAGCGCAAGGCTTCTGTGCTGCTTTGTCATATTATGATGGTTACCGTAGTGCAGTGTTGCCAGCAAACTTGTTGCAAGCGCAACGCGATTATTTTGGTGCACATACTTATGAGCGTGTTGATCAACCGCGCGGTCAGTTCTACCACTTGGATTGGCCTGAGGCAGGTCGTCCTCAGCTTGAAATTTAATCAGTTTAGATTTTAAGCTTTGAGTTAAACAAAAAAGCCCAGAATTTCTGGGCTTTTTTATTACTTATTTGATTGCTTAAGGGCTCACGAAAACCGGTAGCCCTAAAGATCTAATTTTAGCTGCAATCTTTTCTAACGATTCTGCAGACAATCTAGATAAGCGAGGTGCTTCCTCTTGATAAGACGGCCGTGCGAGTCCATATAAATGAACGCCTTTAATATCACTTTTCACTTCTGCGAGTAATTTAATATAAGCTGATATGTGTGATTCGCTTGGCGGCTTTCCATCCAAGCCAAACATGCAGGTTTGGACAAAAGTAGGGCAGGCCGCGGCACAAGCTTTTAAGCGTTTAATAACACTGGCAATGTTAATGTTGACGTCATTTACCCGAGCAACATCTTCAGGTGCACCCCCATCAACTTTGAACCAAACTTCACCATGCACTTTTGCTAAATGCCGCACACTATTTAGTACACCATCTTTGTCCATTAAGCTGCCGTTGGTAATCAGGCGCACTTTAATTGGTTGGTCTTTGATGATCGGATGTTCATCATCGAGTAATTTGAAATCATTCAAGACTTTTTCGACAAGCGTGATTACTTGTGGGAATTCTTTTGCGCTGGTGGGTTCGCCATTTCCTGAAAATGCGATGTCTTTTAAATGACGATCTCCCTCGGCGACATAACGTTCCATAAAGTCACCGTGGAGTAATTGATTTAGAAAACCACGAAACTCTTTTTCTAGCAATGCTAAATCAATCTTGTCTGGTGTCCCACGTTTTAGATTGGGTACTTGGCAATATACACATCGCCAATTACAAGCGTTGTTAACGTTTAGATTGATGCCAATTGAGACGCCACCAGCTCTGCGAGAGACAACAGGGTATATGTAAGTTAAACCACTCACATCCCGGTTATGATCTTCTGGTGTTAGGAAGTCTTGAGTTGTCATGAGTGCGCTTAAAGCTTGCTGTGACAAGGTTGAGGATTGAATATTTTTTTCAAAGCATCGGGATTAAGTATTTTGACGTAACGTTGTTTTACCTCAATGACTCCATCTTCGCTGAACTTAGAAAAAGTACGGCTAATGGTTTCGAGTTTTAGGCCTAGATAACTACCAATTTCTTCGCGAGTCATTCTCAGCACTAGTTCTGATTGTGAGAACCCGCGAGCATGTAGACGTTGGACTAAGTTAAGTAAAAATGCTGCTAATCTTTCTTCCGCGCGCATATTGCCTAACATCATCATCATGCCATTTTCGCGGACAATCTCACGGCTCATAATTTTATGAACGTGGCGCTGCAATACAGGGAATTCACGTGATAATTCTTCTACATTTGCAAATGGCATGACGCAGACTTCAGCATCTTCTAGCGCTACTGCATTACAGCTATGGCGATCACTGACAATGCCGTCAAGGCCAATAATTTCACCTGCCATTTGGAAGCCGGTTACTTGTTCTCGGCCATCTTCGTTAGAAATGCAGGTTTTGAAAAAACCTGTGCGGATTGCATAGAGTGATGTGAACTCGTCCCCATTGGCAAAAAGCATTTGGCCTTGTTTAACTTGATGACGTTTTGCAACGACTTCATCAAGCTTCTTCATATCTTGATTGTCAAATCCAACCGGCATGCATAGTTCACGTAAATTACAATTTGAACAAGCAACTTTAAATGTATCTGGTGTCATTGATTTTTAGGTTTGAAAGTTACCCTCTAAGCATACCGCTTTAGGCCTTAGACGGGTAGGGGATAAATATGACATTTTTAAAATAAATGAAAATTCAGATGCTATAGGCATTGTGGTCATAAACAGGTCTTTGACTTACATCAAAGCCAAATTCAAAGAAAGCATGCAAAGTATCATCCTAGATAAATGGTGGATTACAATCGAGGGTGAGTAGATGACAGCAGCAAGTTTAAATACAACAATGAGTGATGTGGCCGAATTGACGCCTGCATTGTTACAAAAATTTGATGTGCCTGGCCCACGTTATACTTCATACCCAACCGCTGATCGTTTTGTCGATGCATTTACAGTTCAAGATTATCAGCAGGCTTTAGAGCAGAGGCGTATTGGCGGGATGGCTTTGCCGCTATCAATTTACGTCCATATTCCATTCTGTGATTCACTTTGTTTTTACTGCGCTTGTAACAAAATAGTGACTAAGCGTCATGAGCGTGCGCGTGAATATTTAGAATATTTACGTCGAGAAGTGGATTTGCATATCGCACATTTGGGTACGGGACAAACGATCAGTCAGCTTCATTTTGGCGGCGGCTCACCTACATTTTTTAATGATGAAGAGTTGGCTGAATTAATGACTATGCTGAAGCGCAATTTTGTTTTTGCGCCAGGTGGTGAGTATTCTATTGAAGTTGATCCCCGCACGGTTGATGAGAAGCGTTTGGCACATCTCGCGGCTATTGGTTTCAATCGACTTAGTTTTGGGGTGCAAGATTTTGATGAGGACGTTCAAAAAGCCGTGCATCGTGTGCAACCTGCCGAGCAAGTCTTTGATTTGGTTGATGCTGCAAGAAGGCTTGAGTTTGATTCAGTGAACGTGGATTTAATTTATGGCTTGCCTAAGCAAACACCAACATCATTCGCACGCACCTTGCAGCAAATCACAGAATTAAAACCTGATCGTATTGCGCTTTATGCATATGCGCATTTGCCCGAGCGCTTTAAGCCGCAGCGTCGTATTCATAGTGATGATTTGCCTGCAGCAGCAGAAAAAATAGATATGCTTTCTAGTGCCATTGCAAAATTTGTGAGTGCTGGATATGTTTATATCGGTATGGATCATTTTGCTTTGCCAACCGACCCATTAGCCGTTGCTAAACGCCAAGGGCGTTTGCATCGAAATTTCCAAGGTTATAGCACGCAGCCTGATTGCGATTTAATCGCTTTAGGGGTTTCTGCAATTGGTCGTGTGGGAAGTACTTATAGCCAAAATGCTAAAACATTAGAAGAATACTATGATGATATCAATCAAGGCAGAATGCCGATTGTTCGTGGATTGGCCTTGAGTCGAGACGATCTTATTCGTCGTGCTGTGATTATGGCTCTGATGTGTCAGGGGCATCTGCAATACGAGTCAATTGAATTGGCTTATATGATCGACTTTAAAGAATATTTTGCAGATGAGATTGAGCTGCTTAAGCCTTTGGAGGCTGAAGGTATGGTGATCCTTGACGATAGCGGTATCCAAGTGACCAGCCGAGGTTGGTTTTTTGTACGTGCTGTTGCGATGTTGTTTGATCGTTATTTGCAAACAGATAAAAATCGCGCCAGATTCTCTAAGATTATTTAGTCAAATTTTCAAATGTAAAGAGCCGAGCATTGCTCGGCTTTTTATTGTTCTTTATAAGTAAAATTTAAGCAAAAAAGTGCCTCTGTTTTTAGGCAGAGGCAAATGTGGAACTACACCATTGGAGAATTAAATCAAATTAGAACTTCTTGCCAAAACCTACTGATACGACCCATGGGTCGATATCTAGCTTGTCGATTTTAGTGCCATTCATTTTTACGTCAGTATCAAACCAGATTTTTTTAACATCTACGTTAAGTAACCAACGATCTTGAAGGTTCCAATCCAAGCCAGCTTGTAAAGCAGGACCCCATGAGTTTCTGTCAATTCTAATTGGCGAGCCATCTGGGTATGTAAGGCCGTTATCCATTGCTCTAATATATGAAACGCCAGCACCAACATAAGGATCAAATGTTTGATCTGGATTGAAATGCCATTGTGCTAATAGCGTTGGAGGAAGTAAGTTGACTTTACCTAAATCAAAATTTCCTGCTGAAGTATGAGCTGTCACTGTATGACGAGTGCCAACCGCTAGAATTAACTCTGCAGCAATATTTTTAGTAAGGTAGTAAGAGAAGTCAATCTCTGGAATGGTATTGTCATCAACTTTTAAGTTAGCGCCAGCACCTAAAGAAGGAACATACTTGCCTAGGCTACTATCTGTATCTGGTGAAACTTGAGTTGCACGTAAACGAACAACGATGTCACCTTTTTCTGCCACTGCGAAAGAAGGGGCGAGAGCTGCTGCAAGCGCGACTGCTAATATGGTTTTTTTCATTACATCAATCTCCACTAAAAAATCAGAAAGTTACTAAATTCGATGGGTTGATTTTATGGTGATCACTTTAGAATGCATTTGATGTAAATCAAACACTGGGTGAATAAGAGACATTTGTTGTGCTTTTACAACAAATATATCGATCGTTGGAAACAAAAAAGCCCGTTTTCACGGGCTTTAGTATTTTGTGGTGGTGATGGGGGGACTCGAACCCTCGACCTATGGATTATGAATCCATCGCTCTAACCAGCTGAGCTACATCACCATCCTGTTAACTCGCTTTTCAGCAAGCCCGCCATTCTATGATTTTGACGCAGTATTGTCAAAAGCTAAGCGAGCTTTATTGCATAAAATTGTTACTTTAATGCGTCAAAAATTTGATCGCGAATAGTGTTCATTTCACCAAGACCTGCTACAAATACGTGTTTTGGCGCGCCATCTAAACCACTGTTTGCCCAATCAACGTAATACTTAACCAATGGTTTTGTTTGGCTGTGATAAACCTCAAGGCGTTTTAGGACGGTTTCTTCACGATCATCATCGCGTTGAACAAGGTCTTCGCCAGTGACATCATCTTTGCCTGCCACTTTAGGAGGGTTGAATTTAACGTGATAAGTGCGACCGCTTGCTGGATGTGAACGACGACCGCTCATACGCTCAACAATTGCTTCGTCAGGTACGTCAATTTCTACAACATAATCAATACCAACGCCTGCTTTTTTCATTGCTTCCGCTTGTGGGATAGTCCGTGGAAAGCCATCAAATAAGAAGCCGTTAGCGCAGTCTGCTTCTTTGATACGTTCCGACACTAAGCCGATAATCACTTCATCCGGCACTAAACCACCGCTATCCATATAGCTTTTAGCTTCCAAACCCAACTGTGTGCCTGCTTTGACAGCAGCGCGTAACATATCGCCCGTTGAGATCTGTGGAATGTTGAATTTCTCTTTGATGAAAGTGGCTTGAGTGCCCTTGCCAGCGCCAGGTGCGCCCAGCAGAATTAAACGCATGTGAATCTCCTGAGGAAATTGAATGTTGATTTTTAAGGGTTGAAATTATATCAGGCTAAAAAGTTTGCGATGGACACAAATTGCGCGCCGGATAAATTTTCTGCACGTAATTGTGAATCAATCCCCAGTTCATTAAAGCCAGCATCATCTAAGTAAGCTTTGAGTGTGTTGCGTAATGTTTTTCTGCGTTGGCCAAAAGCGGCAGTCACAATTTTTGCAAATAAGGCTTCATCTTTTGCCGGGTACGGTAAGGCTGCATGCGGGACACAACGCACGAATGCCGATTCGACTTTTGGTGCGGGGTCAAATGCCTCTGGCGGAACCGTAATAAGGTAATCCATTTTAAGTTTGTATTGCAGCATCACTGATAGACGCCCATATTCTGATGTTGAAGGCGCTGCTACCATGCGCTCTACGACTTCTTTTTGTAGCATAAAGTGCATATCGATGATGTTGTCGATATTGCTTAGTAAGTGAAACAAAATAGGGGTAGAGATGTTGTAGGGCAAATTGCCCGTTACTCGAATTTTGTTAGCTGGACTCAATTTAGCTAATTCTGAAAAGTTAAATTTGAGTGCATCTGAATTGTGAATGGTGATTTTATCCTTTGGATAAAAGCTTTCCATCCAGCTAATAATGTCACGATCAATTTCTACAACATGTAAATGGTTTAACTGCTTTAATAAAGGTTGTGTCAGCGCGCCAAGGCCTGGGCCAATTTCAATCATTAAGTCATCAGCTTTTGGTGATATGGCTTCAACTAAGCTATAAATGACGCCTTGGTCTGTAAGAAAGTTTTGGCCGAAGCGTTTTTTTGCAATGTGTTTCATGAAGGACTTTGACGTGTATTTTTAGTGTTGGCTAAATCAATAGCCAGCTGAATCGCTGCAAGTAAGCTGCCAATTTCAATGTTACCGGTACCGGCCAAATCGATGGCTGTGCCATGATCAACAGAAGTGCGAATGAATGGAAGGCCTAATGTCACATTGACGCCTTCACCAAAGCTTGCATGTTTGAGCACGGCTAGGCCTTGGTCGTGATACATCGCTAAAAAGGCATCTGTTTGTGCAATATTCTTTTCAGAAAACATAGTATCTGCTGGTAGGGGGCCGATTAAATCTAAGCCTTCATTTCGCAGTTGTTCTAGTACTGGCGTGATGGTTTTGATTTCCTCATCGCCTAAGTAACCACCTTCTCCTGCGTGAGGATTTAGTCCGGCAACCATGATGCGTGGGTGTTGTATTCCAAATTTATTGACCAAATCTGTATGCATGATTCGAATCGTTTCGGTCAGCGTTTCTTTTGTAATTGCAGCGCTGACCTTTGTAAGTGGTAAATGCGTTGTCGCTAATGCTACGCGCATTCCTCCGCCTACTAACATCATCACAACTTGCGAGGTGTTGCTTTGCTCGGCCAGAAACTCTGTGTGGCCAGTAAAAGCCATTCCTGCTTGATTAATAATGCCTTTATGAACTGGAGCCGTGACCATCGCATCAAATATGCCCGATAGGCATCCATTCATTGCAGTTGAAAGCATCTCAATAACATAGGTACCATTGCTGGGATTGAGTTGTCCTGCAATTACCTCTTGTGCGGTTTTGATTGGAATGAGTGTGATGCTGCCATCCCCTGCATGGGCCTGCGCTGCTTTGTTTTTTTCGATGGAATTGGTTTTAATCGCGAGACCTAATTGCTCAGCGCGCGCAGCTAATGCAGTTGGATCAGCAATGATGATGATCTCCGCAGCAATTGCTTGATAAGCTAGCAAAACACATAAGTCTAAGCCTATGCCCGCTGGTTCGCCTGATGTAATGGCTATACGTGGAATATGATTGCTCACGATAGTTTTAATGATATTAGATTAGAACTTATCTTCGAGTCTTAACTCTACAAAAGCACGGTCGCGAAGTTCACGAACCCAGTCTTGAAAAGCTTCATCTGACTTTCTTGCACGGATCTCCTGACGTGCTTTCAGTCTTGCGGCTTCTTTAGACATATCTTGTGAACGACGTTCTACTACTTGCATAATATGGAAGCCGAATGGCGTTTTGATGATTGCGCTAATTTCACCTGGTGCCAGAGCTGTCATGGTCTTCTCAAACTCTGGTACTGTATCTCCAGGATTTACCCAGCCCAAATCGCCACCATTGCTTGCAGAACCATCTTCTGAGTATTGTTTGGCAAGATCTTCAAACTTCTCACCATTGTCCAAACGTTCTTTTAAATCATCCATGCGATGGCGTGCATCTTTCTCTGAAACCACTTCGCTTAATTTAATCAGGATGTGGCGAACATGAGTTTGGCCAATGACTAACGGCGAAGTACCACCGCGGCGGTTGGTTACTTTGATAATGTGGAAGCCATTGGGGCTGCGTAATATTGGCGTTAAGTCGCCTGGCTGTAGAGTTTTAACAGCTTCTAAAAATAGTGATGGAAGTTGTGTTGAAGTTTTCCAGCCTAGTGGGCCGCCTTCAAGTGCATTAGGAGCGTCTGAATTAGAGGCTGAAACCTGCGCAAAGTCTTTGCCTGATTTTAATTGTGCGAATGTATCTTCAGCTTTTGCACGTAATTTTTTAAGATCCTCTGGTGAAGTGTCTTCAGGGGCTCGAATAAGAATATGTGAGATTTCATATTCATCGGAATCTTGTCTTGCTGCTTGCGTAGTGAGGAAGTTGTCTATTTCAGATTCAGTCACGTTAATCCGATTTTCCACTTCACGCTCTCTTAATCGAGCTAGTAAGATTTCATTACGGATATCTTCTCTGAATTTTCTGAAAGAAATACCGTCATCTGATAATGCTTTTTTGAATGCGGGTAGGTCTAATTTATTTTGAGCAGCGATACGTTCGATAGTCTTATCAACTTGGTTGTCATCAACGCGCAAACCTGTTTGAGCAGCATATTGTAATTGCAGTCGGTCTGTAATCATGCGTTCTAGTACTTGTTTTTCTAGAATAGCCTGAGGTGGTAACTCCATGCTCTGTTTCTCAAATTGCGCAGTTACTGTTTTGATTCGGTCTACTAGTTCTTTCTCGGTAATTACAACTTGGTCGACGATTGCGATGATTCTATCCATTTTTAGAATTTCAGCTTTTTTTGTCGATTCAGTTTTGCTTGATTCGTCAGCAAATAATGCTTGGTTAAATCCAAGCGCAATGCAGACTGTAGCAATTAATTGAAATGTAATGATGAGTGGTTTTAATTTATTCATTATAGTCTTGTCGGTTATCGTCAGGGAGTTGCGATGAGCTCATATACCCTGGGATGCTGCGGGTTAGTAATCTAAACGGATTGGCGCCAACTGATGCCATGCCGCCTAATTCGAGTTGGTAGAAAAAACCATAGTTTGACTGCGCTGTCGCCGTGGTGATTTGTTGAATGACAAACCTTGATTGCCAGCAACCTGCGTCATACTCTAGACCTGCAAGGCCTTCAATTGGTTTATTATCTTTCAATGAATAGTTCCATCGTCCTAAGCCATACCAGCCTTTGCCAAGTGGCCATTGGGTTGAGACGTTAATTTGTTCAATTTTCAGTGCTGGGTCAATATTATCTCGGTAGCGATAAGTTAAATTAAGTGTTTTCCCAGGTTCTGGTTTGTAGCGTGCTCCAATGTTTGCTCTATAAGTTGAGCTGGTATAAGTATTGTATTGCCATGCAGCATCAATATCCCATTTATTAGTTAGTCTTGCTGTTGCAGAAGTAATGATATCTGAGCGTACCCCAGTTCTTAATGATTCGTTAGCTAAAGCCACTTTTTGATCTTCAAAGTAAAAGCGTTGACCAACAGAAACAGCTAGGCGCTGTTGGCCGGATGCTGCATCAATCATTCTTGAACTTAGCGCGAAGCTGACTTGGTTAGCGTTATTAACTCTATCCCCACCACTGAATTGATTTTCAGTAAATAAAGTGCCCATATTGAGATCTGATAAGCCGGTATCAAAAACTGGTGTCTGGGACTGGTCTCTGTATGGAATGTAGACATAATAGAGTCGTGGTTCTAATGTTTGAGTGTAGTGGCGGCTGACAATTCTAGTTTCACGTTCAAAGAAGAGGCCGCTATCTAAGCTAAATGTTGGTATTGAACGGTTGGCATTGGAATCGAAGCCCCCTGTATTGTTTAGATTGTAGCTAGCGTAATTAAGGCCGATTTTAGGTGTGATAAAACCGTAAGAAGTTGTTACTGGCATGCTAATGCTAGGGTAAGTGCTAAACCGAGTGCCTGTTGCTCTATCTTTATTTGATGCTATGTCTGAATCCAAGTCAAATCGCACAAGTTGATTTTGTATTTTCCCAGTCAACATATCCCAGTCTTTTGTGCCGTTCAACGTAATTTGCGGCAATCTTTGGTAAGGTCTGACAATTGGATAATCAGGGTTTTCTAGTGTTTGATATTTTTGTACTAGTGTGCTGAACTGCCATACATCATCACTGTAGTTAATGTTGAATTGTTGAGGTAAGTTAACCCGGCTGGTACGTACAACACCCCCACCGGTACCAAGTCCCTTGCCTAGACCTATTTCTGAAAAATATTGATCATCAGAAACTTTCTCAAGCATGTATCCGCCAGTCCAGCCACTTCCAAAATTATGTTGGTGTTTGAGTGAAACAAAATAGCGATCTTGATTGGTTAGGCTATCAGAGGGAAGATATTGAACTAGGTCTAGGCCTGAGTAGTTTTCATCCAAATAACGAAATTCGCCTTCCAGTTGAATGCCACGCTTGCTTAAAAGCCTTGTTGCAACGGTTGCATCCATGTTCGGTGCAATGTTGATGTAGTAAGGAGTAAATAACTCAAAACCACTTTTTGTTGTTTGTCCCCAAATTGGACTTAGAAAGCCAGATTTTCTTTGGTTGCCATAAGGAAAACTCATTTTTGGTGAGTATAAAATTGGAACGCCTTTGAACTCGATTCTTCCGTTGGTTGCAGTAGCTGATTTTGAGTCATCATCCAGTTTAATTTGTTCTGCTTTCATATACCAGTCATCACTTCCCGCCTCGCAAGATGTGAAGCGGGCTTTGCTAAGACGTTTTTTGCCTTCCCCTTCGAAAAATATCATGCCTGCATCACCACGAGATGTTGGTTTTTTTGCTTCTCCCATTGCATTTCTTTTGCCAAGCGCTGAAGACTTTTCTTTTTCTACCATCGCTACTAAAGGGTCTATGGGTGTGTCGTATCCGCTTGTTGGTGCTTGGTTGCCTGAGCCAAGAGTAGTAATCGGTTTGATATTTAAAGGCTGGAACAATGTGAATGATGCATTTCGCATATTGCCCACAGAGTCATCAATGTTCAGATGAAGTTCAGGTCCTTTTGCAATGCTGTCTGGGGTTTCAATTGATACATTTCCTGAAGCATGCATCATGCGGTTTAGGGTGTCGAACTCAATACGGTCACCTAGTATCGTTTGCTTTTCTTTTTTGAGTGATGCATTGCCTAGGCTGGCCATGGACCGGCCTAAGTAGTTAATCATACGATCACCCTCAATCACAATTCCACCAGAAGCTTGTGTTGCTTGGTCGGCTTCGTCACTCTGTTTGATTAGCAGCGTTTGTTTTTCGGCAATTTGTGCTTCGGTGAGTTTCGGCGATGATGACGCTTGTTCTAAGACTTTGTTTAGGGCATCAAAATTATGAATGCTACGGCTCATGCGTAATTTGATCCGTAAATCATATTTTTGCGGCGTTAACGCATCTGTTTTTACGTTGGGTGCGTTCTTCAGGGTCTGCTCAAATTGCAGGCTGCTTTGCTTCTGAATGGATGCGGGTTGATCGTTTGTTTCAGGTGCTACAGCGCTTACTTCCTCTGCATGTGCAATATGCAGGTAAGTAAAAAGCAGTGTTACAACCAGTGTTAAAAAACGAATTTTCAAATTAGTTTGTCTTCGCACTAAAAGTCTCAGCGCGAGATTCTTATATGGGTGATAAAATCGCACCAAAAGGAGCTTTAAATAATTGTCATATGATATATGAAAAGTCCCTAAAAATTGATAGTTTTCTTGGTTTTATTTACCAAAAAAGCAAGCTTTTTTAGCTTGCAATTAACAACATTTTTTAAGTCTATTTTGACTTGAGATAAATTACTGATGGATGTGTAAATTGATACGATTACAGCAATTGAATAACTGGCTGGAAACAGTTCTTGCAGATAAAGACTATAAGATTGCGCCTGCTTCTGCAGATGCTAGTTTTAGACGTTATTTTAGAGTAAGTCTGGCTGATGAAACCTACATTGCCATGGATGCGCCCCCGCCGCAGGAAGATTGCACCCCATTTGTTAAAGTGGCTGACTTGTTTTTAAAAGCTGGTTTGAATGTTCCTAAAATTGTTGCTAAGGATATTGAAAATGGATTTTTGCTACTTTCGGATTTGGGTGACACAACGTTTTTAAGTGCACTACAGACGCCTAATGGAATGGCTGTAGCGGCCGACCTTTATCGTGATGCAAGTCAGGCGTTAATTAAAATGCAGTTAGCCAGTCAGCCTAATGTTTTGCCTTCTTATGATGAGGCGCTATTAACACGTGAAATGCAGCTTTTCCCAGATTGGTACGTTGCTAAACATTTAAATATGACCTTAACTGAACAGCAGCAGGCTGTTCTGAACAAAACCTTTACTTTGCTTAATCAAAACATTCTTGCTCAATCTAAAGTGTATGTGCATCGTGATTATCATTCCCGTAATTTGATGGTGCAGTCAGGGTCTCATGATCTCGGAGTGTTGGATTTTCAAGATGCTGTTTATGGACCAATTACCTATGATTTGGTGTCTTTGCTTAAAGATGCTTATATTGGTTGGGACGAAGATCAGATTTTGGATTGGGCGGTACGTTATTGGCAGTCTGCTAAAAAAGCGGGGTTGCCAGTTCCTGATGATGTTGCTGATTTTTATCGTGATTTTGAATGGATGGGTGCTCAGCGACATATCAAAGTTTTAGGTATCTTTGCCCGACTTTATCACCGTGATGGTAAAGATGGGTATCTCAAAGATATGCCATTGGTTATGGATTATTTACGTCGAGTGTGTGATCGTTATATTGAGCTTAAGCCTATGCTGCGTTTATTAGATCAGCTCGCTGGGGTTGAATTGAAAGCGGGATACACATTTTAATGAAAGCCATGATACTTGCGGCTGGTCGAGGAGAGCGTATGCGTCCATTGACCGACCATACGCCTAAGCCTTTATTGCTGGTCGGAGGTAAGCCGCTAATTGTTTGGCATATTGAACGTTTGGCGAAGGCTGGATTTAAAGAAATTGTGATTAATCATGCACATCTTGGCAGTCAAATTGAGTCTATGTTGAAGGATGGCAGTGCATGGGGTGTTAGCATTCAATATAGCCCAGAAGCTAGCGCTTTAGAGACCGCTGGAGGCATTGCTAATGCTTTGCCATTGTTAGGGCTAGATCCATTTTTAGTAGTGAATGGTGATGTTTTCACTGAGATTGATTTTGCGCATCTTATTCTAAATTCTCATGATTTAGCACATTTAGTCATGGTTGATAATCCGCCACAGCATCCTCAGGGAGATTTTGCTTTAATTGGAGATCGGCTGATTTCTGATGGAGTTTCTAAACTCACATTCTCTGGTATTGGTGTTTATCATCCACATTTATTTGTGAGTGTGAAGACTGGTGAGGCCGCTAAATTAGCGCCTCTTCTCAAAGAAGCTATGAATAAAGGCTTAGCAGCGGGTGAGCATTATCAAGGTTTATGGCATGACATTGGTACGCCAGAACGATTGAATGCTTTAGATAAGCAACTTTCTTAAGTTATAAGACTCTCTCAATCATATAAAACAATTTTTTTCGAATATGACAATCAATATTAATGAATTCAGTAAGCGTCGTTATCAGTTGATGGCTGAAATGGTCGAGGGCGTTGCCATCGTACCTACTTCACCTGAGCTCATTCGTAATCGAGATAGTCACTATCCATTTCGATTTGATAGTTATTTTTATTATCTTTCGGGCTTTAAAGAGCCTGAGTCAGTCCTATTTCTAATTGCTGGCCCACAAGCTAAAACGATTTTGTTTTGTAGAGATAAGGACATGGAGCGTGAAATTTGGGATGGTTTCCGTTATGGCCCGGCTGGCGCAGTCATTGAATTTGGTATTGATGAGGCATATTCAATGAGTCAGCTGGATGAGCTTGCTCCTCAATTGCTTGCTAATCAATCTAAACTTTTTTATAGCTTAGGCGCTGACGCTGCGTGGGATGCTCGTGTGACGGGTTGGATTAATCAGCTGCGTACTCAAGCAAGAACTGGCATTGGTGCACCAGATAGCATCACAGATGTGCGTAAGTTATTAGATGAAATGCGTTTGTATAAGTCAGATTCTGAATTGGCGGTGATGCGACGCTCAGCAAATATTGCTGCTGCTGCACATCAGCGAGCGATGCAATTTACCCGCCCAGAGATGATGGAGTATGAAATTGAAGCCGAATTTCTACATGAGTTTTATCGTCATGGTGCCCAAGCTCCAGCTTATACCAGTATTGTTGCTGGCGGTGCTAGCGCTTGCACCCTGCACTATAACGCCAATAACGCAAAATTGCGTGACGGTGACTTGCTGTTGATTGATGCTGGCTGTGAGCTAGATGGTTATGCTTCTGACATTACACGTACTTTTCCTGTGAACGGCAAATTCAGTGCGCCTCAAAAAGATCTCTATGAGTTGGTCTTGGCTTCGCAAGCGGCTGCAATTAGTAAAGTTGCCCCTAATAACCACTGGAATGAACCTCATGAAGCTGCTTTAGATGTGTTGGTTCGTGGCTTTATTGATTTGGGTTTGTGTAAAGGCAGTCATGATGAAGTTCTAGAAAAAGGTAGCTATCGCCAGTTTTACATGCACCGTACAGGACATTGGCTAGGCTTGGATGTGCACGACGCTGGAGAGTATAAAGATCAGGTTGGAGAGTGGCGGAAGCTAGAGCCAGGAATGACATTGACTGTAGAGCCGGGTTGTTATGTGCGTCCTGCTGATAATGTCCCAGAGCATTTTTGGAATATAGGCATTCGTATTGAGGATGACGTCTTGGTAACGTCTGCAGATTGCGAAGTGTTGACTTCAGCGGCCTTGAAGTCAGTGGATGATATTGAAAGTTTAATGAAGCGATGAGCTCGGTTTTGACGGAATCAGTGATTGTTATTGGGGGCGGTCCAGTTGGAGCGACCTTGGCTTTAACTTTGCAGACAAAAGGTGTTCCGGTCACGATTTTAGAGGCTCGCGCCAAAGGTGCGGCTTATCAAGATCAACGGGCTTTGGCGCTTTCTTATGGCAGTCGTCGAATATTAGAGCGGTTGGGGGTATGGCAAAAGCTAGCAACTAAAGCTACTGCAATTAATACAATTCATATTTCTCAGCGTGGCAGCATGGGTCGCAGTCTCTTAAAAGCACAAGATCACGAATTGCTCGCATTAGGTTACGTATTGTCTTATGGTGCGCTCACTCAAGCTTTAGATGAGAAACTTGCTGAATTTTCTGGGGTTAAGATTATTTACGAGGCTGAAGCTACCCATATTGAGCCCGCATTAGAAAATGCATCCGTCACTTTTAACCATCAATCTCAGGTTCAAGAGTTGGCAGGCAAGATATTGGTCTTGGCTGACGGAGGCCGTAGTCTTGGCGATATCCCTGGAATGAGCCGTGAAACTAAAGTTTATGGACATGATGCGCTGGTGAGTAAAGTGCAATGTGAATTACCACATGACAATGTTGCTTATGAGCGCTTTACCCCGATGGGGCCGGTAGCACTATTGCCAAATGGCGAACGTGATTTTTCATTGGTATGGACAGGCAATCAAGCGCAAGTCGCTGAAATCATGCAGTTAGATGACGCGACGTTTTTAAGTCGTCTTCATGAGCATTTTGGTGATCGTGTTGGAAGGTTTATGAGCGTAGAGAAGCGGCTTACTTTTCCATTAAAACTTTCTTATTTAAACCCTGTAACAGCGCCGCATTTGGTGGTGATAGGCAATGCTGCTCAGACTATGCATCCCGTTGCAGGGCAAGGTTTTAATGTAGGTTTGCGCGATGCTTATGAGCTAGCGAACACGATTGCTGAGACTAAGCCTGCTGATTGGGGCGAAGTGTCCATGCTCGAGGCCTATCAAAAAGGTCGCAAGAATGATACTAAGCGCGGTTTAATGTTTACTGATTTTTTAGTTAATTTGTTTTCAAACGATGTTGCTGGCATCTCCAGCATGCGAGGCTTGGGTTTAGGTTTGTTTGATTTGTTGGGTCCAATCAAATCTCGTGTTGTCAATAAAATGAGTTTCGGAAGTCGCGGCTGATGGCTTTGCAATCTAAACATTATGATGTTGTCGTGATTGGAGCAGCTTTGGTTGGCGCGTCGGCTGCGCTTGGCCTCGCTAAGCAAGGACTTAGAGTAGCGCTTCTTGATATAAAAGCGCCTGCATCTTCAAGTACTGACCCAGCAGTTTGGGATAGTCGTATTTATGCAATTAGTCCAGGCAATGTTGATTGGCTCGGCCAAATAGGTGCTTGGAAACATATTAATCAAGCGCGAGTAACGTCTATTGATGGAATGCATGTTTGGGCTGATGCTAACTCATTGCCTTTGAGTTTTGATGCGTCAGAGGCTCATGTGGAAAACCTTGGTGTGATTCTAGAAAATAGTTGCTTACATCAAGCCTTGTGGGATGAATTAGAAACATTAGATGTTGATGTGATTCTAAATGCGCAGTGTGCGGCTATTGATTTTGGTATTGAATCTGCAGATATCCGTATGACAAATGGGTCATCCTTGGTTGCTCAGTTGATTGTTGCAGCTGATGGTGGAAACTCTTGGGTGCGTTCACAGGCGGCTCTGGGGGTGCAAAAGCAAGTATATGAACATGTTGGTGTTGTAGCTAATTTCGAGGTTGAATTGCCACATCAAAATGTGGCGCGACAATGGTTCGTTGAAGATGGGATCTTGGCTTGGTTACCATTACCTGGCAATCGTATTTCTATGGTTTGGTCGACAAAAGATGCTCAACATTTGATGCAATTAAGTTCAGAAGATTTATGTCAGTCCGTTGCTCAAGCTGGTGGCTTTAGATTGGGAGCGATGAAATTGATTACTCCACCTGCTGCATTCCCCTTAGTAAAGCAGAATGCGAGTTCAATGATTGCAAATCGTCTAGTTTTGGTTGGTGATGCGGCTCATCAAGTTCATCCTATGGCTGGGCAGGGTGTGAATTTAGGTTTTAGAGATGTGGTTGAATTACTCAATGTGTTATCTGATCGTCATCCTTTGGCCGACATTGGCGATCGTTTCGTGCTGCGTCGATATGAGCGTGCACGAAAAACGGATGTTCTAGCAATGCAGGGGCTGACGCATGGGTTATATGGAGCGTTTGATAGTAAGCAAGCTTTGGTAAAAACGCTTAGAGAGTTGGGCTTGGCTTTACCAAATCAGTTGCCTGGATTTAAAAAGCAATTGATGAAACACGCCCTGATTTAGGGAATTAAATTTAATTATTGGGTTTTAGGAAAGCATATGTTCAGAAAATTATCATCGGCGCTAGCGTTAATAACCTTTAGTTTGGGGGCGTGGGCAGATGAAACCTCACTGCGAAAATTAATCGAAGTTGCATATCCAAAGATGAATGTGGAAAGTGTGACTAAGACCAACCATGCTGGCTTGTATGAGGTTTATATGGGCGGTCAGATTATCTATACTGATGAGAAATTCACTTTTTTAATTGCTGAAGGTCGTATGGTCGACACCAAAAGCAAGCGAGACATTACTTCAGATCGTTTGGCTGATTTGAGCAAAATAGATTTTTCTAGTTTGCCATTAGATCAGGCAATTAAGGTTGTGAAAGGCAACGGAAGTAAAAAGGTTGCGGTGTTTTCTGATCCCGATTGTCCATTCTGTAAGCGCTTGGAACAAAATGAACTAAGTGCAATTAATGATGTGACAATCTATACATTTTTATTACCTTTAGATCAGTTGCATCCAGATGCTGCTAATAAAGCCAAAGCGATTTGGTGTAGTGCTGATAAAGCTAAGGCTTGGAATGATTGGGTTTTAAATGGCCAATTGCCTAAGAAGATCAATAATTGTGATACGCCATTGGAGAAGAATTCTGGATTAGCTAAAAAGCTTGGTGTTGCAAGTACGCCAACTTTATTTTTTGCTGATGGGAAGCGTATGTTGGGCGCCTATCCTGCTGCTGAAATTGAAAAGGCGCTATTGGCTAGTAAGAAGTAAGCATTTAAAACTTAAGCAGTTAAAACTAAATAAAAACGGCTTTAAGGTCACCCTTAAAGCCGTTTTTATTTTAGCCATTATTTCTTAGTGAGCAGATTTACATTTGACTGATAATTTCATCGCCAAATTGTGCACTGCCTACTTGAGTCGCGCCATCCATTTGAGATGAGAAGTCATGCGTTACGCGTTTTGCACTAATGGCTTTTCCTACGCCTTTTAACACTAAATCAGCAGCTTCGGTCCAGCCTAGGTGACGTAACATCATTTCAGCTGAAAGAATAATTGAGCTTGGATTAGCGATATCTTTGCCAGCAATTTTAGGCGCTGTGCCGTGTGTGGCTTCAAACATTGCAACAGTGTCAGACAAGTTGGCGCCTGGTGCAATGCCAATACCACCCACTTGTGCTGCAAGTGCATCAGACATGTAGTCGCCATTCAGATTAAGTGCGGCAACGACGTCGTAATCACTAGGGTGCAGCAAAATTTCTTGCAAGAATGCATCGGCGATGCAATCTTTGATAATAATGCCGTTAGGAAGCTTGCACCATGGGCCGCCATCAATCTCTACTGCGCCAAATTCTTGCTTGGCGATTTCATACCCCCAATCTCTAAAGCCACCTTCGGTGAACTTCATGATATTGCCTTTGTGGGTGATCGTGACAGACTTGCGATTGTTGTCGATGGCGTATTGAATTGCTTTACGGATTAAGCGTTTGCTACCGTCAACAGAAACTGGTTTGATGCCAATTGCTGAAGATTCTGGGAAGCGAATTTTTTTACGCATGCCCATGTCACTTAAAAATGCGATGACTTTTTCAGCTTCTGGCGTACCTGCCGCCCATTCAATCCCAGCGTAAATATCTTCTGTATTTTCACGGAAAATCACCATGTCAGTTTTTTCAGGATGTTTAACTGGGCTTGGCACGCCTGTGAAGTATTGAATTGGGCGTAAGCAAACGTATAAATCGAGCTCTTGTCTTAAAGTAACATTTAATGAACGGATGCCGCCGCCAACAGGCGTTGTTAAAGGTCCTTTGATTGAAATGACATAGTCACGCACTGCTTTCATTGTTTCTTCTGGCAGCCAAGTGTCTTTGTCATAAACTTTTGTTGCTTTTTCGCCAGCGTAAACTTCCATCCATGCAATTTTTCTTTTGCCGCCATAAGCTTTTGTCACTGCAGCATCTACAACTTTCTGCATTGGAGGTGTGATGTCTATACCAATACCATCCCCCTCAATAAATGGGATAATAGGCTGGTCTGGAACATTCAGCGTGTTGTCAGGATTAACGGTGATTTTCTCACCAAAGTTTGGAACTGTGATTTTGGATGACATGCTTGATAAATCCTATTTAGTAAAACTGATGTGTTAAAACTTAAAAAAATTGAGTGCTATGTTAATTCTGTTCAATAAGCCCTATGGTGTCGTGTGTCAATTTAGTGCCCACGAAAATCACCAAACATTGGCTGACTATATCGCTATTCCAAATGTCTATGCGGCAGGTCGCCTAGATACAGATAGCGAAGGATTGCTTATTTTAACCGATGACGGCGCACTACAACATCGTCTTTCTCATCCTAAGCACAAAGAAATAAAAACTTATTGGGTGCAAGTCGAAGGTGCTCCTGCTGAAGCAGATTTGATGCCACTTTTAACTGGAGTGGATTTGGGTGATTTTGTGACCGCGCCTGCGCAAGTGAAAATTATCGAAGAACCTGATCAATTGTGGCCTCGTAATCCGCCAATTAGGGATCGCAAAGCAATACCAACAACATGGTTGGAAATTAAGATTTCTGAAGGTAAAAACCGCCAAGTGCGACGCATGACTGCTAAGGCTGGTTTTCCCACTTTACGTTTGATTCGATATGCCATAGGCCAGCATTGCCTTGATGATTTGCCCTTGGGTACTTGGCGGAAAATTTAATTTCTTAGTGATATTTCAAAAAGTTGCCTTTTGCTTAATTGCACCAAATAAGGGCTTAAACGCTTATTTATTGCTTATGGTAAACTTAAGCCTATTCATTTAAACGAATTAAGAGAATTTCATGTCTGGTAATACCATTGGTACATTATTTACGCTGACTTCATTTGGCGAATCTCACGGCGCTGCTATTGGCGGCGTGGTAGATGGGTGCCCTCCAGGGTTGGAGCTGTCTGCTGAAGATTTGCAGGTGGATTTGGATAGACGTAAGCCAGGTACGTCACGACATGTAACACAACGTAGTGAAGCCGACAGCGTGGAGATTCTTTCTGGTGTGTTTGAAGGCAAAACAACCGGCGCTCCTATTGGATTGCTGATTCGTAACACAGACCAACGCAGTCAAGACTACAGCAAAATTATGGACACTTTCCGTCCAGGTCATGCAGATTACACTTACACACAAAAATATGGCATTCGCGATTATCGAGGCGGTGGCCGTTCTAGTGCCCGCGAAACTGCGGTTCGCGTTGCTGCTGGCGCTATCGCTAAGAAGTGGTTGAAACAGCGTTTTGGTGTAACTATTCGCGCTTATTTGAGTCAACTTGGCGAACTTAATATTCCTTTCGCCAGTTGGGATGATTTACAGCATCAAGACAATAAAATCTTCACGCCAAATATGGCGATGATGCCTGAGCTAGAAGCTTATCTAGACAATGTTCGTGCTGAGCGTGATTCAGTTGGCGCACAAATTACTGTCATTGCTGAAGGCGTGCCAGTAGGTTGGGGCGAGCCTATCTTTGATCGTTTAGATGCAGAAATTGCTTATGCCATGATGGGCATTAATGCGGTGAAAGGTATCGAGATTGGGGCCGGTTTCGAATCTATTGCACAGCGTGGTAGTGTGCATAGTGATGAACTTACACCTAATGGCTTTGCGACTAATCATGCCGGCGGTATTTTGGGTGGTATTTCTAGTGGTCAAGATATTCATGTGAATGTTGCTTTTAAGCCAACTTCAAGCATTCCTCAAGAGCGTAATTCTATTGATAAAAATGGTCAGCCAGTCTTGATGCAAACTACTGGCCGTCATGATCCATGTGTTGGGATTCGGGCTACACCGATTGTTGAAGCGATGTTGGCTTTGGTGTTGATTGATCATGCACTTCGTAATCGTGCACAAAATGCTGATGTAAATTCAGGTCTTAACAGTATTTAATTCATTTTTATAGGCCTGATATGCAACTCCCTTATTGGCGCCTTTCTGCTTTTTATTTCGCATACTTTGCATTTGTTGGGGCCTTTACGCCGTATTGGACTCTATATTTGCAGTCACTGGCTTTCTCTGCCTTTCAAATCGCGGTGTTGATGTCCCTCTTTCAAGTGGCACGTATTTTTGCACCTAGTTTATGGGGTTGGTTGGCAGATCATCTAGGACATCGTGTAAAAATCATTCAATGGCTAGCCGTTCTTAGTACGGTTTCTTATGTTGGTGTGTTTGCTGGTGAGAGTTACCCTTGGCTGTTTGCTGTGATGTTACTCCTAAGTTTTTTCTGGAGCGCATCGCTTCCTTTGATTGAAACAGTCACTTTGGGACACTTGGGGGATCAGTTTGATCGTTATGGCCACATTCGTATGTGGGGATCTATTGGTTTTATTCTGGCCGTGATTGGCTTGGGTTATTTGCTCGATTACTTTTCTATTCGCATTATGTTGTGGTTTGTATTTGCGATGATGTTAGGAGTGTTAATTTTCTCAAGGAATATTCCTGAGCCTAAAATTATTCCACATCACACGGACGATAGTTCTATCTGGACGATTATGCGCCAGCCTGAAGTGTTAGCTTTATTAGCTGCTTGTTTTATGATGGCGGCCGCACATGGTGTTTACTACACTTTTTATTCTATTTACTTAGTAGATCATGGATATACCAAAGGTCAGGTTGGTTGGCTTTGGGCGCTAGGGGTTATTTGTGAAATCTTGATTTTCCTATGGATGCCAAGACTGACTAAATTGTTTGGTTTAAAACGCATTTTGGTAATGAGTTTATTTATTGCTTTCGTGCGTTTTAATTTGATTGGTTGGGCTGTGGATTGGTGGTGGATCGTTTTATTTGCACAAATTTTACATGCGGCGACTTTCGGTTCTTATCATGCATCTGCTGTTGCGCTTACGCATCGATACTTCAAAGGTAAGCATCAGTCTAAAGGTCAGGGCTTATATACAGGGGTTTCTTATGGAATGGGGGGTACCTTTGGCGGTTTGGTGAGTGGCTATGCCTGGGAAAGCTTTGGGTCGAGCTGGACCTTTGGTTTGTCGGGAGCATTTGCTTTAATTGGATGTGTTTTGTTTATTTGGATGACGCCAAAGAAAATCTAGGCAATAAAAAAGGCAGCTTATAAGCTGCCTTTTTTATGATTTAAACGAATTAAATACGTTTGTCTTTTTCGATAAGTGCATAAGCAGAGTGGTTGTGAATAGACTCGAAGTTCTCTGATTCGACCACAAATTTTACAATTCTTGGTTCATCGTTTAGCACAGCGGCTACATCACGCACCATGTCTTCAACAAACTTAGGGTTGTCATAAGCACGTTCTGTGACAAACTTTTCATCAGGGCGTTTTAATAAGCCATAAAGCTCACAAGAAGCCTGCTCTTCAACCATGCGGATAATTTCCTCTACCCAAATGAAGTCGTTAATGAGCGCTGTTACAGTGACATGTGAACGTTGGTTATGTGCACCATAGTCTGAGATTTTTTTAGAGCAAGGACATAAGCTGGTCACAGGAACTAGGACTTTAACGGTGATATCAAATTTACCTTGTTTGATTTCACCGATGAAAGTAACTTCATAGTCGAGCAAGCTTTGCACCCCAGATACTGGTGCTGACTTATTGATGAAGTAAGGAAAAGTCATTTGTACGTAGCCTGATTCAGCTTCTAGACGCTTTACCATTTCACGAAGTATCGTTTCAAAAGACTCAATTGAAATCTCTCGCTCATTCATGTTGAGAATTTCAACAAAGCGCGACATATGTGTACCTTTGAAGTTATGGGGTAAATGCACATACATATCGAATAGTGCAACTGTATGCTGCACACCACCTGTTTTATCTTTTACCTTAACTGGGTGGCGAATAGACTTAATTCCCACTTTGTCGATGGCAAGATGTCTAACATCGGGCGTATTTTGTACGTCTTCGATTGCAGAATTGTTGGTTTTGCTCATGGTGATCCTGAAAATAATTTGCTTGGTAAACGATCAATAATACTTGAGTATATCACTAGGTTAATTGTTTCTCAATTGCGGCTTTGATTCCTTTAGCATCTAGACCACATTCAGCGAGCATGGTTTCATGTATCCCGTGTTCAATAAATGTGTCTGGTAACCCAAGGCATAAGACATTGTTATTTTTCCGCATAGCTTGTAAAGCTTCTATAACTGCGGCACCTGCTCCACCCATCACAGCATTTTCTTCCACAGTGACAATCAAATCATGGCTATTTGCTAGCTGTATGACGAGATCCACATCTAATGGTTTTACGAATCGCATATTTGCAACAGTTGCATCAAGCTCTTCGGCTGCTGCTAGAGATGGTGTGAGCATGCTACCAAAAGCAAGAATAGCGATTTTTTTACCCTGGCGACGAATCTCGCCTTTGCCAATTGTTATGCTGGTTAAATCCTGTTTAATTTCAGTGCCTGGGCCACCTCCTCGAGGGTAGCGAACAGCGCTAGGGCCATTGAATTGATATGCTGTCGTTAGCATTTGGCGACATTCATTTTCATCGCTAGGCGCCATGACTATCATGTTAGGAATGCAACGCAAATAACTTAGGTCAAAACTACCCGCATGTGTCGGTCCATCTGCACCGACTAGACCTGCACGATCAATAGCAAAAACGACAGGTAAATTCTGTAACGCAATATCATGAATCAGTTGATCGTAAGCGCGTTGCAAAAAGGTTGAATAAATAGCAACAACAGGCTTTAATCCTTCACATGCTAAACCTGCGGCAAAGGTTAGTGCATGCTGTTCTGCAATGCCTACATCGTAAAAGCGTTCAGGGTAAATTTCGGCAAAAGAATTAAGGCCAGAACCGTCACACATGGCTGGTGTTATACCAATGAGACGATTGTCTGTGGCGGCCATATCGACTAACCAATCACCAAATACTTGGGTGTAAGTTTTTTTCCCGTTGTTTGGAATGGCACAGCCATCATCCGGATTGAATTTTCCTACGCCATGGAATTTACCAGGATCAGATTCTGCTGGGGCATAGCCATGGCCTTTTTGCGTCACAATATGTAAGAACTGAGGCCCTTTTAATTGCTTAATATTATTAAGTGTTGCGATCAATGTATCTAAATCGTGACCATCGATAGGGCCAATGTAATTAAAACCAAACTCTTCAAATAAAGTGCTTGGTGTCATCATCCCCTTCATATGTTCTTCAGCGCGTTTTGCGAACTCGAGGACTGGGGGCATCACCCCTAATACTTTTTCTCCAGATTTCCTGACGCTGGTATACAAGCGGCTTGAAAGTAGTTTCGCTAAGTAGTTCTGTAGTGCGCCAACATTGGGTGAAATCGACATATCGTTGTCGTTCAAGATGACCAATAAATTAGCATCCATTGCACCTGCGTTATTGAGCGCTTCAAATGCCATTCCTGCTGTCATTGCACCATCACCAATAATTGCTACTGCGCGTCTATCCAAGCCTTGTTGTTGTGCTGCAATTGCCATGCCAAGTGCGGCTGAAATTGATGTGCTGGAATGACCTACTCCGAATGTGTCATATTCACTTTCATGGCGGCGTGGGAAGCCGGCAATTCCGCCTGCTTTCCGTAAGCTAGCCATATCGGAACGCCTCCCAGTAAGAATTTTATGGGGGTAGGTTTGATGTCCCACATCCCATACTAGACGGTCTTCTGGAGTGTTAAAAACATAATGTAGCGCAATCGTCAGTTCAACTACGCCAAGATTGGATGATAGATGCCCACCGGTTTGTGAAACACTCTCAACTAAAAATTCTCGTAATTCGGATGCTAATTGTGGAAGCTGTTTTCGACTAAGCTGGCGCAATTGTTCTGGCATATCGACGGTGTCGAGTAGCGGGGTATGAATGGCCATTAAAAATCTCGCTCAGTAATAAATTGGGCTAACTGCACTAATCTTATCGCTTCCTCACCATATGGTTTGAGTGGAGCGATTGCTTCGTTGAGCAACTCTCTAGACAACTCTTTCGCACGAACAATACCCAAAATCGTGACATAAGTTGGTTTGTTTGCATCAGCATCTTTTCCAGCAGTTTTTCCTAAGGTCTTGGTGTCGGCTTCTGCATCTAAAACGTCATCCACTACTTGAAAAGCCAATCCAATATTTTGAGCATATTGATCAATAGCCCTAACTCGACCAGCGTCTTCACTTGGGCTGCAATGTGCGCCTAGTAATGCAGCAGCGCGAATGAGTGCTCCTGTTTTATGGATATGCATGTACTCAAGTTCGGTTTGAGATAAAGCTTGGCCTACACTTGCTAAATCGATGGCTTGCCCGCCCGCCATGCCACGAGAGCCACTTGCGACGGCCAGTAAATACAACATTTTTAATTGATGTTGTGCATTCGTGTGCAATTCCGGAGTAGATAAAACTTCAAAAGCGAGACTCTGTAACGCATCGCCAACTAAAAGGGCAGTGGCATCATCAAATTGCTTATGGCAAGAAGGTTTCCCACGTCTTAAATCATCATCATCCATGCATGGCATGTCATCGTGTACTAACGAGTAAGCATGAATCATTTCAACAGCAGCAGCAGCAATATCTATTTTATTCGCAGGGGCTTGGCAAAACTCGCCTGCTGCATGAGCCAGTAAAGCACGCACCCTTTTTCCGCCCCCTAGGGTAGCATAGCGCATCGCGGCATGTAAGTGTTGTGGGGCGATATTTTCGGCAGGAATAAGATGACTCAGCGTCTGCTCTGTACGCGTCTGAATGGCTGTAAGCCATGCCTGAAAATCCATATTAGAATGATTCGTCATCAAATACGTTCTTTGGTAAATCGCTTAATATTATTCTTGTTTGTCTTGATGGTTTTGCAATTGATTTGCATCATTTAGTATGCGAACCTGCTGCTCCACATCAGCTAATGTTTTTTGGCATTGCTGCAATAAGGCTGTGCCATGTTTGAATGCATTCAATGCATCTTGTAATGGCAATTGATTTGTTTCCATTTGATTTACTATCGCTTCAAGCTCTCTTACTGCGCTCTCGAAGCTTATGTTACCTATTTCTGAAGATGTATTTTTAGTCATTGCTTATTTTAACCTATTCAGCACTAAAATATTTCGTTCAAGAACTGATTGATATCTTCAATTTCCTCATCACATACTCCATGAGCCATAGGATACTCATTCCACTGGACAGGGAGGTGCAGGCTATTTAATAAATCCAAAGAAACTTTGCAGGTGTCTAGTGTGATGACGCTGTCAAAACTTCCGTGAGCCATGAAAATTGGGGTGTTGGCATTAGCGCGATTTACTTCGCTTGCTAAAGTTTGTTTGAGCGGAACATAAGTCGATAGTGCCAAAATTCCAGCTAACTTTTCTTGATGTCTGAGTGCGGTAAAAAGTGCCATCGCTCCACCTTGAGAAAAACCTGCAAGCACAATATGACTAGCAGAAATTCCTTTAGATTTTTCCTGTGCAATTAATGCTTCTATGGTGCTTTGCATTTCACGCATGCCTGTTTCATCTTGCTTGTCTTGCATGCTTAGGCCATATAGATCATACCAGGCGCGCATTTCATAACCGTTGTTCATAGAAATAGGGCGATGTGGAGCATGTGGAAAGATGAAGCGCGTATTGGGTATATTAAAGCGATCTACAATAGGTAAAAAATCATGACCGTCAGCGCCTAGCCCATGAAGCCATATCACCGTATTTTTAATAGGCAGTGAAGTCTCAACGATTTCGTACTGTAAATTCATTTGCATACCAGGCATTCTCGAGAATATAAAAGAATATTGAAATAAAAAAAGCCCCGTGAGGGGCTTTGGGGCTCACTCGAAAGTGATTATTTAGCTTCAGCTGCTTTTTTTAAACCAGCTAAACCAGCATCAAATACGCCGTTAACTGCTTTTACAGCGCTTTCGTCATCTTGACCAGCTGGAATTGGTGGGTTTAATTTATAAACGCGGTAAAAACGTGCCATCCAAGTGACTGTAGTTTCGCCAGCGCCTGGACCTGCTTTAACGGTCATTTTTGCATTGTAATCAGCAACTGGCAATACGCCTTCGATGATTTCATATTTAATTTGCATGTCTTTATCATCAATGCTGCGAAGTTTCTCGTAGACAGTGCCACCTGATTTTAGTGTTAATAAACGGAATGTCGCCATTTCACCATTGGCATCTTTTTTAGATTCAAGTTTAGTTGTTGCAACTGGTGTTAACCATGTTTGGGCGTTTCCAAAGTCTTTTACGATTGCCCAAACTTTTGCCGGATCAGCCTTGATCACAACTTCTTTTTCTACTTTTTGTGGGCTAGGGCCGTGAGCAGCAGCTGTTAATGGAAGAATTGCTAAAGCAATTAAGGCTAGTACTTTTTTCATCAGAGTTTCTCCAAAATTAAAAACTAAAAAACATCAAAAACATCGCCCGTAACTGTACCTAAATTTTCTGGTTTTTACGATGTTTTTTCAATATAAATCTAGGTTTACTTTTCACCTTTCAAAATGAAATTTCCAAAAGCGCGACTTTTGTCACCAGTCTTAATTTGCATTAGTACACTTTGTTTTTTCCCATCAATCACTGACACTTGATTGCTTGACCAGTTGGCTACGTAAATATTGCCTGTTTGTTGATCGACGTTAATCCCCTCTGGTACTTCACCTACTTTTATTTTGGCAATAGTCTCTTTTATACTTAGGTCGATCACGGAAACATTGTCATCTTGCGTATTTGTGACGTATAAGAATTTCCCGTCTGCACTAGCAGCCACGCAGTATGGATGCTCGCCGACTTTGAGCGTTTCTTTTTTTAAAGAGAAGGTATTGATAATGGAGATCGAATTTTCCATGACATTAACGACATAAAGTTGCTCTCCATTTTCGCTAACACTAACTCCAAAAGGATGTTTTCCTACTGGAATGCGTGCGCTTATTTGACGAGTTTTTGTATCTATAATAGCGATGTCGTCGCTATCACGATTCGCCACATATAACTTTTTACCATCAGGGCTAACAATCAAGCCCGCTGGCGCTTTACCAGCTTTGATTTCATAAAGCGTCTGCATGCTGTTGGTTTCCAATGCGAAAATCCGATCGCTGACCCAATCTGCGACATAGAGTATCTTTTCGTCTGGGGTCAGCGCCAGTCCTACAGGGGAGCCTTTTACGCTGATGTTTCTTATAAGTTTTTGATTGAGTCCGTCAATGACGGAGATGCTTTGGCCATCAACATTGGAAATATAAACTCGGTGTAACTTTGATGCAGTTGCGACGCCAACGGGCCCTTTGGGGACTGCAATGGTTTTGATTACTTTATTCGAATCAATATCAATTACTGATACTGTGTTGTCGCCTTGGTTGGTAATATAGGCAGTATTCTTTGCACTTGCCACGCTTACCATCAGGCAATAGCTAGTTGCAATAAGTAATACAAAATTTTTGAGGATGCTTTTCAAAATTACAGGCTTTTTAGTTTGCTTATTAAGATTAACGTTTACCATTTAATGCGGTTGACACTAGGTTTTAGCATAACTTAAAAAAGATATAAAAGCAGAGTTTTTTACAGAATCATTTACAAGCATCGCTTTCAATAAGTGTCGAAGTGTGAAAAAATTACGTTAAATTATTAAGGTTGTTTTTCATGATAGATCGCGATGGATATCGACCTAACGTAGGCATTATTTTAAGTAATGCACACAATCAGGTTTTTTGGGGTAAACGCATACGCGAACACTCTTGGCAATTTCCGCAAGGTGGTATCAAACAAGGCGAAAGCCCTGAAGAAGCCATGTATCGGGAGTTGATGGAAGAGGTTGGTTTGCGTCCTGAGCATGTAAAAATTCTGGGCCGCACTCGTGATTGGTTGCGATATGACGTTCCTACTAGCTGGATTAAGCGTGAGTGGCGTGGTAGTTATAAAGGCCAAAAACAAATTTGGTTTTTATTACGCTTAGTTGGGCGCGATAGTGATGTATCTTTGCGTGCAAGTTCACATCCTGAGTTTGATGCATGGCGTTGGAGTGAATACTGGGTGCCAATGGAAAGTGTGATTGAATTTAAGCGTGATGTGTATCGTTTGGCACTTAATGAGTTGGTTGTGCATTTGGGCAGCAGTGAGCGTACAAAACATAGGGCGCAAGCTAATCAAAAGATAGAGCATGCTGAATAATAAAAAAGGCCGCTATATAGCGGCCTTTTTTATTAGGAGTTGTTAAGCCATTCCTTCACCAAGTTGAACAGCTTTTGCTGCATTCCAATTGGCATTAAATTTTAAGGTGTGTTTTGGAAACAACATGACGACCGTTGACCCAAGTAAAAACCTTCCCATTTCTTCACCTTGTTTAAGCGTGATATTTTGATCTGGGTATGACCATTCCTGAATATGTCCAATTCTTGGTGGATTAACCACACCATGCCAAACGGTGGCCATACTTCCAACAATTGTTGCCCCTACTAGCACTAAAATGAAATTTCCTTGGGCTGATTCAAATTCACATACGACGCGTTCATTTCTGGCAAATAAGCCTGGGACGCCTTGAGCTGTTGTTGGATTAACAGAGAATAAGTCTCCTGGTACGTAAACCATTCGCAGTAAACGACCATCGCAAGGCATATGAATGCGATGGTAATCGCGAGGGCTTAAATATATCGTTGCAAAACTTCCATCTTGATATTGTGCCGCCAAGCTTTTATTTCCTCCAACTAAGGCTTCGGTTGAATAGCTATGCCCTTTTGCTTGAAAAATTTGGTTGGCTTTAATGTCACCGAATTGACTGATTGCTCCATCAACGGGGCAAATGTACTTGGCTTTACTAAGTTTTCTTGCGTCAGTCTTTAGTGGACGTGTAAAAAATTCATTAAAGCTTGAATAAGCACCAATATCTTCTTGGGCTGCTTCTGACATGTTGACCTGGTAGCGTTTTACAAACCATCGAATAACAGCTGTTGTTAACTTGCCTGCCTGTGCAGATGCTAATTTACCTGCTAAGGCTGTAATGGCTTGCTTGGGAATGAGGTATTGAGGTAAGACTTTTAATCGATTAATCACAAGTGTCTCGAAAATATAAAAGTAAAAAAGGGCAGGGCGTTTTACGCCGTGCCCTTGTATTTTAAGCTGATTAAAGCTTAATTAGTTCTTAGATTGATCAACTAATTTGTTTTTAGCAATCCAAGGCATCATAGAACGTAATTGGCCGCCCACTTTTTCGATTGGGTGCATTGCGTTCAAACGACGACGCGCTGTCATTTCTGGATAGTTTGTACGGCCTTCCAAGATGAATTTCTTAGCGTATTCACCGTTTTGGATGTTTTCCAAAGCTTCTTTCATTGCCCAACGTGATTCATCATTAATCACTTTAGGGCCAGTTACGTATTCGCCGTATTCAGCGTTATTTGAGATTGAGTAGTTCATGTTGGCAATGCCGCCTTCGTACATCAAGTCCACAATCAATTTCAATTCGTGTAGACATTCGAAGTATGCCATTTCAGGTGCGTAACCAGCTTCAACCAAAGTTTCGAAGCCAGCTTTAACCAACTCAACAGCGCCACCACACAATACAGCTTGTTCGCCGAACAAGTCTGTTTCTGTTTCTTCACGGAAGTCAGTTTCAATCACGCCGCCTTTAGTGCCGCCGTTAGCTGCAGCATATGACAATGCGATATCTTTTGCTTTGCCGGATGCGTCTTGGTAAACCGCGATGAGTGAAGGAACGCCGCCGCCTTTTAAGTATTCAGAACGCACTGTGTGGCCAGGGCCTTTTGGTGCAATCATGATTACATCCATATCTTGGCGTGGCACGATTTGGTTGTAATGAATGTTAAAGCCATGAGCAAATGCTAATGCAGCGCCTTTTTTCAAATTAGGTGCAACTTCAGCTTCGTAGATTTGTGCCATATTTTCATCTGGCAACAAAATCATCACAACGTCAGCAGCTTTAACTGCATCAGCAATTTCAGCTACGTTATGGCCAGCTTTTTCAGCTTTAGCCCATGAGCTGCCTGATTTACGAATACCGACTGTGACGTTAACGCCAGAGTCTTTTAAGTTTTGTGCGTGTGCGTGACCTTGTGAACCATAACCAACGATGGTTACTTTTAGGTTCTTAATGATTGAGAGGTCAGCGTCTTTATCGTAATAAACTTTCATTTGTTTGCCTTTCGGTGCTTTTTTGCTTAATTAATTTAATGAGTGCTAATTGGGTAATTCTAAACTTTTAAAATTCTGTCGCCGCGACCAATGCCTGATGCGCCTGTGCGCACTGTTTCTAGAATCACTGTTTTATCCAATGCTTCTAAGAATGCATCCAATTTTGAGCCAGAACCTGTCAGTTCAATAGTGTAGCTACCGTCAGCTACATCGATAATACGACCACGGAAAATGTCGCTAATGCGCTTCATTTCTTCGCGCAAAGCGCCAGTGGCTTTTACCTTGACCAACATCAGTTCGCGTTCAATATAGCGACCGTCATTAAGGTCTAGGACTTTCACAACATCGACCAGCTTGTTGAGCTGTTTGATGATTTGCTCGATCACGTCATCCGATCCGGAAGTGACGATGGTCATACGTGACAAAGTAGCGTCTTCAGTAGGCGCTACAGTCAGGGATTCAATATTATAAGCACGTGCTGAAAACAAACCGGCGACGCGTGAAAGTGCGCCCGCCTCGTTTTCCATTAATAAAGAGATAATGTGTTTCATATTAGCCTTCCATTTTATTGGCAGGATCATTTGCGTTAGGATCTGTACCTAAAATCATTTCATTAATCCCTTTGCCATTTGGCACCATTGGGAAAACGTTTTCCTTCTGGTCTGTTAGGAAGTTCATGAATACAAAACGATCTTTCATAGCAAAAGCGTCTTGCAATGCGCCTTCAACATCTGCTGGTTTTTCAATATTTATGCCAACATGGCCATAAGACTCAGCAAGTTTTACAAAGTCAGGCAAGCTGTCCATGTACGACTCTGAATAGCGGTTCTCATAGAAAAACTCTTGCCATTGACGAACCATACCTAAATAGCGGTTGTTCAATAAAATCACTTTAATTGGCAAGTTGAATTGTTTGCAGGTTGAAAGCTCTTGAATATTCATTTGAATACTACCTTCACCTGTCACGCATGCAACTTGCGCTTTAGGATCAGCTAATTGACAGCCCATTGCGTAAGGCAAGCCAACGCCCATAGTTCCTAAGCCGCCTGAGTTAATCCAGCGACGTGGTTTGTCAAACTTGTAATATTGCGCTGCCCACATTTGATGTTGACCAACGTCAGAAGTAACGTAAGCATCGCCTTTGGTGACTTCCCAAAGTTTTTCAATAACATATTGTGGTTTTATGATGCTGCTACTTGAGCCGTCATAGCTCAATGATTTTTTAGTGCGCCAACCATCAATCTTTGCCCACCAAGTCTTTAATGCAGAAGCATCAGGTTTTTTGGTTTCTGCGGCCAAAATTTCATTCATCTCACTCAGTACTGACTGCACGTGACCAACGATAGGCACATCTACTTTTACGCGTTTAGAAATCGATGAAGGATCAACATCAATATGAATGATGGTGCGTGGAACACTTAAAAAGTGATCTGGGTTGCCGATCACTCGGTCATCAAATCGCGCACCAACAGCTAACAAAACATCGCAGTCTTGCATTGCGTTATTTGCTTCATACGTACCGTGCATGCCTAGCATGCCTATATATTGTTTGTCTGTCGCTGGGTAGCCACCTAAGCCCATTAGAGTGTTTGTGACTGGATAGCCCAATGTTCTTGCTAGTTTTACTAATTCGTTAGATGCATCACCTAATACCAAGCCGCCGCCGGTATAGATCATTGGGCGTTTTGCTTCTAGCAAAATTTTCACTGCTTTTTTGATTTGGCCTGAATGACCTTTAATTACCGGCGTGTAAGAGCGCATCTCAACGCTTTTTGGATAATTAAACTCAGTGAATTCAGCAGTAATATCTTTTGGAATATCGACAACAACAGGACCTGGACGGCCGCTTGCCGCGATATAAAATGCTTTTTTGATGGTGCTTGCAATATCCCGTACGTCTTTAATTAAGAAGTTATGCTTAACGCATGGGCGAGTGACACCTACCATATCGACTTCTTGGAATGCGTCCATACCGATTGCTGCTGTTGGCACTTGACCGCTAATGACTACCATAGGGATAGAGTCCATATAAGCAGTTGCAATGCCAGTTACAGCATTTGTAGCTCCTGGACCTGAAGTTACCAAAGCAACACCTACTTCACCTGTGGCTCGGGCAAAAGCATCAGCTGCGTGAACAGCTGCTTGCTCGTGGCGGACTAAAATATGTTTGAATTTATCTTGCTTGAAGATTGCATCGTAGATGTGTAGCACAGCGCCGCCCGGATATCCGAAGACGAACTTTACATTCTCTTCTTGGAGGCATCGCATAATGATTTCAGCGCCACTGATTTGGCCTGCTTGCTGTTGTGTACTATCGTCCATAAACGTGCTTGTTTTTACTGATTATTGGGGAACCCTGAACAGTAAACGTTTACGGCGTTTTGGTCAAGGCTAGAAGGGTAGATTTTGGGTCAAATAAGCCCTAAAACACATGGGGTTAGTTGAATTAATTAACAGCTTTCGAATGATGAGGGCAATCACATGGAAAGCAATTATTCAAAACGCATTGATAAATCGATAGCTTTGATGTGTTTTGTCAGCGCCCCGATTGAGATTCTATCTACGCCAGTGCGAGCAATTTCATGGATATTTTCTAAGTCTATTCCACCTGACGCCTCTAAAACAGCGCGTTTATTGTTAATTTCCACCGCTTTTTTTAATGACGTAATATCGAAGTTATCAAGCAAAATTAGTTTCGCACCTGCTTGGATTGCCGTTTCTAATTGCGCTAGTGTTTCCACTTCAATTTGAATCGGCAAGTTTTTATCTTGACTTAGCACTTCTGCTGCTTTAAGTGCAGTCTCAATACTGCCCGCTGCGGCAATATGATTTTCTTTAATTAAAATACCATCGTAAAGTCCAATTCTCTGATTTAGTCCTCCGCCTATAAATACTGCATATTTTTGAGCGAGCCTTAATCCTGGAATTGTTTTTCGTGTATCCATAATACGTGCTGAAGTGCCTACTGTTTCATTGACGTATTGTTGAGTTAGTGTTGCTGAGGCAGAAAGAGTTTGTAAGAAATTAAGTGCGGTACGTTCAGCAGTTAGTATGCTGCGCGCATTACCATGAATGTGGCAAATAATTTGGTTTTCTTTAACGTTGTCACCTTCTTTGATTAACCAGTCTACCTTAGTTGAAAGGCTGATTTGTTTGAAGCACTCATTGACCCAGGGAATACCACATATTAAGGCATTTTCTCTTGCGATGATTTTTGCATTCACTTGTGTTGAGGCGTCTATCAACATAGCGGTGTAGTCTTGATCGCCTAAATCTTCAGAGATTGCCGAGCGTACTTGTTCAGCAATTGCTTCTTTAAATTTTGCAGTGTTATATAGTGCTGATGATTCGTTCATATTTTCCATTATAATGGCAACCCTTTCAGGCGCGTAGCTGAACTTTCCAAATAAAGTCGACTCTGTACATACATGAAACTATTATATTCACTCACTAGCCCATACGCTCGCAAAGTCCGAATTGTTGCAGCCGAAAAACGTATCGCTGTTGACTTGGTTGAGGTTGTGCTCGCCGACCCAGACTGTCCTGTACAGCAATATAATCCCTTAGGAAAAATTCCAGTTTTGGTGTTGGATGATGGTGATAGTTTGTATGACTCAAGTGTAATTGTTGATTATTTAGATCAACGTACACCGGTATCGCATTTAATTCCTCAAGAGACTAAGCCAAAATTCCAAGTGAAGCGTTGGGAATCGCTATCTGATGGTGTTTGTGATGCGGCTGTTGCTGTGATGCTTGAAAATCGACGTCCAGAAAATTTGCGTGATCCAGCTTGGATAGCAAAGCAGATGGCAAAAGTAGGCTGTGGCCTGCAATTGTTAAATGATGATTTAGGTGACAGTGAATTTTGTGTTGCAGATAGATTCAGTTTGGCTGATATTGCTTTGGGTTGTTTGCTGGGTTACTTGAATTTGCGTTTTGCTGATTTGGATATAGCTAAAAATTTTCCAAATCTAAATCGTCACTACAACGTCATGATGGCAAGGGTTTCATTTCAGGAAACTGCCCCGCCAGTCTAAGTTGAATTATTGCAAACTAAATAGCCTGCGTAATAATTCCGCCGCCTAGACAGACATTGCTTTCATACACGACCGCAGATTGACCAGGCGTAATTGCCCATTGTTTTTGGCCAAATTTGATTTCTACAAAATCATCACCTAATTGCTCAATTTCACAAGGTGCATCTGGCTGACGATAACGCGTCTTAGCTGCGTAGACCCAATTGGTTTTTGGCTCTTCACCGCTAATCCAATGTACTTGACCAGCTTGCAGTCCATCGTTGAGCAATAGAGGATGTTCGTGGCCTTGTACAACAATCAATATATTGTTTTTCATATCTTTTTGAGCAACAAACCAAGGTGCGCCATTGCTTTCTCTAGATCCACCAATTTTTAATCCTTGGCGTTGCCCTAGTGTGTAATACATCAATCCTTCATGTTTTCCGACCACTTTGCCATCAGGTGTTTGCATCTCGCCTGGTTCGCGCGGTAAATAACGGCTTAGAAACTCTTGAAACGGGCGTTCACCGATAAAGCAAATGCCTGTGGAGTCTTTCTTTTCACTCGTAGCGAGGCCTGCTTCTCGAGCGATTTCACGTACTTCACGTTTAAGTAAGTGGCCTAGCGGGAATAAAGTTTTTGAAAGCTGTGCTTGATTGAGACGGTGCAGGAAGTAGCTTTGGTCTTTGCTGCCATCTTCGGCTTTGAGTAATTGGTACTTGCCTGCCTCAAACGGATTTTCTCGTACTTGAGCGTAATGCCCGGTTGCAATTAAATCGGCACCTAAGCCAATTGCATGATCTAAAAAAGCTTTGAATTTAATTTCAGCATTACACAAAATATCTGGGTTGGGGGTTCTTCCTGCCTGATATTCATCTAAGAAATTCTGAAAGACGCGTTCTTTGTATTCTTTGCTGAAGTTAACAGCCTCGATTTCAATACCTATTTTGTCAGCGACAGATACAGCATCAATTAAATCTTGTTTTGATGAGCAGTATTCATCAGTGTCGTCGTCTTCCCAATTTTTCATGAATAGGCCGACAACGTCATAACCTTGTTGCTTAAGCAGTAAGGCGGTGACAGAAGAATCTACCCCGCCGGATAAGCCAACGACTACTCTTTTGTTTTTCATAGGATATTGATTATGCTTTTTTATATTAATTACAGATGTGTAAGCACTGATAAAGGGAAAGCTTCTCCGGACAAATAGTCTTCAACACATTTCAGTACTTGAGGACTTCTATGAACTGCCTGTGAAGATTTCAATTCTTTCAAGTTCATCCATACTGCACGAATAATGCCTTTGTCTAAAGATTTTCCGACATGGTGTTGACCAAGTTCACCAATAAAGGCAAATCGTAAATAAGTGATGTCTCGATCTGTGCGTTGCCAGTGATAAACACCTAACAGTTGTTTAGGTGTAAATTCATATGCTGTTTCTTCCATGGTCTCACGGCGTACGGCATCAAACAGCGTTTCACCATCCTCTAAATGCCCCGCTGGTTGATTAATCCTGATACCGTCAGCAGTTTCTTCTTCAACCATTAAGAATCGCCCATCTTTTTCAATTACGGCGGCAACGGTAGTGTTTGGTTTCCAAATCATCAGGTAATTAATACATTGCTATAAAGTTGATATTTTACAGGGTGGGCGCCGACTAAACCAGCAGGTGATTGAGCACTAAAGAATTTAACAGATGTTTATGACTTGTGGTGCAAGCTTGCAGTGGGTATTCTTGCTTATTAATTTAACGAATATTTAAATTCATTTAATGTTATTGAAAACTCAACCACCAAGTATTTACTTGGCTTCTCGATCACCTCGTCGTGCTGAATTGTTGCAACAAATGGGTGTCTTATTCTCAGTTGTGCCTGCTGATATTGATGAAACGCCACATGCGATGGAACGGTCTGATGCTTATGTGAAAAGATTGGCGATAGAGAAAGCACAAGCTGGCTATGCCTTAGTGCTTCAAAAAGCTTGGTTTGAAATGCCTGTATTAGCAGCAGATACTACAGTGAGTATTGATGGTGAGATTTTAGGTAAGCCACAAGATGATGAAGATGCATATCGCATGTTGAGTTTGATGTCAGGTCGGTGGCATGAAGTGCATACGGGAATCGCGGTCGCGCACGCGGGTCATGTCGCTATGGAGATTTCTAGCACAATGGTGCAAATGGATGATTTGTCCGATGCTGTGTTGCGCGCTTATATTGCCACTGGGGAGCCTAAAGATAAAGCGGGTGCTTATGGCATACAGGGGATCGCTGGATCCTTAATTAAACGAATTGAAGGTAGTTATTCAGGGGTCATGGGACTTCCTGTATATGAAACTACAAAGTTATTAAAGCAAGCCGGCATTACATTGCTTGGCGCTTAGAAGATTTTAAAAAAATGAAGCAAGGTAATGAAAGATGAGTGAAGAAATTTTAATTAACGTGACACCACAAGAAACTAGGGTGGCGATCGTAGAGCAGGGCGTTGTGCAAGAATTGCATATCGAACGTAGTAGCTCACTTGGGCTAGTTGGTAATATTTATCGTGGAACGGTTTGCCGTGTGTTACCTGGCATGCAATCTGCATTTGTTGAAATTGGATTGCAAAGGGCTGCATTTTTGCATGTTGCCGATGTGCTGGAATGCACAAGCGCTGACCAAGAAAAAACAATTCAAGAAGTTTTGCACGAAGGCCAGCCTTTGATGGTGCAAGTGGTGAAAGAACCTATTGGTACAAAAGGTGCGCGTCTGACCACTCAAATTAGTATTGCTGGGCGTTTTTTAGTGTATTTGCCGCAACAAGATCACATTGGTGTATCGCAACGTATTGAAGATGAATCTGAACGTGAAATGTTGCGTGATAGATTAATAGGGCTGCTACCCCAAGACCATGCTGGCGGTTACATCATTCGTACCATGTCTGAGACTGCGAGTGATGAGGAGTTGATCGCGGACATTGCCTACCTCGATAAGGTGTGGAGCAATATTCAAGCAGCTAGTCATGGCGCACAAGAGCGTTCACTGGTGTTTCAAGATTTGAATTTACCGATGCGAGTGCTGCGTGATGTGGTGAATGAAACTACTGATCGTATCGTAGTGGACTCACGCGAAACCTTTCAAAAACTTTCTGAATTCGCAACGCTTTATGCGGCAAGTGCTCTTAAGCGCTTGGAGCATTATCAGGGGGATCGTCCTTTGTTTGACGTTTACCATGTTGAGCACGAAATTGAAAAAGCCATGTCTCGAAAAGTTGAATTGACCTCTGGGGGGTATTTGATTTTCGATCAAACTGAAGCGCTGACTACAGTGGATGTCAATACAGGCGGCTTTGTAACAGGAAAAAGTTTATCAGACACTATTTTCAAAACAAACCTTGAAGCTTCTCAGTGTATTGCACGTCAATTGCGGTTGCGTAATTTAGGTGGGATCATCATTATTGATTTTATTGATATGGATGAAGATGCACAGCGTGAAGCAGTTCTCACTGAATTGAAACGAGCAGTTGAAAAAGATCGCGCGCGTATTGGCGTGAACGGTTTTTCTACTCTAGGATTAGTTGAAATGACACGTAAACGAACGCGTGAGAGTTTGGCGCATATTTTGTGTGAGCCTTGTCCAAGCTGTCGAGGGCGTGGTGAGTTAAAAACTGCACAAACTGTGTGTTATGAAATTTTGCGTGAGTTACTTAGACATGCGAGGCAGTTTAGTGCGCGTGAATTTAGAGTGCTAGCTTCGCAAAAGGTGATCGCACTTCTGATGGATGAAGAATCACAGAGTTTGGCGAACTTATCTGACTTTATTGGCAAACCAGTATCACTACAGGTTGAAAATCAATATTCACAAGAAGCTTTTGATATCGTTTTGATGTAAATACTTAGGATCAGAATAGACTCTTAACTTTTTCTGAGCACCACCGCAAATTTGTAGCCATTACCTTTTAGTAATGCTTTGGTGCGAGTAATCTCATCATCGTTTTCAAGTGGGCCTAGTCTGACTACAAACCACTGACCACCTTTGTCTTTCAAGAACAACGATTCTACGGTTGGATTCAAATCAATCATTTTAATTCTTACTTGAAAGTCATCAGCTTCTTCGGCTGTTTTAAATGCATTAAGTTGTAAATAAACTTTGTTGCTTGCCGCAGCAGCTAATAACTGTTCTTCATCCTGCACAATTGTTTCACCTGTCGCTAAAATGTCGTAAAACGTAAAACGTTTGACGACATCTGCTTCATTTATTGCACTCGTTGTTTCTGTGGTCACAGTTTTTATTTGATTAGTAGTTTCCATAAAAGCAAGGCCAGACTTTTTAAGATAGATACTTGCGGGTACTGCGATAGAGGCGGTTACGAATAGCAAAATAAGAAGCTTCTTTGGCCAATTGCTTTTAGGTTGTTTTGATTTGTAATGTAGATATTTGTAGTCTTGCATGATGTTATTCTTTTTTGGTTAAAACAATCTTGATAGGCTTGACTCAATTGGAGCAATTAATAGGATATCGATTAATTTTGCGCCAACTAAAACAATAATCGGTGATAAATCCAAACCGTTTGGTTGAGGAACCCAACGGTGAATGCGATTCAATAATGGGTATGTGAGTGCGCCTAGTATCGGACTAATTGCCGTCTGTGGATTCACCCAGCTTAGTATTGCTTGTGCAATCACTGCATATAAAAAGATATCAATACTGAGTTTGATAATTGCTAATGCTGATAAGCAGACTAGGCCAGACCAAACTGCCTGACCTGCAACCAAGAATGGAAAATCAGCAAGCCATTTTAAACTGATGATGAGAATCAACTGTGTTAGAAATGCCAATACTAATGTCGATGAGTCCAGTCTGAAAGCTGCTGGAATGATTTTTCGTGTCGGGACTACAGCAAAATTTGTAAGGCTAACGATGGTTTGTCCAAAACTATTTTTAAATGGCGCATTTGTCGCTTGCATGTAGAAACGTAATAGAAAAGCCAAGCTTAATAGGCCAAGTAAAGTTTGTATAATGAATGCCAATGCGTTAATCCACATGGTTAGTCTTTTCCTAATATGTCGCCAAGCTCTTTAGAGCGATTCGCTGCGGCTTTTGCGGCTTTGATAATTGCAGATTTTACTGCTGCAGCTTCCATGGTTTGAATTGCCTGTTCTGTGGTGCCGCCTTTTGATGTTACTTGGCTACGTAATGTTGCTGGTGTTTCTAGGCTTTGTGCTGCTAATAAGCTGGCACCTATAAAAGTTTCTAAACTTAATGTCTTGGCTTGTTCTTCAGTCAATCCAAGTTCTAGCGCTGCTTGCTGCATGGCTTCAATAAAATAAAAAACATAGGCTGGGCCGCTGCCTGAAATAGCAGTAACCGCGTCCATTTTTGATTCTTCGTCTAGCCATAAAACTTCGCCAACCGCTCTCATAATAGTTTCTGCTTGAGTGTGTTGATTTTCAGTAACTTCTGGCATTGCATAAAGACCTGAAACCCCTGCTTGGATTTGTGCGGGCGTGTTTGGCATCACTCTAACAATTGATTGGTAACCACCTAGCCAGCGTGCGATATCTTGTGCTCGTATGCCAGCGGCGATTGAAATTAATAATTGTTGCTGAAGTAAGCTGCCCAAGAAAATAGATAAATCTCGTAGTTGTTGAGGCTTGACCGCCAAGACTACAATGTCTGCCATCGTGACACTTGGGAGCTGTTCTGTAACATTGACTCCAAAGTCAGCTTGTAGTTGAGCGCGCTTTTCTGCTTCTGGCTCAATTACATTAATATCGTTCATCAGGTAGCCATTATTTTTTAGCCCACCAATCAAGGCACGCGCCATATTGCCGCCACCAATGAAACATATCTTTCCTACAGTTTGACTTGTCATGCTCTAATTTCCATTTATTTTCTGACTAATGTTTACTTGGGCGTGCGCCAAATATCGCAGATCCTACGCGCACTATTGTTGCACCTTCTTCTATAGCAACCATGTAATCATTAGACATTCCGATTGAGAGTGTATCAAGTTGGTGGCCTAGTTGGTTTAATTGCTCAAGTAGTGTGCGCATTTTGATAAATTGTGAGCGTTGAATGGTTGGATCTTCCGTGGGCTCGGGAATCGCCATTAATCCACGTAACTTGATATGCGGTAATTTAGTAACCTCTTGTGCCAGTGTGATTAACTCTTCAGGATTTACTCCGCTTTTGCTTTCCTCCCCGCTGATATTAACTTGTAAACATATTTGCAGCGGTGATTGGTGGGCTCTAGCATCATTTAATCGTTGTGCAATTTTTAGTCGGTCTACGCCATGAACCCATTCAAAATGTTGGGCAATCGATTGTGTTTTATTACTTTGTATTGGGCCAATAAAGTGCCACTCAATTTCAAGATCATTTAATTCAGCTTGCTTATTAATCGCTTCTTGTAAGTAGTTTTCGCCAAAACAAGTTTGACCTGCTGCGTAAGCTTCTCTTACTAAATTGCTTGTTTGAGCTTTACTGACTGCGAGCAACATGACTGCTTGATGACCACCTTTTCTAGCATTAATCGATTGATTAATGTTTGTTCTTATTAAGGTTAAATTTTCAGCAATCGATGGCATATCCGTTAAATTTTTTGCTTATGTACTTTGGTGAACGATGTGACCATTCACTAAAGTGTATTTAACTTTTCCAGCCAACTCTAAACCAAGGAATGGAGAATTTTTACCTTGACTGAAGAGGGAGTTAGCTTCGACTTTCCAGTATTTTTTAGGGTCAAAGATACAAACATCAGCATTCGAATTGACACTTAAATCGCCAGCCGCTACACCAAGTATGTTGGCTGGCATTTGAGTTGCAGCGGTGATCGCTTGATTTAAATTAAGTTTGTTATCTTCCGCCCATTTTAAAATAAGTGGCAATAGTAACTCTAAGCCTGTGGCGCCTGCTTCAGCTTCAGCAAATGGATAAAGCTTGGCATCATCATCTACAGGTGTGTGGTCGGAGCAAATAGCATCAATTGTGCCATCTATTAATCCTGCGCTTAACGCTTCTTTATCTCGCTGACTTCTTAGAGGTGGTCTTAAGTGTGCATTAGAATCGAAGAAGCCAATATCAAAATCAGTTAGATGTAGGTGGTTGGCACTGACGTCACAACTGATTTTTTGACCTGCTTTTTTAGCAGCTCGTACCATATCTACGCCTTCTGCTGTAGATAAGCGACATAAGTGTACTTTTGCGCCAGTTTCTTTGGCAATGCGCAATATGCTTGCAATCGCCAATGTTTCTGCTGCTGCTGGGATACCTTTTAGGCCAAGTCTTGCTGCTACTTCGCCATCGTGCGCCACACCATCCTTTGCAAGATAAGGCTCTTCTGGACGAAGCCAGACTGTAAAGCCAAAAGTTGCTGCGTACTGCATAGCGCGCCACAACACTTGAGTATCTTTAATCACGATGTCTGCTTGTGAAAAACCTACACAACCAGCTTCTGTCAGCTCACACATTTCAGTGATTTCTTGGCCGTTTAATTGGTGGGTTAAAGCGCCAAGTGGATATACATGGGCTAGATTAAGTTGTTTAGCACGATGTTTGAGCATTTCAACCAATCCAGGCTCATCTAAAACAGGATCGGTGTCAGGTGGGCAAGCTAAGCTAGTGATTCCGCCAGCTACCGCTGCTTGCATTTCACTTTCCAATGTTGCCTTATGTTCAAAGCCTGGTTCACGTAATCTGGCAGAAAGATCCACTAGGCCTGGAATAACGATTAAGCCATTCGCATCGATGGTTTGATTCGCCACAAAACTGTCAGGACTGTTGCCTATGGCAACAACTTTCCCTGCAGCGATGAATAAATCTTTTTTTGAATCGATTCCATTTTTAGGATCGATTAAATGGCCATTTTTGATATGTATTTTCATTATGAATTTCCCGCCAAAATGCTCATGACAGCCATGCGAACTGCGATCCCGTAGGTCACTTGCGGGAGGATGACTGATTGTTTGCCATCAGCCACCGCACTGTCAATTTCTACACCACGATTCATAGGGCCAGGATGCATCACAATCGCATCCGGCTTAGCTAAAGCGAGCTTTTCGGGCGTAAGGCCGTAGGTTTTGAAATACTCTTGAGAGCTTGGTAACATCGCACCAGCCATACGCTCATTTTGTAACCTTAACATCATGACGACATCTACATCTTTCAATCCTTCACGCATGTCGTGAAAAACATGTACGCCAAGTTTTTCGACGTTTTCGGGTAGCAATGTTTTTGGTGCAATGACTCGTACTTCTGGCACGCCCAAAGAGGTGAGGGCGTGTATTTCTGAGCGCGCAACACGTGAGTGCAAGATGTCACCGACTATGGCAACACGTAGGTTGTGCATTTCAGGTTTGTATCGACGTATTGTGAAGGCGTCTAATAATCCTTGAGTTGGGTGTGCGTGACGACCATCTCCAGCATTAATCACATGAATGTGAGGTGCTACATGTTTTGCAATCATATGTGCTGCACCTGATTGTGCGTGACGTACTACGAACATATCTGCGTGCATTGCAGTTAAGTTATCTATGGTGTCGAGAATGGTTTCACCTTTTGATTGAGATGATGTGCTTACATTAAGTGTAATTACGTCAGCTGATAAGCGTTTCGCAGCAATCTCAAAAGTGGTTCGTGTGCGAGTGCTATTCTCAAAAAATAAGTTACAGACAGTCTTGCCTCTGAGCAATGGTACTTTTTTGACTTCTCTCTCAGCGACGCCGACAAAAGATTCAGCAGTGTCTAAGATCTGTTTGATGATGGCTTTAGGTAAGCCTTCAATAGACAGTAGATGCTTTAGTTTGCCGTCATTAGTTAGTTGAGGGTTTTGCATTAAGAATTCTCTTCCAAAGTCAGGTAAAAATGGCCATCTGCTTGGCGTAGCAATTGCAAGTTCTGGTCTGGCGTTAAAGTGGTTTCATAAGCACTAATTTGAGGGGCGATAGGTAATTCACGGCCACCACGATTCACTAGAACTGCCAAGCTAATACTAGCTGGGCGGCCGTAATCGAATAGTTCATTCATCGCTGCTCTAATGGTGCGGCCTGTGTAGAAGACATCGTCGATAAGAATGATATGGCGACCTTCGACTTCGAATGGAATTTGTGATGGCCTAGTTTCCGTATGAAGCCCTCTTTGGCTGTAATCATCGCGATAAAATGAAACATCCAAAATCCCATTTGCCAATCCGTTACCCGCTGGACTTATTAAAGGTAAGAGTCTTTCCATTAACCAGGCTCCGCCGCTATGAATGCCAACAAGTGCGGTCTCAGATGTGATGAGAGGCTTTATTTTTTCGGCCAGCTGTTCGAATAAAACTTCTGCGTCAGGTAGATTTTTCATTTTGAAGAGGTGTTCGTCTCATGCGTAATAGTGTCAAAGTAAGATTGTAATATGAGTTGTGCTGCAATTTGATCTAACATTGGTTTTTGTTTGCGGCCAGCAATTCCAAGTTCTTTGAGTGACTGGCTCGCTTCCGCTGAACTTAGGCGTTCATCTATCATAACGATAGGTAAGCCAAAACGACCATCCATTCGGCGTGCAAATTTTTGACATAAGGCAGTTACTTCATGTTCCTCGCCATCTAAACTTAAAGGTAGCCCAACAACTAATGTGCTTGGGCTCCACTCTTTTATTAATTCTTCTATTAGTTTAAATCTATCTTCGTTGGATTCGACATTAAGCGTTGTGAGTGGATGTGCAATCCCTAGCATGTGTTCGCCGGAGGCGACGCCAATTCGTTTTAAACCAAAATCAAATCCCAATACAGTGCCTTCAAAAGAAAGCCGTATGGTTTTATCGTTATTAATAGCTTTTAGCGTTGTTGGATTATGCATGCCCAGCCACCTCAGATAAGCTTGCGTAATCCACCCCAAGTAAATTCATTGCGGCGCTTAATTTTTCGTTATTGGGAATGTTGAAAATAATATCGTCGGTTGCTTCTACCGTTAGCCAAGCATTCTTGCTCATTTCTTCTTCGAGTTGCCCCGCTGACCATCCGGCAAAGCCTAGAGCAATTAAGAATTTTTCAGGTCCCGTTCCGTTGGCGACGGCCTCTAAAATGTCTTTGGAAATAGTGAGTGCGGTATCGCCATGAATTGCAATCGTTGAGTCCCAGCTTCCAGCCGGTTGATGCAAAATAAAGCCACGCTCTATCTGCACTGGTCCGCCGAATTGAGCGGCCTGACTAGCAATTTTTTGTTCTGAAATATCTAAATTAAGTTGCGCAAAGAGCGCTTCGAGATTGAGTTCAATAGGTCTGTTGATGACGATGCCCATGGCGCCAGTATCGTTGTGTTCGCAAATGTAGGTAACAGACTTTACAAAATGTGGGTCTGTCATTGCGGGCATTGCAATGAGAAAGTGTCCGGTAAGGTTGACGTTTTCCACGTTGCGAATTATATCGTTAATTGCTTGCTTATGTCGATTCTAAATATCCTGTGACTTCAAGGCCAAAGCCAGCCATGCTAGGCATTTTTCTTGGCGTCGCCATCAATTTCATTTTGCGCACGCCTAAGTCGAGCAGAATCTGTGATCCTATGCCGTAATTTCTTAAGTCCTGTTTAGATCGGATGGGGTCATCTGCGTGTTGGATTCGATTAAGTAAATCTTCCCCATTTTCATCGCGATGCAATAACACCATCACCCCGCAATCTGAATTCTGAATCACTTTAAGAGCATTTAGTGTGTTCCATGAATGGCTTTTGCTACTGCTGTCTAATAAGTCAAATGCGGAGAGTGGTTCGTGTACGCGCACTAGCACTTCGTGATCTTTATTAGGTTTGCCTTTTATTAGGGCTAAGTGGGTTTCGTGTGCAATCTTATCTTTGTAGGCGATGAGTTTCATTGGCCCATAAGGCGTTTGAATTTCTCTTTCTACAGCTCGTTCTATCAGACTTTCATTTTCGCTTCGATAGTGAATTAAATCTGCAATCGTGCCTATTTTAAGTTGGTGTTCTTCAGCAAAAGCAATCAGGTCTGGAAGCCTTGCCATGCTTCCGTCATCTTTTAAAATTTCACAAATCACTGATGCCGGTTCTAATCCTGCTAGTGCTGCCAAATCACAGCCTGCTTCAGTATGGCCTGCACGTACTAATACACCACCATTTTCCGCCGCTAATGGAAACACATGGCCAGGACTTACAATGTCTTTAGCTACTGCATTTTTAGCAACGGCAGCTTGTATAGTCCGTGCGCGGTCGGCTGCAGAAATGCCGGTGGTAACGCCTTCAGCCGCTTCAATTGAGATGGTGAAGTTAGTGTGCATGCTCGAGCCATTTTTTTCTACCATAGAAGATAGCTTTAATTGGCGGCAACGTTTTTCAGTTAATGTTAGGCAGATTAAACCTCGGCCATGCTTTGCCATAAAGTTGATATGCTCAGGCGTTGCAAATTCTGCGGCTAAAACTAAATCGCCTTCGTTTTCTCTATCTTCCTCATCGACCAGGATGACCATACGGCCCAAACGAATTTCATTAATGATTTCGATGCTTGGGCTAATATTTAAACTGCTCATGTTGTTTCACTTTCTTTGCCCCATTGCGTCATACGTTCAACGTAACGCGCAATCAAGTCGACTTCTAAATTAACTCGGCTACCAACCCCCAAATATTGGAGGGATGTTTTTTCTAAGGTATGCGGAATGAGATTCATGCTAAAGACATCTTTTTCGATAGCATTCACTGTTAGGCTGACGCCATCGATGGCAATCGATCCTTTTACAGCGATATAGCGAGAAATATTGTGAGGTGCGCGCACCATTAATAACCAACAGTCACCTACAGATTCAAAACGAACAACTTGACCCACCCCGTCAACATGACCGCTCACTAAATGACCACCTAGTCTTTCGGAGAGTTGTAAGGCTTTTTCTAAGTTGATAATTTTTGGGCTGTCTAAGCCGACGGTGCAGCTAAGGGTTTCTTTTGAAACGTGAGCTTCAAAGCTAGTTACATCGAACTTAATTGCTGTTAAGCAAACACCATTAACCGCAATACTATCGCCAGTTTTAACATCTGACATATCTAATCCACCTACTTCAATTTGAAGTTTTACGTCATCACCAGATGGAGTGATGGACGCGATTTTGCCAGTTGCTTGAATTATTCCTGTAAACATCCTGTAATTTTAACAGATTGGCGAGTTAAGCCTGTTAAAATTCTCGTATTGATTTTATGGTGTACAGTCTCTTTAAATGAAACTCCAATCTAATTCTAATCTTCATATTATTTCCCTTTGGATGCTACTAAGCTTAGTTTCTTTGTTTAGTCGTTCTTACATTCCAATCGATGAAACTCGTTATGTCGCAGTGGCATGGAATATGTGGTTAAACCACGACTATCTTGTCCCTTATCTGAATGGCGAAACATACAGTCATAAACCACCTTTATTATTTTGGCTTATGAATATAGGTTGGCATGTGTTTGGTGTAAATGACTGGTGGCCTCGATTAATTCCTTCGTTATTTGGATTGGGTGCGGTTTTTATTACTCAGAGAATTGCGCTGCGTCTTTGGAGTGACCGTGATCAATTACCGTATTTAAGCGCATTAATTTTGATTGGCAGTAGCATGTGGGCAGTATTTACCACGGCTTTGATGTTCGACATGATGGTGGCTTTTTTTACAGTCTTGGGCATCTTTGGTTTGCTGGTTGCTGTGCAAGGTGAATCTAGAAAAGGTTGGTTGTTATTTATTTTTTCTATTGCGGGCGGCTTGTTGGCAAAGGGGCCAGCAATTTTATTGCAATTACTCCCAGTGGCTTTATTGGCGCCTTGGTGGTTTAAAAGTGCAGATGTGAAAGTTGTTTGGCGACAATGGTACTTGGCTTTGCTGGTTGCTGTGCTAATTGGCTGTTTAATTTTATTGGCATGGGCCATCCCTGCTGGAATTTCTGGTGGACCTAAATATCAACATGAGATCTTTTGGGGGCAAACCGCTGATCGAATGGTGAAGTCTTTTGCACATCAGCGTCCAGTTTATTGGTATCTCCCTATGATGCCAGTGATTCTTTTCCCATGGTTATTTGCCTTACCAGTTTGGCGTGCAATTGGTCGATCAATTTCTTCATTAGATGAAATAGGTGTGCGATTTTGTTTGGCTTGGTTCTTACCAGTATTGATTGCTTTTAGTTTTATTAGCGGCAAACAACCACATTACCTATTGCCTATAGTCCCCGCATTTGCTTTATTGGTTGCCCGAGGCTGGGTTGAGTTGTCTGATATTAAATGGTTTGATAGAGCGTTGTTGGCAATCGTGGGTTTAGTGGTTGCGGGCTTAATATTTTATTTGCCTATCTACAATCAAACCCATGATTTGGCGCCTTGGGTTTCTAATATACCGCTCGCTGCAGGAATTTTGTTGGCCTTTGCTGCAATCACTCTAATGTTCGGTGGTGGCAGAGATCCAATAAAATATATACAGCGTGCAACTTTGTTGGGCGTGTTTCTCATTGTTACGATTTATGTTGGTGTTATTCGAGTTTCAGGCCCTGCTTATGACATGAGGATGTTGGCGCATCAGTTAAAGTCATTTGAAGATGAAAACATTCCTTTAGCAAACGTTGGTGTTTATCATGGGCAGTATAATTTTCTAGGTCGATTGCATCAGTCCCCTGAATATGTACCACCTCGCAAATTGGATGCATGGTTTTTAGAACATCCTAATGGCCGTGCTATTTATTATTTCGAGGAAAATGAGCCTTTAGGTCAAGTTGTTCCCGAGTATTTGCAGGCATATCGTGGAATTTTGGTAGGTGTTCTAAATCGATCTCAATGGAATGAGTGGAGTAAGCAGCCGCATGATTTTTCTGCAGCTGAAAAGGATTCTGAATAAATGATAGCTTTAATTAAAAAGTTGTTACCCTTTGAGCTTTTTGTCGGGATGCGGTATACCCGGGCTAAACGCCGCAATCATTTTATTTCCTTTATATCACTCACTTCTATGGTGGGTATTGGCTTAGGTGTCGCGGCACTCATTGTTGTGCTTTCAGTAATGAATGGTTTTCAAGAAGAGCTTCGTTCAAGAATTTTAGGAGTGGCCTCGCATTTGCAAATTACAGGCCCAAATAATAATTTGTCAGATTGGTCAGGTTTGGCAAATAAGGTTCATACAGTTCGTCATATTGACGGTGCTGCGCCCTATATTATGGCCCAGGGCATGCTTTCTAATGGCCAGGCTGTGCAAGGCGCTATTGTAAGAGGTGTTTTGCCTGATGCTGAAACTCAGGTGTCGGATTTGGGCCTTAAAATGCGCGCCGGGCAGCTTGGTGATTTAAAGCCGGGTGAGTTTGGCATTGTTTTGGGTGCTGAATTAGCACAGTCATTGGGTGTGATTTTGGGGGATAAGGTTGTATTGATGGCACCTCAAGGTCAATTTACTCCAACAGGTGTTGTTCCTAGAATTAAACAATTTACTGTTGTTGGTTTATTTCAAATCGGTATGTATGAATATGACGCAGGTATGGCCTTGATACATATTGACGATGCCGCAAAACTTTATCGCATGGGCGATCAGGTTTCTGGATTGCGTTTAAAACTGGATGACTTATTTCTCGCTCCGCAAGTATCTAATCAACTAGCATTAGCTTTAAACTCAGCGGGTCAAGATTATTATTTAACTGATTGGACACAAGAGCACGCCAACTTTTTCCGCGCAGTGCAAATGGAAAAGCGAGTGATGTTTATCATTTTGGCGCTGATTGTTGCTGTTGCTGCCTTTAACATTGTTTCAACATTAGTAATGGCAGTTACCGATAAACGAGCCGATATTGCCATTATGAGAACTTTTGGCGCAAGTCCTGCAAGTATTATGACAATCTTTATTGTCCAAGGTGCATTGATTGGTGTTGTTGGGACGATTGTCGGTGCTTTTTTTGGCGTGTTCATTGCACTTAATATCAGTACGATTGTTCCATTTATTGAACATTTATTTAATGTTCAGTTTTTAGCTAAAGATGTTTATTACATTAGTGAGCTTCCTTCTCATTTGATTTGGAGTGATGTAATCACAATTGTGGCGATGTCATTCTTATTGAGTTTATTAGCGACTTTATATCCAAGTTGGAAGGCTTCGCAAATGAATCCGGCTGAGGCTTTACGTTATGACTAAGCTAATTATTGAAGCAAAAGATTTGCAAAAAACTTACACTGGCCTTGATGTTGCTGTGTTAAACGGCATTAGTCTTGAAGTTGAGGCTGGTGAACAAATAGCTATAGTAGGTACTTCCGGATCTGGGAAAAGTACACTTTTGCATTTGTTAGGTGGCCTGGATACGCCAAGTGCTGGAGATGTTAGCATTATGGGGCATGCGCTTGTTGATCTGAATGAAACAAAGCGCGGTGAATTGCGCAATCTATCATTGGGTTTTGTTTATCAATTTCATCATTTATTGCCTGAATTCACTGCGCTTGAGAATGTTGCGATGCCTTTGTTGATTCGTCGAATAGATAAAACTGTTGCACTGGCACTTGCTCGAGAAATGCTTAAAAAAGTAGGTTTGGGTCATCGTATGGAGCATATGCCTGGTGAGTTATCAGGCGGTGAGCGCCAGAGGGCTGCAGTTGCACGCGCTTTAGTGACGGAACCTAAATGTGTATTGGCTGATGAGCCAACGGGTAACCTTGATCGACATACGGCACATGCGGTTTTTGATTTGCTATTAGAGATGAATCGAAGCCATAAAGTTGGTTTGATTGTTGTGACACATGATTTAGAGCTTGCAGAAAAATTAACGCGACAATATAAACTTGTTGATGGTCGACTTATATCAATTTCTTAGTTATTTTTAGTTTTGGATGGTATGTTTTTAAAGTCCTACAAGAGTTGCCCTCATGTCTTTAGGCGCTTGCTGAAAAGACAGTGACGCGATAAAGTAACGTCAGTTTATCCAAACTGAATAATTCTATTAGTTTGGTTTTTTTAAAGAATATTTAGGAGTGTTGCGTGTTAGAAATTATTAAAGCTGCCGGATGGCCAATTTATCCACTTATTCTCGCTTCAGTTCTTGCAATTGCAATTATTGCTGAGCGTTTTTGGACATTACGTTCCGAAATTATTGCACCTTCTAATCTTCTGCCGGAAATTAAAAAATGGGTTGAGCAGGGTAAAGTATCCAAAGAGGCTTGTGAGAAATTGCAGCAACACTCTTTATCAGGTGAGATTTTTGCGAGTGCGCTTAGTAATTCTTCTGCTTCCCGTGAGCAGATTAAAGAATCGATCGAAGAAGCCGGCCGCTCTGTAGCTCATCAATTAGAGAAACATTTAACGACTTTAGGCACTATCGCTACCGTTAGTCCTTTATTGGGTTTGTTAGGTACAGTTATTGGGATGGTTGAGTTGTTTGGGGCATTTAATGCCGCTGGCTCTGGTCATGATGTTGCCCAGTTCGCTAAAGGTATTTCAGTTGCGTTGTATAACACAGCTGGTGGTATTGTCGTGGCTGTGCCAGCAATGATTTTTTATCGATATTTTCGCGCTAAGGTTGACGGTTTAATTGTTGAAATGGAGCAGCAGGCTGTTGCTTTGGTAGAGTTTATGCATGGTGGACGTAAATAATCATGAATTTTCAACGTGGTAAAAAGCACGAAGATTTGGAAATGAACTTGGTGCCTCTGATTGACGTTTTATTGGTCATTATTATTTTCTTAGTAGTAAATGCTACCTTCTCTAGAATGAGTGAGTTGCAAATTAATTTGCCAACAGCGGAGGCTAGTCCTATTGAGCAAAAGCCAGTAATTGTTAATGTTGGTATTGATGCAACTGGTCACTATGTTGTTGAGAAAACTCCTGTTGCAGGCGCTGATGTTGCTTTGTTAGCAGCAGCCCTTCAAAAGGCTGTTGCTGGCGGTAAAGAGCCGACAATTATTATTAACGCTGACGCTAAGACCACGCATCAATCAGTTATTAATGTGATGGAAGCTGCGCGTCAAGCAGGCTATACCCATATTACTTTTGCAACTCAACAAAACTCGGGTTCCTAGCCCATTTTGAATATTGGCTGATGACTATTGAGACAAAAGCCTTTTAATAAAAGCCTCAGCAATTATTGCTGGGGCTATTTCTTTTATTGCCTCTATTATTTATGACTTCAAACAAAAAGACATCTGAACCAAAAATCCCCTCAGCTAATTTGAGCATGAAGCTCTATTTTAGAATGGTGAAGTACGCGATTCGATATTGGAAAGTATTTGTTTTTAGCATTTTGTCTTTAGTGATTTTGTCAGCAACCAATACTGGGTTTTTAGCGACTATTAAGATGGTCACCGATGAAGGCTTTGTGAAACATGACTCGACAAAACTTCATGTTTTGCCTTTGATGTTGTTTGGATTGTTGGCTTTGCGAGCATTTTCTGGATTTTCGGCAACTTTTGCTATGCGGTGGGTGGCGCGTCGAGTGGTTGAGGATTTGCGATTGGATGCATTTAAGAAGCTAATGACTCTTCCAGTTAGCTTTTTTGACGCCAACTCTGCTGGGGTGGTGACATCAAAACTCACTTACGACACTGAGCAAATGTCTAAAGCTGCAACCAGCGTTGCGGTAACGGTGGTGCGAGATACGTTGACCATCATCGGTATGGTGGCTTATATGATTTATCTTGATTGGCGATTGACCCTCATTTTTGCTTTGATCGCACCCCTCATGGCTTTTTATTTGAAGACAATGACCCCAAAGCTGCGATTTGCAGGTAAGGCCGTTCAGGGGTCAATGGGTGAGATGACCCAGGTTGGTGAGGAATCTGTTTCAGGTCAGCGTATGGTGAAGATTTTTGGTGGTGCTGAGTATGAGTTCAAGCGATTCGCAGGTGCAGTTGGTCGTAATCGACATATGCAAATTAGATTGGCGCGCATCTCAAGCTTAAATAGTATGGTAATTGAATTGCTTGCCGCTGTTGCTTTGGGAGCTGTTGTTTATTATGCGGTAGGTAAATTTAGCGCAGGTGAATTTGCTGCTTTTATTGGTGCGTTATTGATGTTGATTGCTCCAATTAAGAGTTTGACTGGTATTAATGAAGATTTACAAGTTGGCTTGGCTGCTGCAAACAGTGTCTTTGTTTTGATGGATGTTCCTTCTGAGCTTGATCAAGGGGAATTGGAAATTGGCCGCGCTAAAGGTGAAATTGAATTCCGGGCTGTAGGTTTGCAGTATGAAAATGCGAAGAATAAGGCGCTTGAGAATTTAAGTTTTGTTATTAAGCCAGGTGAGAAATTGGCTTTAGTTGGTCGTTCTGGTGGTGGCAAGACTTCAATGGTTAATTTATTCCCTCGTTTTTATGAGCACCAACAAGGCGCTGTTTTGTTGGATGGAGTTGATACACGTGAAATGCGATTAAGTAGTTTGCGTGCTCAATTTGCATTAGTGAGTCAGGATGTGGTGCTTTTTAATGACACGGTATTTAATAATATTGCCTATGGGGCATTACGTGATGTTACTGAAGCGCAAGTGATTGAAGCCGCTAAGGCTGCAAATGCTTGGGAATTTATCCAGCAACTTCCTAACGGGTTGCAAAGTGAAATTGGTGATAGAGGTGTGAGATTGTCTGGTGGGCAGCGTCAGCGTTTAGCGATTGCTCGTGCGATTTTGAAGGATGCGCCCATTTTACTATTGGATGAAGCAACCTCTGCTTTAGATACTGAATCTGAGCGTTTTTTACAGGCAGCTTTGGATGGGTTAATGAAAAACCGTACGAGTGTTGTCATTGCACATCGATTATCAACGATTGAAAACGCAGATCGAATTTTAGTGATGGAGCGCGGAGAGATTGTTGAGAGTGGCACGCATGCTGAACTACTAGCTGCTGGCGGTCATTACGCTAAGCTTTATCATAAGCAGTTTCATTAAGTTAGGCACTTAATGTCTGAGTGGTTACAAAAGCAGTGGTTTTGCAAATCTGTATGGCACGCATTATTGTTGCCATTAGCTCTTATTTACCTAGGATTAACTCACTTACGTAAACTTTTATACAAGCTTAATGTTTTTAAAAGTTATGCTTTACCTGTACCAGTGATTGTTGTCGGTAATATTAGCGTTGGAGGAACAGGTAAAACTCCAGCGGTTATTTATATGGCGCAGCAACTTAAGCTTGCGGGTTATCGCCCTGGAATTGTTAGTAGGGGTTATGGGCGATCGAACTCATTGGTGCAAGCTGTTTCTTGTGGCAGCGCCCCTGACCAGGTTGGTGATGAACCCTTATTGATTGCTATGCGAACAGCGTGTCCTGTATTTGTTGGTAATGACAGAGTTGCAGCGGGAATGGATTTACTGAAAGAGCACCCTGAAGTGAATGTGATTATTAGTGATGATGGTTTGCAGCATTACCGTTTAAAAAGATTCTTGGAGCTGGCTGTTGTAGATGGAGATAGAGGATTTGGTAATGGCTTTTTAATTCCGGCGGGCCCTTTGCGCGAGAGTGTCGCTAGACTTTCGTTAGTGGATGCGATTATTGTGAATGGAAATGCTGCGGCATTGAAGCATGTGCCGAATAAGAATTCTTTTTCTATGCGACTTCTTGGGGAAACCTTTTTTTCTTTGGATGGTAAGCAAAACAAATCTGCAGCGTATTTTAAGAAAAAAAAATTAGCGGCGGTGGCGGGGATTGGAAACCCGGATCGTTTTTTTGGCTACTTAAGAATGATGTCTTTGGACTTTCAATCTCAGGCCTTTCCAGATCACCACTTGTTTTGCTTGGAGGACTTCACTCCTTTTAAAGGCAAAACAATATTAATGACTGAGAAGGATGCTGTGAAGTGTCAATCCTTTGCTGTTGATGACATTTGGATGTTGCCTGTCGATGCTATGATTGAGCCCGGTTTGATGAAAATTATTTTGGATAAATTAACGCGTATTTAGGAAGCCTCATGGATAGTAAATTACTTGAAATTTTAGTTTGCCCCATTTGTAAGGGGCCGCTGTACTATAAGAAGAATGAGCAAGAGCAAGAGCTATTATGTAAGCCATGCCGATTGGGGTTTCAAATAAAAGATGGTATACCTGTGATGCTCGAGGGTGAGGCCCGCAAGCTGTCGGATAAAGAAGAAGTTTAATCGGTAATGAGTACGAACTTTAAAGTTGTCATTCCTGCCAGATATGCGAGCAATCGCTTATATGCAAAGCCATTGTTAGATATCGCTGGCAAGCCTATGGTGGTTCGAGTTGCTGAGCGCGCTGTGGCGAGTGGTGCGAGTGAGGTGATTGTTGCCACCGATCATGAAGAAATTTTGAATATTGTTATACAGCATGGATTCAAGGCGGTGATGACTAGTAATCAGCATCCTTCAGGGACGGATAGAATTGCTGAAGTGGCGCGTCAATTAAAATGGTCTGGTGACGAGATTGTTGTAAATGTGCAAGGCGATGAGCCCTTGATTTCACCGAACCTTATCAGAGATGCTGCGCAGAATTTGGCCGATCATCCCAACGCCTCAATTGCAACAGCTTGTCACGTAATACATGATAAAGCTAGCATGCTAAATCCTAACGTAGTCAAGGTGGTGTTGGATGCCCAGGGGTATGCTATGTATTTCAGTCGCGCACCTATTCCTTATCCTCGAGATGCATTTGCAGCAAATGAAGATATTCCAGTGGGTATGCCTAGTTATCGACATGTTGGTATTTATGCGTATCGCGCAAGCTTTCTTTATGCTTACAGTCAGCTTGAAAGCTCTGAGATTGAACGCTTTGAGTCCTTGGAACAGCTAAGGGCATTGTGGCATGGTTATAAAATAAGTGTTTTTATTACGCCAGATGCGCCTGCTAGCGGAGTTGATACCGCACAAGATCTTGAGTTGGTTAGAAGTATTTTTGCCGACTCATCCGATAAGTCCTGATCCCTAATAAAACTTAGGTTTGTCATTGACAAGCGATAGCTAATATTGCTATAGTCTCACCTCTCGACGGCACCAATGTCGAATCGGACGCGGGGTGGAGCAGTCTGGCAGCTCGTCGGGCTCATAACCCGAAGGTCGTAGGTTCAAATCCTGCCCCCGCAACCAGTAAGAATTAAGAATATAGTTGTTGACGAGAAGTTTGGGTTCTGTATAATGCGCCCCTCTCGTTGCTAACGTTGTAGCGCAAGTTACGGTGTTAGCGAAGTGTAAAAGAAGTACTTGCTCTTTAAAAAACTGAACAATCGATAGGTGTGAGTGCTTGTAGCTGGTTAGTTACATTGACACTTTTAGTGATCAATGAACACTCAAGATACAAGTGCTTATACCTTGAATGAAACTTT
>JAHEEA010000004.1 GCA_024640945.1 Candidatus Methylopumilus sp.
GTTGACGCGTTTCTAGAATTATACCCATTCAAACAGCTATATATTGCGGATATCAATGCAATTCAGAAAAGCGGCAACCATCGAAATATCATTTCCAGCATTTCGCTGGCTTTTCCAAATGTAGAAATTTATTTAGATGCTGGATTTAGCTCGGCTGAAGACATCCATATCTTTAACGAACTCAAAGTAACACCCGTATTAGGTAGTGAAAGCATTGCAAATATTGATGCTTACCAAGCAATCACTAAAGACTACAAAAAAAGAATGTTACTTTCACTCGATTTTAAAAATGATGTCTATCAAGGGCCACCGGCTTTATTACAAGATTCAAAATACTGGCAGAATGAATTAATCGTGATGTCACTAAGTAAAGTAGGTAGTCAATCAGGCCCTGACTTAGAAAAACTTAAACATCTAAAACAAATGTCACCGCACACCAAAATATATGGAGCTGGAGGCGTTAGAGATCTAGGCGATCTTGATACTCTTAAGTCACTGAATATCGATGGCGCATTAATTGCCAGTGCTATTCACAATGGCAATCTTAGTCAAACAGATCTGGTGAAAGCCCAAACTTAAAAACAAAAAAGCCCAACAATGTTGGGCTTTTTTTAAGAGCTTTTCAGTTACATTTAACGACTAAATTAATTCTTAGCAGCAAATGGGTGAACTGAATCTTTATACGCTTTAACAACGTCAGCAACTTTAGGCTCACGTGCAATCGCATTTTTCAAAGCTTGTTTAGTTGCTTTGTAGTTCCAGTCTTGAATACGCTCATCGATATCAGCATGGCTATCAATAAATACGCCTACGCAGATGAAAATGTTGTCTGCTTCATCTTGAGGAATAGTACCGTCTGCAACGCAATCCATCACTGCCATCGCAACACCACGTTGTGCTGGGCCAAACATTTGAACAGCTTGACGACCATTTTTAATCGTTACTTTATTGAACATTACAGTAGCTGGCTTAACCATCATATTAGGCGCAACAATTGCCAATAGGCCGTTAACGCCTTGTTTTTGGTCAGTTAAAGTACGGCAGAAAGCATCTTCAGCAGCGCTACCACGTGGTCCTAAAATCAAATCAATGTGAGCAACGTTAAACAAATCCAAACCACTGTGATCAGGACGCTCTTCAATAACCAAAGCTTCGCCAACTAAAACACGATCAATAACAGCCATATCTACTCTCCAAATATCAAGGTTTCCTAAGAAACAAACTAGCGCCACTTGATTAGCAACGCTCTACAAATACTTAAGGCCTGTTGGACCTTAAGCTAAAAATTCAGCATTATTATCCCACAAAAACTATCAACTTTATAAGGGTCTCTTTGATATTTATAGTATTTTACAAATGAGTAACAATAAAAAAGCCCGCAATTTGCGGGCTTTTTTTACTTACTGAAATATTACTCCAAGTTTGCGTGAATAGCGCGCATACCCTCTTCAGTTAAACCTTTCGCATGAATCAATTCAGAAATAGCTGCTTCCAAGAAGATCAATGTTGAAAGTTCAAATTGCGAACCCATCGGCATACCCTTAGTTAATGGGAAACTGTCATCTTGACCAATTTGAATGACTAAATCAGCAACATCCGCCATAGCTGAAGATTTCTTCATAGAAATCACAACTAATTTAGCACCCACTGACTTTGCTTTTTTAACGAATGGCAATAATGTTTCAGTACCACCAGAACCTGATACCAATACCAATAAGTCGCCAGACTTAATTGCAGGTGTTACAACTTCACCAATCATGTTTACGTTGTAACCAGCGTGCACTAAGCGCATCGCGAAGAAACGTGAAACCAATAATGAACGGCCAGCACCACCGATAAATGTACGGCCTGCTTTTTCAACCAAATCTAAAAGTTGTGCTGATTTGTTATCAGTCACAGCCAAAATACCTGTTAATTTATCTAAGATAAGTTTTTGATGATCCATGATATTTCCTTAATTAATTGTATTGCCTGCAAATTCAGATATTACCAAAAAAAATCCCGACGCATTACTGTGTCGGGATTTTTATACTCTATAAATTCTTAGCCAATTAAATCAGCTCAGAATTTATCGCTAATTAAGCGTGAGCGATAGCAGTGATTTCTGCAGCAGAAGCAGCAGGATCAGCAGCACCGTAGATCGCAGCACCAGCAACAATGATTGTCGCGCCAGCATCACGTACTTGTGCAGTTGTAGCAGCTTTAACACCACCAGCAACAGAGATTTCTAGACCTAATTTCAAACCAGCAACCATTGCCAAGTCAACGAATGGTGTTTGGCCAGCAGCTTGTTGGTCAAGACCAGTGTGAACACCAATGATGTGCGCGCCTAATTTAGCAACTTCTTTAGTACGAGCTTCTTTGTCAGCAACATTGATCAAGTCAACTTGAGCTTTTTTGCCGTATTTGTTAGCAACATCGATTACACCTTTGATAGTACCGATATCAGCACAACCAAGAACTGTACAGATGTCAGCGCCAGCTTTGTAGAATGGCTCAGCTTCGTAGAAACCAGCATCCATAGTTTTCAAGTCAACTAAGATTTGGTTCTTAGGGAATTTAGCGCGCAATGTTTCAAGCAATTTGATACCGTTGTGCTTGATGCATGGTGTACCAATTTCAAGAATGTCAACGTGTGGAGCAACTGTAGCTGCTAAAGCAACTGTTGCGTCAAAATCTAATGAGTCTAATGCCATTTGTGTTAATGCCATGATACTTTTCTCCAATTTATTAAGGGGATAACTACTGCTAAATACTACTTAAAACTTTAAATTCCATCATCGAATCTGACGCTATCTTATAGCGCAACCGTGACTGATGTCAACGTAAGAAGCACCTAACCAACAAAGGTTAGGCGCCTCAAGTGACTTATAGTTTAGCTGCTAAAGCAACTTCTAATTTATTTTGGTCAACAACGAAACCACGGATACCTTCAGCAAGTTTCTCAGTTGCCATTGGATCTTCGTTCAACGCAAAACGGAACTCTTCTTCAGTCAAACGAGCTGGAGCAGCTTTCGTTGCACCAGTGTCTTTCAACACTTGAGTCAATGTACCTTCTGTTGCAGCTAAATCTTGCAATAAGTTAGGTGAAACAGTTAAACGATCACAACCAGCTAAAGCAATCAACTCACCTGTATTACGGAATGAAGCGCCCATCACAACAGTTTTGTAGCCGTGCTCTTTGTAATATTGGTAAATAGCACGTACTGAAACAACACCTGGATCAGTTTCTTGTGTGTACTCAGTACCTGGGTTCTTAGCTTTGTACCAATCCAAGATACGGCCAACGAATGGTGAAATCAAGAATACACCAGCTTCTGCACAAGCACGCGCTTGGCCAAAACCGAAAAGTAAAGTTAAGTTACATTGGATACCTTCTTTTTCAAGAATCTCACCTGCTTTAATACCTTCCCATGTTGAAGCTAATTTAATCAACACGCGGTCTTTGCTTACGCCAGACTCTTGATACAAAGCAATCAACTTGCGACCTTTAGCAACCATCTTCTCAATATTGAAAGATAAACGAGCATCAACTTCTGTTGAAATACGGCCTGGAACCACTTTAGTGATTTCCGTACCAATCAACACAGCCAACTTATCAGCCGCATTATCAATTTGCTGCTCTTTAGAGCCACCTTGTGCTTTTGCATAAGCAATCGCAGCCTCAATCAATGGTGCATATTGTGGTAATTGACTTGCTTTTAATACCAAAGATGGATTGGTTGTTGCATCAATAGGTTTAACACTCTTAATTGCGTCAACGTCACCAGTGTCAGCCACGATAGTGGTCATAGACTTCAATTGTTCTAATAAATTAGCCATAGCGCTCTCCGAATAAATACTTTAAAAATGACCGACAAGTACAAAAAATTTAGCCGCAAATTATAACTTAAAAACTAAGTTTTCACATCATCAGCATCACAACTTAACGCTTCAAGGCATCGTTAACAGCCTTGCGATCGAAATGCGGGGCAAGTAGTTCAATAAATTCATAAGCAAACTTACGCAGATAAGCATCGCGCCTAATCCCTACAAACGTAGTGCTAGCAGGGAATAATTTGCTAGCATCAATGGCTACCAAATTAGTATCACGCTCTTCGTCATAAGCCATAGTCGCAAGCAAACCAACCCCCAAACCCAAGCCTACATAAGTTTTGATAACGTCAGCATCAATCGCCGTCAGCACCACATTTGGCGTCAAACCTTCTTTTTCAAATACGCTACTCACCAAAGATCCGCCAGTAAAAGCGAAATCATATGTAATCAATGGATATTGAGTGAGCTTTTTAAGTGTTAAAGGCAAATTATTGAGCAAAGGATGTCCATGCGGCACAACAACACAACGATTCCATTGATAAGCTGGCAAACACAAGACTTTTTCATAATGGCTAATCGCTTCCGTTGCAATACCAATATCAGCTTCACCACTTTCAACCTGCTCTGCTACTTGTGTAGGGTTGCCTTGATGGATATTCAATTTAACCTGCGGATACTTCTGCATAAAAGCCTTCACAGCCCCCGGAAGTCTATATCGTGCTTGAGTATGAGTTGTAGCAATCGTCAATGTGCCAACGTCTTCATGACTAAACTCATCCCCAATACGCTTAATGTTTTCCATGTCGCGTATCACACGCTCTGCCAATTCAACAATGTTTCTACCAGGCTCAGTAACACCTGTTAATCGCTTACCGCTACGCTGAAAGATTTGCAGATTAAGCTCTTGCTCAAGGAGTTGAATTTGCTTACTAACGCCAGGCTGGGAAGTATGCAATGCATCAGCAGCTATCGAAATATTAAGACCTTGCTTAACTACTTCACGCACGTATCTCAATTGATGTAATTTCATATCATCCTTCTTTATAACTAATGGATATATATTAAGAACAATTTATTATTAAAACAATATTTATATGAATTATAATCTCAATCGTTTACAAAAACTTAAAGCTAATAATAGTAAGGATTTTCATGGAATACGGTTATATTATTGCAGGTTTTATTGTCGGCCTGCTGGTTGGTCTAACAGGTGTAGGTGGCGGCTCATTAATGACGCCCATTCTGATGTTCTTCTTCAGCATCAAACCAGCTGTTGCAGTTGGTACGGACCTACTTTACGCATCAATCACAAAAACTGCCGGCATTTTCGCTCACGGAAAACTAGGTAACATCGATTGGCGCATCGTCAAATTGCTCAGTGCGGGTAGCATTCCGGCATCACTTGCAACCATCATTTTCTTGCGCAACATAAATATAGACTCAACCGAAGCAATCGCAACCATCAAATTCAGCCTTGGTATTGCCTTAATCTTCACCTCCATAGCTGTGTTGTTAAGAACAAAACTTATGACCTTGTTAGCCGAAGGCGAATGGATTCAACCTAAATATGTAGCGCCACTTACTGTCATTCTTGGCATTATTCTTGGAGGTTTGGTCACACTAACCTCGGTAGGGGCAGGCGCACTTGGTGTAACTACACTGATCATCCTTTACCCACACAAAAAACTAACGACAATTGTCGGTACTGACATTGCACATGCTGTTCCGCTCACACTAGTCGCCGGCCTTGGCCATGCAAGTTTAGGAACCATAAACTATGAGCTACTTGGCGTATTACTTATAGGCTCTATTCCAGGCATCTGGATTGGTAGTCACTTAAGTGCGAGAGTCACAGAAAAATGGATACGAATAGCACTTTCAGCCATTTTGATTTATGTGGGATTAAAACTAGTGCTAGCTTAATCTAACTCCAGCTCAAATTAACAATATTGCATGAAAACATGCGGGTTTTACATTAAAATATCGCCTCTTTAGAAAAACTAACTATGTATAAATACGACGCTATTGACCAACAAATCGTAAACGAACGTGTAGACCAGTACCGCGATCAAACGAATCGCTATCTTGCTGGCGAGCTTTCTGAAGATGAGTTCCGCCCACTACGTTTACAAAACGGCTTATATATTCAACGCCAAGCACCTATGCTTCGCATTGCTGTGCCTTATGGCATGCTGTCATCAAAACAATTACGTAAACTTGGTGAAATTGCTAAGAAGTACGATAAGGCTTACGGTCATTTCAGCACTCGTCAAAATTTACAACTTAACTGGCCTAAGCTAGAAGATGTGCCTGAAATATTGGCCGAACTAGCAACGGTTGAAATGCACGCCATTCAAACTTCTGGCAATTGCATCCGCAACATCACCACTGACCAATTTGCTGGCGTAGCGCCCGATGAAGTGATTGATCCGCGCGCAATGGCTGAAGTAATGCGCCAATGGAGCACATTCCATCCTGAATTCGCTTTATTGCCACGAAAATTCAAAATCGCCGTATCAGGCACTGAACAAGACCGGGCAATCGTGCAAGCGCACGACATTGGCATGGAGTTCTACAAAGACGCTAAAGGCCAGACAGCAATTAAAGTATGGGTTGGTGGTGGTTTAGGCCGCACGCCAATCTTGGGCACAGTAATTCGTGAGCATTTAGACTGGCAACACGCCCTCACCTATTGCGAAGCGATTATTCGTGTTTACAACATCCACGGTCGTCGTGATAACGCTTACAAAGCGCGTATCAAAATCTTGGTAAAAGCGTTGGGTATCGAAGAATTCAAAAAACAAGTTGAAGCTGAATGGCTACACCTTAAAGATAATCCGAACACAATTACCGAGGCTGAATTAGCACGCGTTGCAAAACACTTCGATGCAATGCCTTACGAAAACCTATCAGCACATGACGCAAGTTTTGATAGCGCGATCGCAAGTAACCCAGCATTTGCTGCTTGGGTGAAACGCTGCGTTCACGCGCACAAACAAGCGGGTTACCGCGCAGTCACACTTTCATTAAAACCGCATGGCCACGCACCTGGTGATATCACGTCAGAACAAATGGCTGTTGTTGCTGATTTATCTGATGCATATAGCTTTGGTGAACTACGCGCTTCGCACGAACAAAACTTAATTTTGGCTGATGTAAAACTAAGTGACCTATTACCACTTTGGGAAAAAGCTCGTGCCGCCGGTTTAGCAACTCCAAACATTGGTTTATTAACTGACATCATCTGCTGCCCGGGCGGTGATTTCTGCTCATTAGCAAATGCGAAAAGTATTCCTATCGCTGAAGCTATTCAAATGCAGTTCGATAACCTCGATTACTTGCATGACATTGGCGACCTCGAGCTGAATATCTCTGGTTGTATGAATGCTTGCGGCCACCATCATATCGGCCATATCGGCATTTTGGGTGTTGATAAAGACGGCTCTGAATGGTACCAAGTGACCATTGGTGGCAAACAAGGTAACGATGCAAGTATCGGGTCTGTGATTGGCCCTTCATTCTCGGCGGAAGAAATGCCAGGGGTGGTTCAGCGATTAATTGAAGTCTATATCCAAGAGCGTACTCCAGAAGAACGCTTTATTGACACGGTGCGCCGTATTGGTGTGCCTCCATTTAAAGCACACGTTTATGCAAGCAAGGAGGCAGCAAATGTCTAATTTAATTAAAGACAACGCCATCGTTGCTGATGAATGGACACGCGTCACTCCACCTAGCTTGGGCGAAGAGACTGTTCGAAAACAAGCAGGTAAAGTAGTGCTATTTAAACTCACAGGTGAAGAGACTTTTACCAAAGAGCAAATTACAGCCACTGAAATCCCAGTAGGCAAAGTGTTGGTTCCATTCACCGTTTGGCGCGCTAACAAAGATGCGCTTGCTAGCCGCGTCAGCCAAGGCGAAGTCGGCTTGCTAATTGCTACTCACGAAGCGATTGAAGATGTGATTGCCGAAGTAAAAGATATTAATGCATTTGCATTAGTAGCCGTGTATGTGGAACGCTTTGCGGATGGCCGTATTTTCACCATCGGCAACCTACTCCGTACACGCTACGGTTTCAAAAATGAATTACGTGCAGTGGGTGACGTATTGCGTGATCAGTTATTCTTCTTGAAACGTTCTGGTTTTAATAGCTACTTAATTCGTGCAGATCGCTCGGCTGTAGAAGCCCTAGAAAGTCTGAAAGACTTCAGCCAACCTTACCAAGGTGCAGTTGATATTGAACAACCTGCTTGGCGTAGAGTGAGCCGTTAATGTTTGGTGACGTATCAATGATTCGCTCAGCTGCTAAAAATCCAGCGACCAGTCCAGAGCTAACAGATACGCTTAAGCAATCTGTCTCGACTAAACGCGAACAAGTGTTGAGCGTTTTAAAAGATGCAGCAAATAAGTTCCCAGCGATTACCTTTGCCAATAGCTTTGGTGCTGAAGATATGGTGCTCACTGACATCATCATGCGTGAAAAACTCGCTATTGAGATTTTCTCTTTAGATACTGGGCGATTACCAGTAGAGACCTATACATTAATGGCTGAGGCTGAAAGCACTTACAACACCAAGCTAAAGGTATATTTTCCTAAGTATGAAGTCGTTGAGCAATATGTGCAAACCAAAGGTATTAACGCCTTTTATGAAAGTATTGATTTACGCAAGGCCTGTTGCCATATGCGTAAAGTCGAGCCACTTCAACGCGCACTGAATGGCAAACAAGCTTGGATTACAGGCATGCGTGCAGAGCAAGCAACAACGCGCGCAAACTTACCTGTTAAAGAGTTTGATGAAGGCAACAAATTAGAAAAATTTAATCCGCTGAGCGATTGGACTGAACAAGAGGTTTGGGCTTATATACGCGTTCACGAAGTCCCGTACAACAAATTACATGATACCTTCTACCCTAGTATTGGCTGTGCACCTTGCACGCGCGCCGTCGCAATGGGTGAAGATGTGCGTGCAGGCCGCTGGTGGTGGGAAGATCCGACCAGTAAAGAATGTGGCCTTCACGTAAAGAAATCCAAATAACCTTTATTAAAATTAACTAGTTGAAATGATGACAACAGCAAACAAAACAACACTCAGCCATCTTGATTGGCTAGAAGCGGAAGCGATTCACATTTTGCGTGAAGTAGCAGGCCAATGCTCAAACCCTGTGCTGCTATTCTCAGGCGGTAAAGACTCTCTATGTATCTTACGTCTCGCTGAAAAAGCTTTCCGCCCAGGCCGCTTCCCTTTTCCGCTGATGCATATTGATACTGGTCATAACTATAAAGAAGTAATTGAGTTCCGAGACCAACGAGCCGCAGAACTAGGTGAACGCTTAATTGTTCGCTCTGTAGAAGACTCAATGAAACGCGGCACTGTCGTGCTCAAATCAGAAGATGAGTCACGCAACAAACACCAATCTGTGACATTGCTAGAAGCTATTGAAGAGTTCGGCTTTGATTGTTGTATTGGTGGCGCACGCCGCGATGAAGAAAAAGCACGTGCTAAAGAACGTATCATGAGTTTCCGTGATGAGTTCGGCCAATGGGATCCAAAAAACCAACGTCCTGAATTGTGGAATTTATATAACGCACGTTCACACAAAGGTGAGAACATCCGCGCATTCCCAATTTCAAATTGGACTGAAATGGACGTTTGGCAATATATCGAACGTGAGAAGTTAGGCTTACCTAGCATTTACTTTGCACACCAACGTGATGTTGTAATGCGTGCTGGCTCTATCGTGCCAGTTAACGTACCGCTTGCTTCTGGTGAAGTCATTAATCAGCCTAAAGCTGGCGAAGAAATCATCAACATGCAAGTACGCTTCCGTACGGTAGGTGATATCACATGTACAGCGCCCGTCATAAGCGATGCTGACGATGTAACAAAAATCGTATTAGAAACTGCGACCACGACCATTACAGAGCGTGGCGCAACCAGGTTAGATGACCAAACTTCCGATGCCTCTATGGAACAACGCAAGAAAGAAGGCTACTTCTAATGAGTAATGCAAAACACAACGACAGCCTACTCCGCTTCATGACTTGCGGTAGCGTAGATGATGGCAAAAGTACTTTAATTGGCCGCCTGCTATTTGATACAAAAAGCATCTTAGCCGACACGCTGACACAAATGGATCGCACTTCTAAGAAGCGTGGTCTTGAAGCAGTCGATTTATCTTTACTCACTGATGGCTTACAAGCTGAGCGTGAACAAGGGATTACCATTGACGTGGCTTATCGCTACTTCAGCACTGGCACACGCAAATACATCATTGCTGATGCACCAGGCCATGAACAATACACACGCAACATGGTGACTGCGGCTTCAACAGCCAACCTTGCAATTATTTTGATTGATGCACGCAAAGGTGTACTCACGCAAACACGTCGCCATTCATTCTTGGCGCACTTAGTTGGCATTCCACACATTGTGGTAGCCATTAATAAAATGGACTTAGTGGATTTCGACCAAGCAACATTTGAGAAAATTAAAGCTGATTACTTAAGCTTTGCTGAACAAATTGGCTTGCAACGTGCTGGCCGCGATATTCAAGTGGTACCGCTCTCAGCGCTTACTGGTGACATGTTAGTTGACCGTGGTGAAGCAATGAATTGGTATCAAGGTCCAACGATGTTGGAACTTTTAGAATCAGCGCCTGCTGCACACTCAGAACAAAATGAACCATTCAGATTCCCTGTGCAATTCGTTTGCCGTCCACACGCGTCAGATGATCCAGAGTTACACGACTTCCGTGGCTTTATGGGTCGCGTAGAGTCTGGCGAGATTGCTGTGGGTGATGCAGTGACTGTGTTACCAAATGGCTACACATCTAAAGTAAAAGCGATTCAACTAGGTGAAGAACACCTTAAAACCGCCATTACCGAGCAATCTGTGACCTTATTACTAGAAGATGAAATCGACACTTCACGTGGCGATATGATTGTAAAATCAGATCAAGCACCAGAAGCTGTTAAGCAAATTTCAGGCATGGTGTGTTGGCTATCTGAAACCCCACTTTCACCAGCACGTACTTATGTAATTCGCCACACAACACGCGAATCTAAAGCAAAAGTGGGTGAGATTGAATATAAAGTGGACGTGAATACGCTTGAGCAATTGCCAACACAAGGCCTAGCGATGAACGACATTGCCAAAATTAATTTCAAACTAGCTCAACCACTCATGGTAGATAGTTACAGCAAAAACCGTGCAACGGGTGCATTTATCGTGATTGATGAATCAACCAACAACACCGTTGGTGCTGGCATGATTATTTAATTTACATTAAACGATTTAGCAAAAAATACTTTAAAATAACGCGACTACCTTATCGCACTATAGAATCTAGAAGGAACACAACATGACTTATGTCGTTACCGAAAATTGTATTCAATGCAAATACACAGACTGTGTAGACGTATGCCCAGTAGATTGCTTTGTAGAAGGTCCTAACTTCTTAGCGATTAACCCAGATGAATGTATTGATTGCACATTATGTGTAGCTGAATGCCCTGCTGAAGCGATTTTCGCAGAAGATGACGTACCAGCAGATCAACAAGAATACATCGCATTAAATGCACGCCTTGCGCAAGTTTGGCCTGTTATTTCAGCGCGTAAAGAACCACTACCAGATGCTGACGCAATGAACGGCGCGCCAGATAAGCGTGAGTTATTAGTTGAATAATTAATACCTTCCACACAAAAAAGCAAAAGGAGACTTAGGTCTCCTTTTTTATTACTTAGGCCGCCCGCCACAAATGACTTTGCTTAATCACCAACCATCCGATAATTGAATAAGCAGCCATGCCTAAAGCTAGCCCTAGCGGACTGCTCCATAGTAAAGGTGCAATTAATCCAGCTGATAAACTTGATAACAGCATTTGGCAAAAGGCTTGACCTGATGCGGCTGTACCACGTATTTTAGGATGGCGATCAAGTGCAGCAATTGAAAGCACTGGCATGGCGAGTGCCATTCCCACATTAAACAAAGCAATCGGCAATATGAGCCAAACCGAATTGGTCAAGAAGTAACAGGCAATAATATTGCCTATAACCGTGATAGACATCCATGCATAAGCCCACTGAACCACTTGTTGACGACTATAGACACCTGCCGCACGCTTAGCAAAATAGGAGCCGAGCATCATGCCACACACGGTTGGGATAAACATGTAGCCAAATTGCTGCTCTGTGAGGCCGAGATGTTTGACCAAAAATACTGGACTAGCGAGCACATATAAAAAGAAACCTGCGAAGTTGGCGCTAATAGAAAAAACCAATCTAAAGTATTCAGCATCAGAAAATAAAATACGGTAGTCTTTGACGACCTGCTTAGCAGATAACGGCATGCGCTTTTCAGGCGGCATAGTCTCTGGGAGATATTTAACGGCGGCAAATAAAGCGAGAGCTGCATATAAAGCCAAGAAGATAAAGATTGCCTGCCAATGAATACCTAACAAAAATCCGCCAATAATAGGTGCGACCGCAGGTGCTATTCCGAATAACATTTGCACGGTGGCCATAACACGCTGGGCTTGCGGCCCTTCAAATAAATCACGCACCATGGCTCTGGCTACTACGTTGCCTGCACCCCCTGATAAGCCTTGCAAGGCTCTAAAAAACCAGAGCGTTTGAACATCTTTGGCTAAGGCACAGCCAATAGAAGCCAGCACAAAAATACCTAAACCCCATTTAATGGTAGTAATACGACCAATGGAGTCCGATATGGCACCATGCCAAAGTGTCATGATGGCATAAGGTAATAAATAGAAAGTGAGACTTTGCTGTAAAGCGACCGGCTGTGCGGCCAAATCTGTTTCAAGTGCTGTAAATGCTGGCAGATAAGTGTCAATCGCAAAAGGTGCTAATGCAGCGAGTGATGCGAGCACTACTGATAATAATAATGGGGATAGTTTAGTCATTGACTGAATTTGTGTATCTACTTTTAAGAATCAGAATTTTAATAAAAAAGCGCCAGTGAAATTCACTGGCGCGTTCATTAAACCACAAAATAAGTGCATTAAGTAATTACGGCAGTGCGTGGAATTCCTTAACACGATCATCCATCTCGCCAGCAATAATCGCTTTTGAGTTTTTATCGTTACGGAAGATAATCGGTTGCGCTGCAATCACAGGATTACGAGAATCTTCGATTGCTTTAGTAATGACATGATGATTAGGTGACAAGCTACACACAGGATCAGCCCCTTCAGCATCACCTATTAGCATAAAGGCTTGACAGCGGCAGCCTGCCAAATCCTTTTCTTTTTCTGGGCAAGTGCGGCATGGTTCTTTCATCCAGCTATCGCCACGATATTTGTTAAATGCTGGTGAATCATTCCAAGCGTAAGCTAGACCTTTATCACGTACATTTGGGAATTCCATATTGGGCAACACGCGTGCTGAATGACATGGCAATACATCCCCGTTAGCGGTGACTATCATGAACACTTCACCCCAACCGTTCATACATTTCTTAGGACGGTCGGAGAAGTAATCAGGCACAACGAAAAACACCTTCATCTTACTGCCTTGTTTTTCACGGAACTCATTGGTGATTTTTTCAGCTTCGTCAATTTGTTCTTTAGTCGGCATCAATTGGCTACGGTTCACCAAAGACCAACCGTAATATTGTGTATTCGCAAGCTCAATGTAATCGGCACCAAGCGCTTCTGCCATCTCTAAAATTTGGCGCATATGACCAATGTTGTAACGATGAATCACGACATTCAGTACCATTGGGTAGCCATGATTTTTAATCATCGCTGCCACTTTTTTCTTAAGCTCAAACGTTTTGGTATTAGTAATGAAGTTATTAATCTCTTCAGTAATATCATGCATCGACAACTGGATGTGATCTAATCCGCCATCTTTAAAAGCTTGAATGCGTTTTTCTGTTAAACCAACCCCAGAAGTAATAAGGTTGCTGTAATAACCAAGCTTTTTAGCTTCAATTACGATATCTTCAATATCGTCTCGTAATAAAGGTTCACCACCTGAAATACCCAATTGCAAAGCACCTAGCTTACGGGCGTCTCGTAAAGCCTGTATCCACTGCTCTGTGCTTAACTCGTTTTGAGTATGCTTATCGTAATCTGTTGGGTTGTAACAAAATGCACAATGCAATGGACATCTGTAGGTCACTTCAGCCAGCAACCATAACGGCTGCGTGTGAGTAATGTTTGCAGCAACGCCATTATTTTGGGCCTGAATTTCTTTTTGTACGACTGATTGACCTAGTGATGCTTGTGTCATTTTTATTACTCCTGTTTTGACTTAATTAACTTGGCGTAGCCAAGCTTTTTCAAGCGCAAGTTCTACCATTCCAACAATGTCATTTTCCAAATCCGGCACATCAGAGAATTTAGCTTTTAAAATTGTTACGATATCAGCTACGGTTCTTTTGCCATCAACCTGATTCAATACTTCACCGGCACCACCGTTAAGTTTTACCATGCCCTCTGGAAATAAGATCACGTAACAATTCTGTGCTTCTTCCCATTGAAAGCGATGATGCAAAGCAATTGCGTAAATGTCAGTTTGTTGAACACTCATAATCAATATCCGAATTCTTAATTAATAAACTGGTTGGCGTAAGTATGGAAGTCCATCAGTGGTGACATCTGTAGATGCCAACATAATTGAATCTGCGATCACCCAAAGTACATCAAGTTTGAATTGCAAAATTTGCAATGCACGCTCTTGCATCTCACGGGTCTTACCAAAATAATCCAAGGTTACAGATAATCCTTGCTCAACATCACGACGGGCTTCGGTTAAACGTTTTTTGAAGTAACTCAAACCCTCTTCTTTAATCCATGGATACATGGTTGGCCATGAGCTGATGCGTTGTTGATGAATGTGAGGTGCAAACAGTTCGGTGAGTGATGAGCACACTGATTCTTGCCATGGACGTTGACGTGCAAAGTTAATATAAGCATCTACTGCAAATCGTACGCCTGGACTTACCATCTCAAGTGAAGTGACTTGCTCACGTGTTAAGCCAACAGCCTCACCTAATTGTATCCAAGCTTCAATCCCTCCCACTGCATCACCAACACCATCATGGTCAGTGATACGCACAATCCATTCCTTACGTACTTCTTTATCTGGACAATTAGATAAAATCGCAGCATCTTTTTGTGGAATACCAATTTGGTAGTAGAAACGATTGGCTACCCAGCATTGCAACTGTTCTTTGCTAAGCTTGCCTTCATACATCGCCACATGAATTGGATGATAAATATGATAACCCTGACCTTTGGTACGAAGTTTTTCTTCAAACTCTTCACGTGTCCAAGGTAAATTATTATTGGCAACTGCGTTCATAGTGTTCTCCTAAAGAATAATGTCCATGCCGTCATAAGCGACTTCAATACCATGCTTAGTGAGCTCAGCACGCTCCGCAGAATCTTCGCGCAAAATTGGATTGGTGTTATTGATATGAATCAAAACCTTACGTGAGGCATCAAATTCATCGAGCTTTTCAATCATGCCACCTTCACCTGATTGTGGGTTATGACCAATGCTACGTGCTGTTTTCGTCATTAAGCCCATATCAATCATTTCTGTATTCGTCCAAAAAGTGCCATCAACCATAATGCAATCAGCTTGATTCATAAGCGCTGGCAAATGCGGCTCGATTTCAGCTAGACCTGGTGAATACCAGCATTTTTTACCAGTACTGATTTCTTCAATCAATACACCAATGGTATCGCCAGGATGAGGGTCATTACGATGCGGGGAGTATGGAGGCGCAGCACTCTTCAATGCAACTGCTGTGAAACGTAGATTATTTGCGCCTTTCACTTCAAATGAAGTTTTACCATCCGTTGGCACTTGATGATGATTAATTCCACAATAGTGCCCTAGAATATTCAGCAATGGATTACCAGTCGTTAAATCTTGATAAACCATGTCAGTACAATAAATTTCACGCTTCACTTGGCCTTCACGAAGCATTAAAAGACCTGTTGTATGGTCAATTTGCGCATCAATCAAGACTATTCCAACAATCCCACTATCCCTAATCGCACGGCCAGGCTGAAGCGGACCAAAAGATTGAATTTGTTGAAGCACATCTGGAGAGGCATTAAATAATACCCAATTCACACCATCACCACTCACACAAATTGAAGACTGTGTTCGTTTAGTTGCTTTGATAGTACCTTTACGCAGTCCATCGCAATTATGACAATTACAATTCCACTGTGGAAAACCACCACCTGCAGCAGCGCCTAATACATGAATGTGCATATAAATCTCTTAAGTTGTTTTTAAAATGATTGTTTGAATGTAAAACTGGGCTACCTTAGCAGCCCAGTTTTTGTAGTTTTTTATTACTACATGTACTTAAACAATCTTAGCGATTGCAAACGTACATTGTAACTTCAAAACCGAAACGCATTTCAGTAGCAGCTGGTTTAGTCCACATAATGTTTCTCCTAGTTATTAGTTTAAATAAACGCGCTTACTTGTTTTCACAAGTTTGCAACGTGGGATGAATCATGCGCTACAGGTTAGTCTATCAACAGTGTAAAAACACGGAAACTACGCTAATGATTTTCATGACACAGCATATTAAATACCCATAAGTAACCAATATGCTCAGAATCAAGGGCCTGACTAAAGCCCTCTTGAAGATTAATTTACTTTGAAAGCGCCGACTTGAGCGCTGCTAAGAATTTAGCGTTCTCTGAAAACAAACCAATTGAAACACGTAAGTATTCAGGCATTTCGTAATTAGCAATTGGACGAACAATAATGCCCTGTGCCAATAAACGTTGATTAACTCCGGCTGCATCAGCAACTTTAAAGCTCACAAAGTTAGCAAAAGATGGAATATAGTCCAAGCCCAAATCTTTCAAGCCCTGGGTGATTTGCACCATACCTGCATTATTAAGTGCGCGAGTTCGCTCAACAAACTCTTCATCGGCAAGCGAGGCAACTGCTGCTGCTTGCGCAATACTATTCACATTAAATGGTTGGCGTACACGGTTCATTAAATCTGCAATCGAAGCGGAAGTTAAACCAAAGCCAACACGTAAACCTGCTAAACCATAAGCTTTTGAGAAGGTGCGCGAGATAATGAGATTGTCAAATTCAGACAACCAATCAATAGATTCGGCTTTATCCGCATCACTCAAATACTCATCGTAAGCTTCATCTAACACCACTAAAGTGTGTTGAGGGACTTTAGCAATAAATGCTTTTAAGTCAGCCTTACCTAATAAAGTACCTGTTGGATTATTCGGATTTGCCACAAATACCACTCGAGTTTTTGGCGTAATCGCAGCAGACATTGCGTTTAAATCGTGGCCAAAATCTTTAGCTGGAACAACAACACCTTTAGCCCCAACCGCTTGTGTCACTAAGCTATATACAGCGAATGCATGCTGAGAATAAACAGCTTCATCTGCAGGCGCCAAAAATGCACGTGCAGCTAGCTCTAAAATATCATTAGAACCGTTACCAAATACTAGTTGTTCAGGCGCTACTTTAAATTTTTCTGAAACCGCTTGTCTAAGCTCAACACTATTACCATCTGGGTAACGTGCGATGTCATCCACTGCATCCATCATCGCCATATGCGCATTTGGGCTCACGCCTAAAGGGTTTTCATTAGAAGCTAATTTAACAATTTGAGTTGGGTCTAATCCCATTTCTCGAGCCAAATCACTAATTGGCTTGCCGCCAACATAAGGTGCAATAGAGCGGATATATGATGGTGCTAATTTTGCAATTTCAGACACGGTTTAAACCTTAAATAACGGCAACTGGGTAAGAACCCAAAACTTTGACGAATGAAGCACGTTGCTCAATTTCAGCAATGGCATTTTGCAAACCAGCATCTTGGTGATGCCCTTCAACATCCACAAAAAACACATATTCCCATAAGCCCATTTTGGCAGGACGTGATTCTAATTTCGTCATACTCACTTTATTCTTAGATAAAGGCTCAAGCATTGACACCATCGCACCAGGAACGTTCTTAGTCGCAATCACTAATGAGGTTTTGTCTTTGCCTGAAGGAGCGACATCATGATCAGCTAGGACTAAGAATCGTGTTGTATTTTTAGGATCATCTTCAATATTGTTCGCTAAATCTTGCAAACTAAATAGCTCAGCGGCACGTAAGCTTGCAATGGCTGCCGCGCCAGGCTCAGAAGCAGCTAAACGCGCTGCCTCCGCATTACTAGCAACGGCCTGACGCTCTGCATTAGGTAGATAACGATTAAGCCATTCATGACACTGCGCTAAGGATTGAGCGTGCGAATATACTTTACGCACCGCATTTAAATCTGATGCTTTACTTAAAAGATTATGATGCACAGGCAACTCAATTTCACCGCAAATATTTAGACGTGTTTCCATCAACAAGTCTAAAGTACGGCCAATTGCACCTTCTGTTGAATTCTCTACTGGCACTACACCATAATTGGCTTTGCCAGACTCCACCATGCGGAATACTTCATCAATTGAAGTGCATTGCATAGGTGAACTTAAACCACCGAATTGTTTGTTTGCCGCTTCTTCACTGAATGTGCCCAAAGGCCCCAAGAAAGCAACCGTAAGTGCTCTTTCTAAAGCGCGACAATTCGACATCACACTTCTGAAAATCGCAGTAACTGCCTCACCTGGCAATGGACCTGCATTTAGATCGAGCAATCGGCGTAGCACCTGCGCTTCACGTTCTGGACGATAGATAGGGCCTTCACCCTTTAACTCACCAATCTGACGTGCGTGACTTGCACGCTCATTAACAAGCTTTAAAAGCTGTTCATCAATCGCATCAATTTGGTCACGATGTTGTTTAAGAATATCCGTCATATCAAGGTCCGATTTTTACAAATCAAATTAAGAGTTTGCTTGCTCAAACTGTTTCATAAATGAGATCAAGGCTTGCACACCTTCTATAGGCATTGCGTTATATATAGAAGCTCGCATGCCGCCTACTAACTTATGCCCTTTTAACTGCAACAAGCCATTTTTTTGCGCTTGCTTAAGAAAAGCCTCATCCAAAGATGCATCTTTAAGTGTGAATGGAATATTCATACGTGAACGATTTTCAACAGCAATCGGCGAATGATAAAAATCAGAAGCATCTAAATAGTCATAAAGAAGCGCTGATTTAGCGATATTGATTTTCTCCATGGCAGCCAAGCCGCCTTTGGCTTTCAGCCACTTAAACACCAGGCCGGCCATATAAATACCGTAAGTTGCTGGCGTGTTATACATCGAGTCATTATCCGCATGTACTTTGTAATCGAACATGGTTGGGGTGCCAGCAATCGTTGTTCCGATTAAATCATCACGTACGATGACGATCGTTAAACCAGCAGGACCAATATTTTTCTGAGCGCCCGCATAAATAATACCGTATTGGCTGACATCAATTGGACGTGAAAGAATGTGCGAAGACATGTCACAAACTAAAGGCACATCACCAGTTTTTGGCGTCCAAAAAATTTCGACGCCACCAATCGTCTCGTTCGATGTGAAGTGCACATAAGCAGCGTCTTTATTCAGCTTCCAAGTATCTTGCACAGGCGCATAGGTATAGTTTTTATCTTTACTTGATGCAACGATGTTCACGTCACAGTAACGAGCTGCTTCATCAATCGCTTTTTTAGACCAAATACCAGTATCTAAATAATCAGCGCTTGTTTTGCCACGAAGCAAATTCATTGGAACCATAGAAAATTGAGAATGAGCACCACCTTGCAAGAACAATACTTTGTAATTGCTAGGGATGTTCATAAGCTCACGTAAGTCAGCTTCTGCTTCTGCAGCAATACTCATGAACTCTTTACCGCGATGACTCATTTCCATCACGGACATGCCTGAGTCATGCCAATCCATCATCTCATCACGTGCTTGCGCTAATACTTCCTTAGGAAGCACTGCTGGGCCTGCTGAAAAATTAAAAATTTGCGTCATGAATTAGTCTGCAGCGACTTCTTCGCCTACGTCTGCATCATCATCGGTCTCAACTACTTTTTCTAGGCCAGATAATTTTTCACCTTCACCAAGATTAATAAGCGTGACACCTTGTGTTGCACGACCTAATTCACGAATCTCTTTCACACGTGTACGGATCAAAACGCCACCAGTCGTAATCAACATGATTTCATCTTCATCATTCACTAGACGTGCTGCAACCACCTTGCCGTTACGATCACTAATTGCAATCGCTTTAACGCCTTGAGTGCCACGTCCTGAGTGACGGAAGTCAGCTAGAACAGTACGTTTACCATAACCATTTTCAGTCGCAACCAATACTGTTTGCTGATCATTCTCAGCAACTAACAATGACAATACTTGCTGACCCGCAGCAATCTTCATACCGCGAACACCACGGGTATTACGGCCTGTTCCACGCACATCTTCTTCATCAAACCAAACGGCTTTACCACCATCAGAAACTAAGACGATATCTTGCGCACCATTGGTCACTTCAGCACCAATTAAGTAATCGCCGTCATCTAAATTAATCGCAATAATCCCTGATTTACGTGGATTAGAGAAATCAATCAATGGTGTTTTCTTCACGGTACCTAATGCGGTTGCCATGAAAATATAATGATTTTCGTCAAACTCTTTCACTGGCAAGATGGCATTAATTTTTTCGCCTTCTTTGAGTGGGAACAAGTTAATAATTGGCTTACCACGACTTGCACGGCCACCCTGAGGCACTTCATAAACCTTCAACCAATAGACTTGGCCTAAGCTAGAGAAGCACAAGATGTAATCATGCGTATTAGCAACAAACATCTTATCGATAAAGTCATCTTCTTTCGTTGCGGCAGCTTGTTTACCACGGCCACCACGACGTTGTGAGCGATACTCTTCTAAAGGTTGAGATTTAATATAACCAGTGTGAGACAAGGTCACCACAACGTCTTGCGGAGTAATTAAATCCTCAAGTGATAGATCTTGTGCGTTATGCACGATTTCACTACGACGTTTATCAGCAAACTGCTGACGAATCGCAGCTAACTCATCAATAATCATTTGGGTCACACGGCTAGGTGTTGCCAAAATATCAAGCAAATCAGCGATAAGATCCATCACCTCTTTGTATTCATTCACAATCTTATCTTGCTCAAGGCCAGTCAAGCGTTGTAAACGCATTTGTAGAATTTCTTGTGCTTGCACTTCTGATAAACGGTAACCGTTTGGTGTTAAACCAAAGTCCACTGACAAACCATCTGGACGTGAAGCCTCCATCGCAGCACGCTTGAGCATTTCCTCAACAACAGGCGATTTCCAGAGCTTCTCCATCAAAGCTTTTTTCGCTTCTGGTGGCGTTGGTGCCGCTTTAATGATGGTAATCATGTCATCGACGTTAGCTAAAGCAACAGCCAAACCTTCTAAGACATGACCACGTTCACGGGCTTTACGAAGCTCGAATACTGTACGGCGGTTAATCACTTCACGACGATGACGTAAAAACGCTTCCAACATTTGCTTGAGGTTAAGTAAGCGTGGCTGCCCATCTAACAAGGCCACCATGTTCATACCAAAAGTATCTTGCAACTGGGTTTGTTTGTATAAGTTGTTCAATACAACTTCAGGCACTTCACCACGCTTAAGCTCAATCACCACACGCATGCCTGATTTATCAGACTCATCGCGCAGATCAGAAATACCCTCAATCTTCTTCTCGTTAACTAACTCAGCAATTTTCTCAACGAAAGTCTTTTTGTTAACTTGATATGGAAGTTCATCAACAATAAGTGCTTGGCGACCACCACGTTCCAAATCTTCCACATGGGTACGACCACGCATCACCACGCGACCACGGCCTGTGCGGTAACCTTCTTTGACACCAACAGTACCGTAAATAATCCCAGCTGTTGGGAAGTCAGGCGCAGGCACAATATCAATTAGCTCATCGATCGTCATGTCAGGGTTTTGCAATAAAGCCAAACATGCATCTAGCACTTCATTTAAATTGTGTGGCGGAATATTCGTCGCCATACCCACCGCAATACCTGAACTACCGTTAATCAGTAAGTTAGGAATACGCGCAGGCATAATCAATGGCTCATGCTCTGAGCCATCATAGTTAGGGCCAAAATCAACTGTTTCTTTATCGATATCCGCTAACAATTCATGTGCAATACGTGCCATACGGATTTCCGTATAACGCATCGCTGCCGCATTATCACCGTCCACAGAACCGAAGTTACCTTGACCATCTACCAACATATAACGCAAAGAAAAGTCCTGCGCCATACGAACAATCGTGTCATAAACCGCTGTGTCGCCATGAGGATGATATTTACCGATAACGTCACCGACGATACGGGCAGATTTCTTGTATGGCTTATTCCAATCGTTAGACAACTCATGCATCGCGAATAAAACGCGTCTATGCACTGGTTTTAGACCGTCACGGACATCCGGTAATGCACGGCCAACAATCACGCTCATTGCGTAATCGAGGTAGGAACGACGCATCTCATCTTCAAGACTAATCGGGAGGGTTTCTTTTGCGAATTGATCCATATTGTTCTATTGGCTTAAACGTGGAATAAAGACGTGATTTTAACATGATTAAGCACCACAAATCACATGGTTTTTAAGCATATTAAAATGGCTTCAAATCAAGGATTTGCAGCCGAATTGATTGGATCAATATAATGAACTAATGAAGGAGATTAAAAGCAAGCAAACAGGCAACTGTCAAATCTGCTGAAGTGCCGGGATTAATCCCGCGTTTTTTGAGGTCAGCATCCCAACCTAAAAGACTTGCTTGATAAAGTTTTGGATTTTCTTGAGCAGTAAAATGTTGAAAGTGATTTTTTGCTTCCAACTGAATAGCTTGAGCCATTTCAATACCATGCTTACGAGCGATATGGCTATCTTCAAATTCAGCTAAAAAATGAAGATGAACAGCCGTCACCGCCCAAGCTTCTCGCCCCCATAACTCAAGATGAGTTTTATAGCGCGCCAAAGCATTAAAAACTGCTTGATAGCCATCACTATATTGCTGAGCAATTAAATCGCGATCTGCAGCAGCCCGCATCCCTTGCAGCAAGCTTACTTGCGGCGCATCTTGCACATCATGCTCGGCAGCGGCACCCAACCCCGCTGGATTAGCTATTGCAATGGCTTTATAAACTTCAATTGCATCCTTAACAGTTAAAGCTTTCAATGCAGATTGCAGACTTTCTCGACAAAAGCCCTTCTCAGAATAAGCAGCTTGAATCATGGGCGCAGCTAACAGCACAATACCCAAGTTTGTGTTACATCCCACCGCATTCCATGTGGCCTGCGTGGCATTCAAAATGCGTTCACCCACAGTTAAACCAACTTGCGCAATAGCGGGCGCAGAAACATTTGCGCTTTGAATAAAATCTTGCACCACCATACCGTGACCATCAGCAAACATATGCACATTGCCTGGCTTAATAGCTGTTAGTTCAGCCATACAAGCATCACGATATTTGTCACCTAGCAATTGCTCAAGCACGACATTGTTCCAAACAATCATCCACCAAAGCTTGCGCAATATCCAATTCCGTCACCGCTTGCAAACCTTTCCAGGCAGGAATGCTATTGACTTCCAGCACGTATAATTTGCCTTGAGCATCGCGAATAATATCAACTCCGCAGTAATTAATATCAACAGCGCGAGATGCCGCCTCGGCTAAAGCACCAAGCTCGCCATCATGCGCAATCTTCTCACAGCGACCGCCAAGCGCGACATTATTTACCCAACTGGCGCCGTGTCGCACCATGGCTGCAACAGCTTTTCCATTAATCACAAATACACGGTGATCGTGCCAAGCACCTTCACCGCTATCAATATAAGTTTGTAGATAATACAAACCATCCACATAGCGTTCCATTGGCACTGGAAAAGCATCCCCTTGCTTAATTAGACGCACACCCTGACCTTGTGATCCGAATAAGGGCTTAATCACTAAGGGCGCTTGAGCAGACTCACGCTCAATAACAGCTTGGGCAACATGGCGCGATTCACAAATCCAAGTGCTAGTTGTTAAAACTCCATGCTGATGCAATAAGAAACTGGTCATGGCTTTATCGACAGTGCGCTCAACTGCGCTGCCGTCGTTATAGACTTTGACACCTAGCGCTTCTAAGGCATGCAATATATCTAACCTTGCAATTACCTGCTGTAAGGAACCTCCCGGCACACCTCGAACAAAAGCAATCGGCGGTAATTGATCAAACCCAGGAATCACAAGACCTGAATGGCCAGTAGTAAGATTAAAGTAACAGTCTTTAAGTGAAATAAAAACTACCTCATAGCCACGCACAGCAAACGCCTCTTTTAAGCGCTTACCATGCCAGCCAGGATCGTCAGTAAAGACGGGGATTTTTGTCATTAAAAACTAAGCTTTATAGCCAAAGGATTGGTCAATCAAAGCGGCATCTAGTTTACCGCCCGTGAATGTATTGCCAGACTCAAGCGCTGTAACTGTCACAGCGGCTGGACTAAACAACATAGGATCAATTTTATAAAAATCCATGTTCACTGCTTTGAACACTTCAGCAAAAGGACGGCCATAATCACGTGATGAACTGCTTGGTAAATCTTGTGCAAGTTTTGCTGCCGCGTCATCCGAACCTTTTACAAATAGATGCGCATGACCACCAAATAAAATTGCATCATTAGTACGACCCATACCAATTAAGAAATCTGGCGCAGGCGGAGGCACAGGTGCACTCGCCATACCATCAACAACATGATCCAACGGGAAATGTAAGGCATGAATTTTGTGCATAGCCACTTCCAACACACGCGCCACAATTTGTACCGTACCGGCCAAACTGCGTGTTGGTGTCAGAATGAAAGTTAAATTCTCAACCGCAACGCCCGTATCACGGGCCACTTTTTCTATCACTTCTACTGGTGGTGCTTTATCACTTTCAAGAACTAGGCAAGCAGATTTGGCTTGGTCTTGATAACCCAATTCTTTGAATAAATCTTCCCGTGCAGCAATTGCTCGACCCGGACCAGAACCTAACGAGAAAAACTTCTCATGTGCCAAACTCCAACCTGCATATTGACTGCCTAAACATGACAAAATTGGATTGTTTGAATGTACTGACAACATCCAAGGCCAATGTGAAAATGTTGATGAAGTTTGTAAATTCACATGCCCCAAACCACCCATACAAATCTCAGCAATCAAACGGCCTGCTTCTAAGCCTCCAACATGCTTAATACCCGCATCAATAATCGTGGCGCCGTTACTAGATTTTTCAACACCTACGCGCAACTCCTTTGCATTTGCAATCAAATGCGAGACCAAAGGATTGGTAAGCGCATTGACGCTTGGCCAATTAGAGGTGTCGAGTTGAGCGGTTTGTGATGATTCAGACATGAAAACTCCTGCGAAATTTTAAAAATACAACTTAATTAAATAATAGATTGGATAAGATTTGCACTCGTGACAGAACTAAATCTCGGGCTTCAGTGGCGTTATCCGCTTCAGCCAATACCGTACATATAGGCTGAGTATGTGGAATACAACTTAATGGCATCGGAATATCTGCTGTCCATTTAGGCCATATAAAGTTTTCTGGAATGACGACATCTTTAGCCGCATATAAAACATTACGTGCTTTTGAATGAGTTGGAATCTGTGGAAATCGACTTAAATCACCATCAACAGCCTGCACATGTAAATCGAACAGATTACCTTCTTGTGATTGATACAAGTCTAAAGTTGAGCTTAATCTTGGATTAATTTCCAACACCCAGAACGCATCGTTTTGCCAAATGACATCTAAGCTATTTAAGCCACGCAAACCGATTGCCACAGTCAATTTCTGAGCAACTTTCTGTAAAGATTTTTTAAGCTGAGCAGGCAAATTAGCATGACCAACAATACCGCCGTAGCGGTAAGGCTTACCCGCAATCGGCGCAACCCATTGTTGATTAAAACCAACCACTTTCACCTCGTTACCATTCGCAGCAAACAACATAGAAATTGGAATGCCATCCATAATGCGTTGGTAATACTGGCCATGAGGAAGAGTTGCGTCTGCCTTAGCATCTAATACATGCGTACCACCGGAACCACCCTCTTCCTTGCACAACCATCCGGCTGGATTAGCCAAAGGTTTAAAACACACTTCAGGATGTGGGATATTGAGCTGGTCCAGTACTTCAAAAAATTCAGGTGCATTTTTTAATCGGCGAACCGTGTCAGGTAAATTACCAATCAAAGGCATGCGCTGAGCAATACGTGTTAACAAATCAGGTTGCGCTTCAAAACCACTGCCATACGCAAAGCCAATCACACCAGTCAAATCAATTTGGTCCAAAGCTGATTCAAACTGTTTAGCATCAAAGCCACTATTCGCATACTCAATCTTGTAAACATGCTCAGCCGCACGCTGAGTATCTGCATCAGCAAATACATCGAGCGCCGTTACCGAGTAGCCAGCGCTAGCAGCGGCCTTAACAAAAGGACGCGATGAAACTGCAGCAATCAAAACACGTTTATTCAGAATATTCTCGATGGATGGTTAAAGACTTTTGCGTGCCATTTCAAATGCTGACAAGAAATCTAGATATTGCTTCTTCTCTGATTCCAACATCAGTTTAAGCAAGTTGTGCTGTGTTTTATATTTCACATTACCAATCGCTAAGGCACCAATACCAAATGCTTTTGTTCCAGCAATTTGAGCACCATCAGCAAACACATCAACACCTTCAGCGCCTGTTGGCGGTACTGCATTCACGTCAGCGACAATCTTCAAATCTGGTGCTTGTGACATTTGTGACAAGCTCAAGACTTGCACACCGGCTGCTGCTGCGCACAAAGCAATATCTGTATTCTTAAGTACAGCCACTTTCAAATCATCACTCGCGCCATCAACCGCAACGATATTCACGCCATAACGTGCATTGTATGAATCAACCTTTGCCTGCACATCAGCAATGTTTCGATGAGAAACCATTTGCACCGTTGCGCCATACTTAGCAGCAATCACTGCAGTACAACCGCCTACTGGACCAGACGCGCCAAACACACTCACACGGCGGCCACTTAAATCACCACCAAAGTTCTTAGCAAGATGTTGTTCCACTTTAGCCATCATTCCTGCGGCTGTTGTAAACGCACCTGATGGATCAGCAAACACTGACACTTCAAAAGGAGGCACCATCGATTTACGTGCCACATCCAACATATCCATTGCCACATCAATATCACGACCACCAATAAAAACGCTTTCACGTTTAACACCACTAGGACCACGTGAAAAAATGGCATCTTGCACCAAGCCCATTATATCTTTCATCTCTACATGAGTGTATGGCATGATCTTGTCAAAGCCAGCGTCGTACGCCATATTAACGTCAAATGGACTGGCATTTTTAGCTGCTGTAATCAAATGCAAAATGGATACTTTTTCCATGAATTTACTTTCTTATTTCAATATTAAAATGATGGTTAGTTTATTTTTCTGACGAGACTAGCCGCATTATTTGCGTAAGTCAGTACAAAACTTAAACCCGAATGATCTGCAAATATAGCGTTTAATTGTTTCAAATATTTTTCTGCCTGCGATTGATTTTCAAAAATTGCAAAACCAGTCGGCCCCCAAGAGCTTTGTCCTAAGCACGCAACACCGCCCACTTGCAAGTGGGCTAAAACATCAGCCACAAGCTTGCTGGTATAACGTGCGCCACCCTGCGCAGGTGCAAAGTAATCACCTGTTATTTCTTGCAAAGCGCGAATTGCAGCACCAAATGACGCCAAGTCACGTTCAGCAAGCGCGGGTAAAGCTTGCATTAAGACGTGGCGACATAAAATGGCGGAATGTTCTGCAGGAAACTCTGGCAAATTGCGAAAAGCATCAATCTCTTGCTGACCGTGTACGCCTTGATGGCTTTTATCAAAAATCAACAAAATAGGCCAATCTTCAGGAAAGTCTGCATGGGCAATTACTGGCGGCACTTTGGATTTAGCAGCTCTGCCGCCATCCACTATGAGGCCCCCTTGAGCAAAAGTCCCCAAGCCTATCCCAGAACGAGCACCACGCTGCGTTAAGACTGCAATCTCATTCACATTCAAATGTAATTGGTAAAAATCGCTAATGGCCATGCCAATCGCCAAAGCCATTTGTGTACCAGAACCCAAACCCGAATGCTCAGGAATGGCTTGCTTAATTTGAATATGAAGATCTGATGGAAGACCTAAAGTTTGGAGCAAGGCAGTTGCAACCTTGCTTGCTCTCGAGGCGCCCTCGCCTACCACAGTTAAATTAGCGGCAGAAGAAATCTCTATTTCAGTTTGAGGCGTTTTTAACGAAAGGCCAATACTGCCAAAACGACGACCTAAAGCGCCATTGAGATCAAAAAATCCCATATGTAAACGCGCAGAAGTTGTCACTGCAACACGATTGCCGATGGCGTTCACACCATCCATAGTTACAACAACACTTTCGGTCATTAGCATCAGGCCTTGAAGAGACACTTTCGGAAGTCCTTATTGTAACGCAGACACCTCGTTTTTCCTATGCGAAAGCCGAACAAACGCCATTCTGAAAATTGTGTTTTTTTGTAACGCAACGCCCCTGTCGTGACATTAAAGATTTAAAATAGAGGCTATTATTTAACACTGTTCCAATTCAATTCTAAATCAAGGTTTTCGAATGAATCATTTAAATGCCTCAACTTTTGAGGCAGTCACCTGCCCTGCTTGCGGATTACTTTGCGACGATTTAAAAATTGAACGCAATGCCACCGATCAATTAAAAGTGACGACAAATGGCTGTGCAAAAAGCATCGCTTTTTTTGAACGCACACCGAAAGAATCAAAGCCAACAATCGCTGGCGCGCCTGCTGAATTAAAGGCTGCCATAGCAAAAGCTGCTGAAATATTACGCGGAAGCAATCAGCCTTTATTTGCTGGCCTAGGTACAGAAGTACAAGGAATGCGAAGCATCATGAGCCTAGCCGACAAAGTAGGTGCGACGCTCGATCATATGAACGCATACAGCAGCTTTCGCAACACGCTTGTTGTACAAAATTCTGGCTGGCAAGTCACGACGCTTACAGAGGTTCGTAATCGCGTTGATTTGCTAGTAGTGATTGGCACAGATATCGTCAGCCACAACCCACGCTTTTTTGAACGCAACATCTGGAATAAAGAAAGCATGTTTGGCCAAGACACCGCATCACGTGAGGTTGTGTATTTGGGCGGCGAAAATTTAGATACCAGCCACGGCGTTTCTCCAAATGGATCTCAACCAACCGTATTGCCTTGTGATTTAGAAAAGATTCCTGAAGTGACAGCAGCATTGCGCGCCTTAATCTTAGGCAAATCCTTACACGCGATTGAAGTTGCTGGAATTAAAACTACTGATTTGCAAGCCTTAGCCGAAAAACTTAAAGCTGCAAAATACTCTGTCGTAACTTGGGTGAGTAGTGATTTGAATTTTGATCACGCTGAACTCAGCATCCAAAACATCACTGAATTAGTGATTGCTTTAAATGCAAAAACACGTTCATCAGGCTTACCATTAGGCGGCTCTGAAGGTGATTACAGCGTTAATCAAACTAGCACATGGACAAGCGGCTATCCAATGCGCAGTCGTTTTAGTCGTGGCATTCCTGAATACGATCCACATCACTACCGTGCTGAAACATTACTTGAAAATAACGAAGCAGATGCGATGCTTTGGGTCAGCACCTTTAATCCTGAAAAGCTACCACCTAAAGCCAACATGCCTAGCATTGTGATTGGTCACCCAAACATGCAAGTGCAAGTTAATGCGGACGTTTTCATTCCAGTAGGCACCGCAGGCATTGACCACACAGGAACGATGTTCCGTATCGATAGCTCAGTGAGCCTACCGCTTGGAAAATTAAAAAATAGTGATCTACCAAGCTTGAATACCGTGATCGCAGCTATTGAAGCTGCGCTCTAAAAATGAGAAGAATAAATTAAGAGAGTAAACCCATGTTAACGAAATTAAGTGGTGGCAAAGTCTATGATCCCGCCCATCAAATCGATGGCAAGGTCATGGATATTTATGTACGTGATGGACGGATTGTCGAACGTCCACATGATGAAGAAAAAATAGATCAAACATTCAATCTAGCAGGCAAGGTAGTCATGGCTGGTGCTATTGATATGCACACTCACATTGGTGGCGGCAAGGTGAATATTGCTCGCATGATGTTGCCTGAAGACCATCGCGCAGACCCTACTCAACATAGCGCTGCTTGCCGTTCAGGTTGCGGTCATGCTGCCCCATCAACATTCACCACCGGTTACCGTTATGCAGAGATGGGTTACACCGCAGCTTTCGAACCCGCTCTTTCTCCAGTCAATGCTCGTCAATCACACTTAGAAATGGGTGACACGCCGATTATTGATAAAGGCGGTTATGCCATGATAGGGAGCGATGATTATTTCTTGCGCATGTTAGCTGCAAAGGAAGATCAAAATGCGATCAACGATTATGTCGCTTGGATCATGCACGCTTCTCAAGCGATTGGTATTAAGGTCGTAAATCCTGGCGGTATCAATGCATTCAAATTTAACCAACGCGCCTTGGATTTAGATGAGCATAATGTGCATTATCAAGTCACACCGCGTGAAGTGCTCAAAGCCTTATCACGTGCTGTTCACGAGCTTGGCGTTCCTCACCCACTTCACGTCCATGGCAACAACTTAGGGGTACCAGGCAACGTTGATACGACCTTAAAAACTATGGGGGCTTCTGAAGGCTACCCACTTCATTTAACGCACATCCAGTTCCATAGTTATGGTACTGAAGGTGACCGTAAGTTTTCATCGGGCGCAGCGCAAATTGCTGAAGCACTCAACAAACACAAAAATATTTCAGCCGACGTTGGGCAAATTCTGTTTAACCAAACCGTGACCGCTTCTGGCGACAATATGCGCCAATTCGCAAACTCAGGTCTAGCCAGCCCACATAAATCGGTCATTATGGATATTGAATGCGACTCTGGCTGCGGTGTAGTGCCATTCAAATATAAAGATCAAAACTTTGTAAACGCGCTGCAATGGGCAATTGGGCTCGAGATTTTCTTACTCACTGATGACCCTTGGCGTATTTTCTTAACCACAGATCATCCAAATGGTGCGCCATTTACAAGTTATCCTCATCTCATTAGATTACTAATGGATAAGAGCTTCCGTAACGACATGTTTACCAAGCTTAATTTAGATGCACAGGCCATGAGCACTCTGAATAGTATCGATAGAGAATACAGTCTTTATGACATCGCCATTATGACGCGTGCTGGCGCAGCTAAATTAGTTGGTCTTCACGACCGCGGTCACCTTGGTATAGGTGCAGGCGCCGACATTACGGTTTATACAGATGATCCAGATCGCGAAAAAATGTTCGCTAAGCCAGACTATGTATTTAAAGACGGTGAACTCGTTGTTAAAGATGGCCAAGTCATCAAAGTCACTTGGGGGCACACCCATACTGTCAAACCTGAATTTGATCGTGGTATCGAAAAAGACTTAAAACAATACTTTGATCAATATCACACCATGAACATGGAAAACTTTAAAGTCAGCAGCGACGAAATCGCAGAAGGCGGTCGTGGCGGTGTTGTTGTACAAGCCTGTGAAGGCCGCAGGGAGAAATCAGAATGATCATTAACGGTGTGCAAATTGACGACACTTTCGCTGAAGCATTTAACATGCGTGGCACGCGCGTCATCATTACGGCTCAAAATCATAAGTGGGCTTACAACGCAGCCAATGCTATGACTGGCTTTGCCACTTCCGTTATTGGTTGTGGTGTTGAAGCAGGCATTGAACGCGAACTCGACCCAAGTGAAACACCGGATGGCCGACCAGGGGTTTCCATATTGATGTTTGCAATGGGTAGCTCTGTACTCATGAAGCAGCTTGAAAACCGCATGGGGCAAACTATTTTGACCTGCCCTACTGCCGCTGCTTTCTCAGGCATTGATGGTAACGAGCGCATTAACCTTGGTAAAAACTTACGCTTTTTTGGCGATGGCTTTCAAATCTCAAAACAATTTGGTGGCAAGCGTTATTGGCGTGTTCCTGTGATGGATGGTGAATTCATTACAGAAGAAACGACAGGCATGGTACGTGCTGTCGGTGGTGGTAACTTTTTGGTACTTGCCGAATCACAACCGCAAGCATTAGCTGCTTGTGAAGCAGCCATAGAAGCGATGAGAAAAATTCCTAACGTCATCATGCCCTTCCCTGGGGGTGTCGTTCGCTCAGGCTCAAAAGTTGGCTCCAAATATAAAGCATTATTTGCTTCAACGAACGATGCTTTCTGCCCAACCTTAAAAGGCATCACCAACACACAACTCTCTCCAGAAATTGAATCTGTGATGGAGATTGTGATTGATGGCCTCACAGATGCAGACATTCGCAAAGCGACTTATGTCGGCATCAAAGCAGCCTGTGAACTTGGCGCAGCTAATGGCATTAAACGTATTTCAGCGGGCAATTACGGTGGCAAACTTGGTCAATTCCAATTCCATTTGCGTGACATTATGAATGACAAAAGCTTAAGCGGAGAATCAGCATGAGCGCACTCACCTTTACCCTCAAAAAAACCTTAGTACAAAAGCTAGATGTTTCTGCACTAACACCCGATATATTAGCTGATAAAAGCCCTGCGGAAGTCTCAGCCACAAATCTTCCATATGGCAAACAAACATTACGTGCGGATGAGTTTTTTGATATTAGTGGCACGGATAGCAAGCAAATCGTATTTGAAAACGCCAATGCAAAAATAGATTACATCGGCGCTGGTTTAAAAACTGGGAGCATTACGATTAATGGTGATGCAGGCGCATTCTTAGGTTTCCAAATGAAACAAGGCGAGATTGTGCTAAATGGCAATGCGGCAGATTTTGCGGCTTGCGCGATGGCTGGCGGCTTACTCAGAATCAATGGCGACGTCGGCGACTTTTTAGGCGCTGCGCTAATCGGCGACAAAAAAGGAATGAAAGGCGGCACAGTATTGGTCAGCGGAAATACTGGTGAACGCACTGGTGACCAAATGCGTCGCGGAATGATTTTAATTGAAGGTAACGCTGGCAAATACTGCGCGAGCCGTATGCTGGCAGGAACCATAGGCGTACTTGGGGATGTTGGCGAATATGTTGGCTACGGCATGCGCCGTGGCACGCTTTTACTCACCAAAAAACCTCAAATGCACGCCACATTACAGGACTGCGGTACGCACACCTTGCCTTACTTAAGCCTAATGTTTAAATCTTTTAGCGCACTTCCAAGCAAGTTTGCAAAGATTAATCAAAATCGCGTACAGCGATATGCTGGCGATTTAGCCAATGATGGCAAGGGTGAGATCTTAGTTTTAAAATAAGCACCTCAAACAAATAAAAAGGGCGCCATCTGCGCCCTTTTTATTTGTCTATTCATCAACCGAATCGCTTCAAGATCGCTTCTACCGAAGGCTCCGGAATGCTGACAAGGACAGCAACTCCATCACTAAAAGATTTATCTAATAAAACGCCATCAATCTTAGCCAACTCGCGAATAAAGTAATCCAGCTCTTTATAATCAAGCTTCAACTGCAATTGCTTCATCTCGACGTAAGGCACAACGGTTGCATCTTCAATCGCCAATCTACCGGTGCCGCCATAGGCTCTGGCCAAACCACCAGTGCCTAGATTAATGCCGCCGTAATAACGAATTACGCCAACACAAACATTGACCAAATCACGACCCTCTAAGAATTGTAGAATTGGCTTTCCAGCGGTTCCTGAAGGCTCGCCAGCATCACTAAATCGCTGAACAATCCCTTGATCGGTCTTCAATCGAAAAGCATAGGCCAAATGGTGCGCACTCTGATGCTGACTAGCGAGTTTTCGTAAACAATTGCCAACCGCGCGCTCGTCTGCGCAGTATTCTGCGATTGCAATAAATCGAGATTTATTAACAGTGAATTCGGCTTGGCCGGGTTTGATAATCTTTAACAAAACTAAAACGGCTTCAAGAAATTAAATATCGCCTTTGCGGGCTTTTTCAACAATGCTAATTAATACATCCTCTAACTGCTGGGCAGCTTTTCGAGCACGCGAGGTTGGATTTTTAATGCTTTTCAAATCAAATGTAGGTCGATCAATCGCCAAATAGAGGTGACCTTGCTTTTGAAACAGACCCACTCGACATGGTGCGAATACTACAAATTCTGGATGATCCAAGAAGATTTCAGTACCCATACTTAAATTACAAAAACTACGAACCTCCAACACCCCTTCAGGATTTTGACCACGTTCTTTCATATGGTCACCAATTGGAAAGTTAGCAGGATTTACAAAGTTCATCCCTTCAGAAATTACCTTAAGACTGGTCACCACATCTTCATAAGTGACGCCCGATTCAACCGGTACAATATAGATAGCATTATTTTGATCGATCGATGGCATAGGCTGAGCAGCCTGCAGGGTTGATGCAAATAAGATAGAAAGTAAGGCTATTTTTTTCATGCCCTGATTCTACACCATATTATTTCATTCATTTGATCCATAAAAAAACCGGCAATCTGCCGGTTTTTTCTAGTCCATCTAATTATTCTTTTGAAGCACGTTTACGCTCATGCTCAAGTAAGTAACGTTTACGGATACGAATAGATTTAGGTGTTAATTCAACCAATTCATCATCATCAATAAACTCTACCGCTGACTCTAAAGTTAATTGAACAGCTGGCACCAAACGCACTGCTTCATCTGTACCAGATGCACGCACGTTAGTGAGTTGCTTACCTTTAACTGGGTTCACAATCAAATCGTTTTCACGACTGTGGATACCAATCACCATACCTTCATAAAGCTTATCGCCTGGCACAGAATACATGCGGCCACGATCTTGTAATTTCCACAATGCGTAAGCAACCGCTTCGCCTGCTTCAGCAGAAATCAATACACCGTTACGACGACCTGGCATATCTGCTTTCACTGGCGCGTATTCATCAAAAATATGAGCCATTAAGCCTGTACCGCGCGTTAATGTTAAGAATTCACTTTGGAAACCAATCAAACCACGTGCAGGGATTTTATATTCCAAGCGTGTACGGCCGTTACCGTCAGATTCCATATTTTGCAATTCACCACGACGGCGACCCAACTCTTCCATCACAGCGCCTTGGGTATCATCTTCCAAGTCCACTGTTAAGATTTCGTATGGCTCACATTTTTCACCGTTGATTTCACGGTAAACAACACGTGGTTTACCTACGGCAATCTCGAAACCTTCGCGGCGCATATTTTCAAGCAGAATCGTCAAATGCAACTCACCACGACCTGACACACGGAATACGTCAGCATCTTGCGTATCTTCAACACGCAAGGCCACGTTTACCAATAATTCTTTTGTTAAACGATCACGGATTTGACGGCTGGTCACAAACTTACCTTCTGTACCTGCCAATGGTGATGTATTCACCATAAAGTCCATCGTCAATGTTGGTTCATCCACACCCAAGATTGGCATGCCAACAGGCTTATCTTTATCCGTTACCGTTACGCCGATACCGATATCTTCAAGACCTGAAATAATCACGATATCGCCAGCTTCTGCTTCTTTAACCTCGACACGCTCCAAACCACGGAAGCCTAATACTTGGTTAATACGGCCTTGGCCAGTTTGTGTATCACCATTCATGATGGCAACGGCTTGGCCTGGCTTGATACGGCCATTCCAAACACGACCAATACCAAGACGGCCAGTATAGGTAGAGTAATCAAGTGCTGAAACTTGCATTTGCAATGGCGCGCTGCTGTCACCTTTTGGTGGTTCAACATGGTTCAAAATTGTTTCAAATAGTGGACGCATCGTGTCTGAAGATTTGCTCATATCTAATGTCGCAAAACCATTCAATGCAGACGCATAAACCACTGGGAAGTCTAATTGTTCATCTGTTGCGCCTAGGTTAGCGAACAAATCAAATGTTTGGTTAATCACCCAGTCAGTACGTGAACCTGGACGGTCAACCTTATTAATCACAACGATTGGTTTTAAACCAAGTGCTAATGCTTTCTTAGTCACGAAACGTGTTTGAGGCATAGGGCCTTCAACCGCATCAACTAGCAACACAACGCCGTCAACCATACCCAATACGCGCTCTACTTCGCCACCGAAGTCGGCGTGGCCTGGAGTATCCACGATGTTAATGTGTGTGCCTTCGAAGTTTAAGGCTGTATTTTTAGCAAGAATCGTAATACCACGTTCTTTTTCAATATCGCCTGAGTCCATCACACGTTCGTTTACTGCCTGATGGGCTGCAAAAGTACCTGCTTGTTGTAATAACTTATCCACCATTGTGGTTTTGCCATGGTCAACGTGAGCGATGATGGCGATGTTGCGTAAATTTCTAGACATAAGATTCCGTGGCAAAAAGTAATGCCGATTCATTAAAAGGGCGCGATTTTAACACAATACGTAACTAAACCGCACATAAGTATGTGTTTTTACAGTTTAGTTACATAAAAAGTTTTGACATCCCCATCACAATCTATATACTTCGCGCTTCGGTAAGTGCATTACATCAAGTTTTGATGACTTATCTGAATATTCATCGCCCTAGCCTCTCGAAGCCCGTTGTTTTATTTTGCGGCTTTCTTGTATTGATTACCGGTTAGTGGCAATGCCCGTGCGCCGGTAAAAATGCATGCTTAATTATTAAGTTAATTTCATTAAATGTATTGCGCTGTTTGATAGCCCGCTATTTATTAGCAGAGGATGCTTAGGCATCAGGACTTATGACAGTGTCTACTTGCGCCCTTTTAGCTTGTTATATAAGGGAACACCATGTCTAACGACGTAACATTTGAAAGTTTAAATCTACACCCATCAATTCTTCGCGCAATTGAAGAATCTGGTTACACAAACGCAACACCAATTCAGGCGCAAGCAATTCCTGAAGTGATGGCTGGCCATGACTTAATGGCTTCAGCACAAACAGGTACAGGTAAAACTGCAGCCTTCGCACTTCCAGCACTTAACCTATTAGCAACACCTCACGAATCTAAAAGCCGTGGCCCACGTATTTTAGTATTGGTGCCAACTCGCGAATTAGCGACTCAAGTTAACGAAGCTGCACGTAAATACGGTAAATTCATCCGTGCACGTACAGTGAGTATCGTAGGTGGTATGCCTTACCCACTACAAAACAAATTGCTATCACAACCTTTAGACATCTTGGTAGCAACACCAGGTCGTTTAATTGATCACATGGAACGCGGTCGTATTGATATGTCTCGTTTACAAATGTTGATCTTGGACGAAGCTGATCGTATGTTGGACATGGGCTTTATGCCTGATGTAGAACGTATCTGTAATGCACTTCCAGCAGAACGCCAAACACTATTATTCTCAGCAACTTTAGATGGCAACATTGGCCGTATTGCACAACAAATCTTGCGCAATCCAAAAACTATCCAAGTGGCTGCACAAACACAAAAACACGAAAACATTGAGCAACGCTTGCACTTTGTTGACGACATGACACACAAAAACAAATTGCTTGAGCATCTATTGATTGCTCCAGAAGTGAATCAAGCGATTGTGTTTACATCAACCAAACGTCACGCTGACTTATTAGCTGAAGACTTGTACGCTGCTGGTCATAAAACAGCTGCATTGCATGGCGACATGACACAAGGTGCGCGTAACCGCACATTAACTAAATTACGTCATGGTGATGTCAAAGTATTGGTTGCAACTGACGTGGCAGCGCGCGGTATTGACGTACACGGCATTACACACGTGATTAACTACGATCTACCTAAATTTGCTGAAGATTATGTACACCGTATCGGCCGTACAGGTCGTGCAGGCAACACTGGTATTGCGATTTCATTCGCATCACACATGGATAGACACCAAGTTCGTAAAATCGAACAATTCACTGGTCAACGTTTAGAGCCTAGCGTCATCGCTGGTTTTGAACCAAAACGTCCAGCACCACGTACTGACGGTCCAGGCCGTGGTCGTCCAGGTGATCGCTCAAGCCGTCCATCAAATGGTCGCCCTGGTGATCGTTCAGGTCGTCCAGGCGAACGTAACCGTAGCTTTGGTGATCGTGCAAGCGAGCGTAGTTTCGGTGACCGCGCTGCTAGCGCAGGTGATCGCAACAGCCGTCCAAGCGGCAATGCTGGTGCAAATAGTGGCTACCCAGGTAGCGGTAAACCACGTGGCACAGGTTTTGGTTCACGTCCTGAAGGTTCAAGCCGTCCAGAAGGTAACCGTAGCTTTGGTGACCGCGCTGCTAGCGCAGGCGATCGTAATAGCCGCCCAACTGGCAACCGTCCTGACGGCAACCGTAACTCACGCCCAGAAGGTAATCGTGGCGGTGACAAATTCGGTGGCCCAAAACGCGCTGATGGCGATCGTGCAGCACGTCGTCCACGTAACTTCGCTTAATAAACAAATAGTGAGCTATTAGACATTGAGTACGGAAAACATTAGTTTTGCATCTCTTAATCTAGCGCCTGAAATTCTCAAGGCGCTAGATGAGTTTGGTTACACCACACCAACACCGATTCAAGCACAAGCGATTCCAATCGTGTTGCAAGGTCGTGATTTGATGGCAGGCGCGCAAACAGGTACAGGTAAAACTGCAGCTTTTGCATTGCCCATGCTACAAAAATTACTGCCGCTTGCCAGCACGAGTGCATCGCCTGCTCGCCACCCAATACGCGCATTGGTTTTAGTACCTACGCGTGAGTTGGCGATTCAAGTTGAAGCCAGTGTTAAGGTATATGCCAAACATAGTCCACTACGCTCACTCGTTGTTTACGGTGGCGTTGATATTAAAACGCAAACGCCACACCTCATGCGAGGCGTGGAAATTCTGGTGGCAACACCAGGTCGTTTGCTAGACCATATTGAACAACGCACATTGCAACTTAGCCAAGTCCAAATGTTGATTTTGGACGAAGCTGACCGCATGTTAGACATGGGCTTTATGCCTGACTTAAAACGTATTTTGGCGTTATTACCAAAACAACGTCAAAACCTCATGTTCTCAGCGACATTCTCAACAGAAATCAAAAAGCTCTCAGAAGAGTTTTTAAAAGATCCTTTGTTAGTTGAAGTAGCACGCAGTAATGCAACCAATGAAAACGTGACACAAAAGGTCTATCACGTTCCGCAAGATGACAAACACGCCCTACTCGCTCAGATTTTGAACGAGACAGAAACTAAACAAGTGATTGTCTTTACCAAAACAAAACTGACCGCCAGCCGATTGGCTCGACAACTCGTTCGCGAAGGCATTTCAGCCGATGCAATCCATGGCGACAAAAGCCAATTGGAACGTATCCAAGCACTAGATGCTTTCAAAAACGGTAAGATTCATGCGCTGATTGCAACAGACGTTGCGGCACGTGGTTTGGATATTGATCAATTGCCGATGGTGATTAACTACGAAATTCCAAGCGCACCAGAAGATTACGTTCACCGCATCGGTCGTACAGGCCGTGCTGGCGCACTAGGTGTAGCGATTTCTTTAGTGTCGCCTGAAGAAGAGAAATATCTAGTTGAAATTGAAAAGCTGATTAAGCGCGAGATTCCAAAAGAAACTTCAAACTTACCTGCACGAGGCCGTGCATCTTCTGAAAGAAGCCATCATGATCGCGGTAACCGCGAAAAAGGTCATGAGCGCGCAACGGAACAACGTAGCACTCCACGCCCTAGTCCAGCTAAAAAAAGTAGCGATCCTTGGTTTGATAAACCTTATGAGCCAACTGGAGCAACAACGACAAAAGCACCAGCGCCTCAACTATATAGAAGCAACAAACCCAAGCGTGAAGTTGCTGCATTACTAGGTGGATTACAAGCTAAGCAATAAATAAAAAAGCCCAGATTATCTGGGCTTTTTTATTGGCTATATCTCTTAATGCCCAACCGGACATTCATCGGTATTCCGCATAAAATCAGCCACAGACCATAAGGACTGCGCCAATCTCACCACCAAAGGCTCTTCCATGCCGATGTCATGCATTGCTCGCACCATACAGAACATCCATTGATCACGCTCAGACTCACCAATCGCAAAAGGTAAATGGCGACGACGCAACATAGGATGACCATAACGCTCAATATAAAGCGCAGGTCCGCCTGACCAACCGACCAAAAACATAAACAGCTTATCACGCGCTTCAGTTAAATCTGCTGAGTGCATCTTTCGAATACCAGTCGCACGTTCATCGGTGTCCATCACATCATAAAAACGCTCAACTAAATTACGAATCGTTTGCTCGCCACCGAGTTCTTCGAACAGCGTTTTTTGATTTGATTCTGGCTCTTCAATTTCAAGCACCATTACTCAGCCTTTGTTTTAACCAAGCTTGAAGCAAGCGTCGCTCTAGCACGCGCCTCATCGACATCTTTACCAGTCGCTAATGCAACGCCCATACGACGACGTTCAAATGATTCAGGCTTGCCGAACAAGCGAATATCTGACTCAGGCACTGCCAAGGCTTTCTCAACACCCTCAAAACTTAAATTCTTAGAATCAACACCACCATAAATCACTGCACTCGCACCCGGCGCACGCATTTCAGCGTTCACTGGCAAACCTAAGATGGCACGTGCATGTAATTCAAATTGGTTAAAGCGTTGAGTTGCCATGGTCACCATCCCGGTATCGTGAGGACGTGGACTCACCTCAGAGAACCATACATGGTCACCCTTCACAAATAACTCAACGCCAAACAAACCTAGACCACCTAAATTATCTGTCACCGCTTTTGCAATACGTTGCGACTCTTTAAGGGCATTTGCCGTCATTACTTGTGGCTGCCAACTCTCCACATAATCCCCACGTTTTTGTAAGTGGCCAATCGGCGCACAGAAAGAAGTTTCAATATCGCCATTCGCATTTTTAGCGCGAATTGTAAGTAAGGTAATTTCGTAGTCAAAATCAATTTGACCTTCAACAATCACCACACCTTGGTTTACACGTCCACCAGATGCCGCATATTCCCAAGCACCAGCCACTTCACTTGCATTGGTAATGCGTGATTGGCCTTTGCCCGATGATGACATTGTTGGCTTAATAAAACATGGGTAACCAATGCCCGCATCAATCGCATCTTGCAAAGCTTGTTGGCTATTGGCAAAAGCATAAGGCGATGTTGGCAAGCCCAAAGTCTCAGCGGCTAAACGGCGAATTCCTTCACGGTTCATCGTCAGCTGAACGGCTCTCACTGTTGGAATCACTTGAGCCAAACCAGCTGATTCAATCTCAGCTAAAGTTTGTGTGTTTAAAGCCTCAATTTCAGGCACGATTAAATGTGGACGCTCTTTTTTAACTAAATTAAGTAAGGCTTCACCGTCCGTCATATCAATCACATGCGCACGATGCGCCACTTGATGACCTGGTGCGTTTTTATAACGATCTACCGCAATCACTTCAACCCCTAAGCGTTGCAAGGCAATAATCACTTCCTTGCCAAGCTCACCGCTACCAAGCAGCATGACGCGTGTAGCGCTAGGACTTAAAGGGGTACCGATTTTCATGAAAACTCCGCGTAACTTTGAGTGAATAATTTGAATGGATGATTAATTTTAACATGAAGGGCAAGGCGTGAATGCCCGAAAATAACAGGCAATAAAAAACGACTCACTAGGAGCCGTTTTTTATTTAATGCTGACAACTACTTAATCACGATCAGCAGAACTTGACAATTGCTTACCATCAAACTCATACCGCACCCCTAACCAGCCAGCCCGAGGAGCGCCCGGTGAAACAAATCCTAAGTTATGTGGACTATTTACATCGCCTGTTAAATTACCATTACCATCGTAATAAGACTGTCCCATTAGGCCACCATTGTTGTATTCATTATCAAAAATGTTGATTGCTTTACCGAATATACTCCAACCACGACCAAGATTGTAACGAGTATCTAAATTAACAACTGCATAGCCAGCAACCTTACCATTACCCATTGAATCACCTTGTGACTCATGGCTATTATTTTCATTACCACGCATGTAGCGATCAGAAAAGGCCGTAATATTAGAACCCACTGTCCAATCTGGTGTAACTGCATACTGCATACGAAGTTTAAATTGGTGTTTAGGAATATTAGCTAAACGGTCGCCTTTTTTAATATTAATAACACCATCTTGCTCTTCAGAGTTAACCTCATTAGCCAACTGTAAATCATCTTGGTATGTCGCATTTACGTAACTGTATCCTGCTGACCAAGAAAACTTATCCATCTTACCAATCAGATTAGTATCTAAACCTACGCGACGGGTCTTGCCAACATTGTCAAAATAACCCATACCGTTAGCAACGCCAGGAACACTAACAAAATGAATGTCGTTATAGTTCTGAGAACGATAAATCGCAGCTGACCAACGTACATCATCAGTCAAGTTACCACGTAAGCCAGCTTCAAAAGTTTTAACTACAACCTGCTTTAAAGGAGGATCGCCTGCCATTGCGTTTGGTAATTTACAAGGAACATTTGGATTTGCACATCCGAGTTCCATAGAAGTTGGGGCACGATTACCTTCATTATAAGAACCATAAACTGTCAAATCTTTAGTTGGTGTAAAATTCAACCCAACCGCTGGATTAAACCGATTAAAACTATGATTTCCAGAAAGGCTGTTTTCATCGGAAGCATCAGGAATTAACTTATCCCTATTCTCAACTTTCACATGGTTGTAACGACCAGATGCTGTTAAATGCCAGAAATCATTAAGTGATAACGTATCTGTTGCAAACAAACTCCAAGTTTTTGTTTTACCTTTAAGATTAACCGACTCTTCAAGGTAATCAGATCCTTCAGAAGCAGCTAAACCATCAATGCCTCTAGATGCATTTAATAACCCAAATTCTGTAGATTGATTAAACTTAATCTTTGAATAATCATAAGCTGCACCAACCGTAAATTGATTTTTTTTACCAGAAAAATCTTGATCCAGAGTCAACTGGCCATTTACCCCATATGACTTTTGATTTGTTCTACTTCTATTAAGCGCTCCGCTACAACCATCAAGGTCAAAACCCGCCCCTGTGCAATCTTCTGTTGAATCATAATCATCGTTAACATCACCATTTAATGTTTTACGATTTGATGATCGATAATAAGTATTGCCACTGAACATGACGTTATCACTAAACCAGTGACTTCCTGATAGATTCATAAAAGACACAGTATTTTTTGTTTGATCTGGCTTGGTAAAAATAGAATCTCGACCAAAATTACGCATAAAATCTTTTGGTATTAGTCCATTCCCAATCATATCGTTATCGGCGCCGGTGTAGCTCAAATCAACTTTGGTTGTTTCATTTTGCCAACCCACTTTACCGAAAAACTGACGGACATCAGTATCGGAAGCATCACGCCAGCCATCTTCACGGAAAGAGCTTGCTGAAACAAAGTAATCAACTGAACCATCTTTAGATACACCACCGTATTCAGCAGAACCTGTTCTACGACCCCATGAACCAGCAGAAGCCTCAACAGCGCCACCTTGATGAGTGCGGCCACTCTTAGTTTGAATAGAGATCGCACCGCCTAATGTATTTAAACCAAATAATGGATTAGTTCCTGGAATAAGTGACATGCCTGCAATCGCGTTCATCGGAATTAAATCCCAGTTCACCGCATCGCCGAATGGCTCATTAACACGGACGCCATCGACATAAATTGACATGCCTTGTGGTGTACCCAGCAATGGGGAAGCACTAAAACCACGGAACAAGATATCTGGTTGGAATGGGTTATTTTGCGTGTCGTTAACGCTTACACCTTGAAGATTATCTGTCATGTAATCAGCAATAGTAACGCTTTGCTGTTTTTTTAATTCGTCACCTTTAACAGTTTGAATATTTGCTGGAACTTTATCTAAAGTAAGACCAATACCTTGCAATGGCGTTGTACTTACAACGTCCACAGCGCTAGCCTTAATAGCCTTATCAGCAGCATAAACAGATGATGTAGCTGCAATTACGCCAGCTACAGCTAGCATCACAGGTTTTAATTTTGGGTTAAACATTCACGTTGCTCCAAGTAAAATTCTTAATCAAGGCGCTCGCACGCCTTTTAACATGGACTAAACTTTAACAAAGCATTTGCAAATAAGCATTAGGAAAACCTCCCGAATTTAGCTACGCAATTTCCCTTTCCAGCCCGCTAGCGCTATAGTTCTCCTGCGTTCTATTAATAAAAAACTAGGCTTTACACTTTGACACTCAAATTACGCTTAAACCTACTGATTACGCTACTCTTACTGCTGATTTTGTTCGCAGGGGCATTTCTATCCCTCAATAACGCGCTACAAAATGCACGTGCCGAAGTAAAGTCTGCTGAAAAACTGGTGCTGTATTTGTTTGATACTGCGATTTTGAATAACAACACCATCGGTCAGCAGAAGATAGCGCGTAAAACCTTTAATCTGCAGCGTTTAAACCATATGCGCCACATTAAAATCGAGTTGCTGGATAACGATGGGCAAGTGCTGGATAGCAATCAAAACACTAATAGCGCACCGCCAAATGAAGCTCCGGCTTGGTTTGAGAGCCTAGCCAACCGCTTGACCACTAAGTGGGAGCCCTCAGTAAGAACACTAGAATACCAAGGCAAGGAAATTGGACGCTTAGTGATTACGCCTGACCCTACTTACGAATACGCCGAAAAATGGAAATACATGTCCGACTTATTTAAGTTGGTCTTGGTGTTTTTTGTCTTAGTCAATGTCACGGTGATCTGGGCAGTGGCGCAAGCCTTAAAACCAACAGAAAAGATTTTGTACGCGCTTAATGAATTGGAAGAAGGTGATCTTGATACACGCTTACCAAGCTTTAAATTACCCGAGCTTGCGCGAATCGGTGAAAAATTCAATCGCATGATTGAGACCTTGCAATCCAGCATTCAAAAAAACCATAAACTCACCCAAGAGCTGATTACGCTTCAAGAGCAAGAACGTAAAAGCTTGGCGCGTGATTTACATGATGAGTTTGGTCAATGTCTAACGGCGATCCATACCGATGCCAGCGTTGTGCTTAAAGCTTCGGAGAAAAAATACCCTGAGCTTCAACAAAGTGCCTTAGCAATTACACAGCTTTCTCGTCACTTAATTGACATGGTCAGTGGTTTACTACAAAAGCTACGCCCAGGAATCTTAGATGAACTGGGCTTAGAAGCTGCGATTCAAGACACCGTAGAAACATGGAAAGCACGCCATCCTGAGATTAAAACCGGCTTAACGATTAGTGGCTTAGATAATATGTTGCCAGAAACTCACAGCATTGCTTTATATCGCTTAGTACAAGAATGTTTAACGAATATTTCTCGCCACGCACAAGCTACAAAAATTGCGATTGAAGTCTTTAAACTCAGTAAATCTGGAAAGCCTGGTTTACAAGTGATTATTAAAGATGACGGCAAAGGCTTTAACACCAAAAAGACTGATGGACTTGGCTTACCAGGTATGCGGGAACGTGTTGAAGGCCTGGGCGGCACACTTAAAATTCAATCTTCCACCACTTCCAACAGCGGCACAGAAATCACTGCTTGGATTCCAATTTCGATTTAAAGATGATGAAAAACCTAAATTCAATTCGTATTATGTTGGTTGATGATCACGCTGTCGTAAGAGCCGGCGTGCGACGTTTACTGGAGCAGGACTCAAAATTCTCAGTGGTTGCAGAAGCCGAGAGCGGAGAACGCGCTTATCAAATCTTTGGTGAGCATTTGCCTGACGTCACCATTATTGATCTTTCTATGCCTGGGATGGGCGGAATGGAATCAATCAAACGGATTGTTGCACGTTATCCAACAGCAAAGATTCTGGTGCTCTCCATGCACGAGAACGTCGCCTTCGCTAGCCAAGCACTCAAAGCTGGCGCAAAAGGTTATGTGACTAAAAGCGGCTTGGCAGATGAGTTAGCCAATGCCGTTGAATGGGTGGTTTCTGGACAAACATATTTAGGCTCAGAGCTTTCAAACAAGATTGCATTGCAACTTCACAACGCTGAAGGTGACCCCATGCAGGCTTTGTCTGCCAGAGAGTTTGAGATTTTTAGAATGTTAGTAGATGGCATTGATTTAAATAAAATCGCTGGCACGCTCAACATTAGCTTAAAAACAGTCGCCAACTACCAAACCACCATTAAACAAAAACTGGGCGTTAGCAGCCCTGTCGAGATGGTGCGTTTAGCGATACGTTGCGGCTTAATTGAGAGTTAGGAAAAAATCCTAACTAAGTTCGGGAGAGTCTCACAAGACACCCACTTCTCATTTAAATACTATTCACTACCCCTTTTATGTAATGAATAGATATTTTGGCAATCACTTTCAAAGAGCAATTCACTGGCTTCTGTCGCCACTGCGATAAACCCGTTTTAGACAATGCTGATTTTTGTCATCATTGCGGCAAGCTATTAATCACTGACATTAGTGAAGAAGCGCAACTAGAATCAACGCCCGTCAATCCCGAACATTTAAAAGCTTTACTCAAAGAAACCAATCATTTGTTTCTCATATGGTGTTGCTGCATTAGTTTTATGGGGGCAACCGCGTTAATTTATTACGTTTACCAATCTATAACACCTGTCATTATTGGTACTGTTGGGTTTGCTTACATCTGGATTTTCCTCATCGCCAAATTGGATGAACTAGCGATTGCAGTTCGCTATCAACACAAACAAATTGCTTATTTAAGCCTATTAATTCCCATCATTGGCACCATTATTTGTTATCAAAAAGTTGAGAGCGCAGCGAGGTTGAGTGTTTAAAAATCTCAATGCCTAAATTTAATTTTCATCTTCACGATATAAAAGTTAAGAAGCTATTAAAAAGTGTTCTAATCCCAGCCGCGTTCATTCTGATTTTATTTCTTATCGATATTTCACTCGATATTCATGAAGAAATAGCACCCAAGCACTTAGTCATCGAGCTTATGATTTATGTAGTGTCCATTTACATCGGCTACATTTTTTATCGTTTTTATAAGTTAGAAAAAAAGACGATTAAGGATGTACAAATTGATATTAGCGAAACGAATACTGAAATTAAGTATTGGCAAAATCAAAACAAAAGCTTAATTGATGGTTTATCTATCAAGATACATGAAGAGTTTAAACAATGGGGACTCACCCAAGCAGAAACTGATGTGGCACTCCTGATTATCAAGGGCTTTAGTTTAGAAGAAATTGCTGGGCTGCGTGGCACTTCTGAAAGAACAATTCGAGATCAAGCTGCTTCAGTTTATCGCAAAGCAAAATTACGAAATAGAATCGAGCTTTCGGCTTATTTCTTAGAAGAACTTCTTGCACCTTTAAACCAATAAATCAGATTATTCTGGCATCCGTCCTTCGTCGTATTCCTTGATTAATTAAACTTTTTTAATATGCCACGGTCTTTTGTTTCGCATTTATTAATTAAGGAGATTTGGATGAAAAAGATTTCATTAGCACTAGCAGCACTTTTAGTAACACTACCTGCGTTTGCAGCCCCAGCTCACAAGGGCGAGATGGAAAGTTGTATGAAAGCAGCTTTAGCTAAGCACCCTGGCGATGTAATTTCATTAGAAGCTGAAATTGAAAATGGCAAGCCTATCTATGAATTTGATATCAAAGGTAAAGATGGCAAAGAATGGGAAGTTGAGTGCGATGCCAAAACTGGCAAAGTAACTGAAGAAGAGGAAGAAATTGATATTAAGGATCCTCGCTTCGCTTCAAAAGCAAAAATCACTTTAGACCAAGCTAAGAAAACTGCTTTAGCCGCTCACCCAGGTGATGTGATTGAAAGCGAAACATCTATTGAAGCTGATGGTTCTATCTCTTACGAATTTGACATCAAAACTAAAGATGGTAAAGAGTGGGAAGTTGAAGTGGATGCGGTAACAGGTAAGATTGTTGAGACTGAAGAAGAAATCTACCAAATCGGTTTAGATTAATTCTTAAATCAAAATCGGAGCATTAATGGTTAGGAATAAATCCCAACGCTTTTCAGGATTTATTCAGTTTTAAAGGAAATAGCAGCGCAGTAAGATTAAACCGTGCTAACAACCTCCTAAACATGAATCTCCATTTTTAAACAGCGCTTCGGCGCTGTTTTTTTATGGGTTTTTACTCTGCAACAACCCAACTAATTACCAACCCAAGTTCATACTCTGCTGCCTGCATTAAACAACTGACACCAATATTAGGCACCACGGCTAAGGCATCATCAAAATAGATTAGCGGTAATCGGTCGCGCAGCCAAGGTGGCATATTTGCTTCTTGCAATAGATGCTTCAGGGTTCGTGTTGGTCGATGCAAATCAGGCTTAAAGCGCTCGCCACCTTTACGATTGGCAATCCATAACTTATGACTGCCTAAGCGATCTAGAGCTAAGCCCTGACCCTGCTTACGTTCAAATAAGAGCTTACTTCCATCAGGCAATTGCAATTCAGGCTCGCCCTGCCAAATCATGGCGATGGGTGGTACTTCTGCAACAGTTTCAATAAACGCAAAGCCTTGATAACGCCGCAAGCTAGCGTTTTCACCATCAATGACTAGCTTTATTGTGGCATCCGCTTTGGCATGAAGTAATTGCTGCAAAATTTCGTCTAAACGTTCTTTGCTAGGCAAACTAAAACCATGGCCAGCCAACCACCAACGCATGAGGTTTTTAGCGCGAGCTTCACTTAACTTTATTAGCTCAAGCAAATTCAATCTCGACTCTTGAATACAAGTTTCGGCATCTAATATAGCTAAATCATCTAACAAGCCAGAGGCCTCAGCCATATGACTAGCTGACCTTGCTAAAGCTATTTGAAAGCTAGGAAAGCGTTGCGCCAATACTCGAGTGAGTTCGTGACGAATAAAGTTACGGTCGTAGTGAAGATCTTGATTGCTTTCATCTTCTACCCACTTGAGCTTGGCATCACTGGCATAAGCCTCAATCTCTGTACGAGAAACCTCCAACAAGGGTCTTAACAACCGACGCTTCGCATCGAAAGCCGCCATCGCAGATAGACCTTTAACGCCTGCGCCGCGTAGCAATTGCAATAGAAAAGTCTCTGCTTGATCGTCTTGATGATGGGCAAGCACAATAAAATCCGCTTCGGATTCAATTAATGCTTGATAACGGGCCTGTCTTGCAGCGGCTTCAATTCCTAAACCCGCTTTTTTATCAACCTTCACGCGCTCAACTTGCAAGGGCACATTTGCAGCCTTGCATGTCTCTGTACAAAAATCAGCCCAAGCATCTGCATTGGGACTCAATCCATGATGGACATGTAATGCGCACAACTCAAAATTTAATTTCTTTTGGGCATGCAACAAAGCAGAAAGTAAAACACAGGAATCTAAACCACCGCTGAATGCCAAGCAGAGTTTGACTAGGGATTGCGAATTTGAAGGTATTACAGAACTTAGAAAATCTAAAACTTGCTGATTAATACGCACAAAGCCCGCATTCTTGTGTTTTGCTTGAATGCGGGCTTTGCGAATTGCGTGTGTAGAAGCTTTAGTAATTTTTATTTCAACGCAGCATCTTTAAATTTGCCGTAGCTCATTAAACGATCATAGCGTTGCTCTAATAAAGCTTTAATTGGTTTAGCTTCGAGCTTGCTCAATTCATCAGCAAGCGCTTTGCGTAAGCTGTCCATCATTTCATCAGGTGCGCGATGTGCGCCGCCCATCGGTTCGTTCACAATACGGTCAACTAAACCAGCCGCTTTTAAACGTGTTGCTGTAATGCCTAAGGTTTCAGCGGCTGTTGAAGCTTGATCTTGGCTCTTCCATAAAATAGAAGCACAACCTTCAGGTGAAATGACAGAGTAAGTTGCGTATTGCAACATTAACAATTGATCAACCACACCCAACGCTAATGCACCGCCAGAACCACCCTCACCAACAATCACACCAATGATAGGCGTTTTAAGTTCAGCCATCACATATAGATTACGCGCAATCGCTTCTGATTGACCGCGCTCTTCTGCGCCAATGCCAGGATAAGCACCTGGGGTATCAATTAGAGTAATGATTGGTAACCCAAACTTCTCGGCCATGCGGTATAAACGCAAAGCTTTGCGATAGCCTTCAGGACGTGGCATACCAAAGTTACGGAATTGACGTTCTTTAACGTCACGGCCTTTTTGATGGCCTATCACCATTACTGGCTTACCTTCAAAACGTGCTAAACCACCGACAATTGCAGGGTCGTCAGCAAAAGCACGGTCGCCATGTAACTCTTCAAAATCAGTAAACAAGGCTTGGATATAGTCTAAAGTGTAAGGACGCTGTGGGTGACGTGCCACTTGAGAAATTTGCCAAGCGGTCAGGTTGTTATAAGTCTCTTTAGTTAAATTAATACTCTTCTGTTGAAGTTGATTTAATTCTTTAGTGATATCTAAAGGAGAGCTATCGTGCACCGCGCGCAATTCTTCAATCTTTGCTTCAAGTTCAGCAATTGACTGTTCAAAATCTAAAAAGCTAATTTTCATATTTAAGATTGGATTCTTATTCTGTTGATATTCTAATTATAGAGGATTTTTACGTTTTCATCGCTTAACCAGGCTTTTAAACCGATTAACAATTCATCATGTAGCTCTACACGCCATTGCTCACCAAGCATCACTTCAACTTTTGCTTCTTGATTATGATATTCCACCTTGACCGCACAACCCCGGCCACCTTCACTAAAGCCTTGCCCAGCGCTAGCGCGGCAATAAGGGGCCAGAATTTCGCGCAACTTAACTGCATCAGATTGACCGTTGCATGAGATTTTAAGCATATTCGCATAAGCGCTACGTGCGGCTGCAATATCGTAAATCTTACGCACATTGACACGCACTCCACCTGAAAAATCATCATTGCTGACGCGACCTTCAATCACCAACAACTGATCTTCTTTAATCAAATGGGCATTTTGGGTAAGCAGTTCATTACCCACCACCACTTCAACACGAGATTGCGCATCGTCTAAAGTCACAATCGCCATCTTACCGCGCTGTGTCATTCTAATCCGCACACCCATGACCACCCCTGCAATCAACTGCGGTTGATCTTGAGGTTTTAAATTACCCAAACTGGTATGCACAAAAGTGGATAACTCTTTTTGATAGGCCTGATATGGATGCCCACTTAAATAAAAACCCAGCGCGACTTTTTCTTGCTGAAGTTTTTCGGGTTCTGCCCATGCTGGAACATTAGGTAGTACATGCGCGGCACTGTCTGAGATTGCACCAAATAGACTATCTTGACCGCTCGCTGCACCACTCTGCTCTGCTGCACTAATCGCTAGATTAACACCAGCTAACAAGGCATTACGGTTAGGTTCTATCTGATCAAAAGCGCCCGCACGAATCAAGGATTCAATCACACGACGATTCACCTTACGTAAATCTAAGCGTGCACAAAAATCGAATAAATCTTTAAAAGGTCCATCTTGATTGCGTGCAACAAGAATAACTTCAATCGCTGCCTCACCAGAGCCTTTAAGCGCACCCAAGCCATACAAAACTTGTTTATCGCTAATAGGCTTGAACTTGAATTCACTGCGATTAATATCCGGTGGCAATACTTCCACACCATTACCTACGCAATCATCGTAGAAAATATGCACACTGTCTGTGTTATTCATATCTGCAGACAATGTTGCTGCAAGGAAGGCTGCTGGATAATGGGCTTTTAAATATGCGGTTTGATAAGCCACCAGCGCATAAGCAGCAGCGTGTGATTTATTAAAGCCGTAACTCGCAAACTTCTCCATTAAGTCGAATAGATCTGCGGCTTGTCTTTCTGGGGTGCCTTTCGCTTTGGCTCCGTCAACAAAGACTGCACGTTGGGCATCCATCTCTTCTTTTTTCTTTTTACCCATGGCGCGACGGAGTAAGTCAGCGCCGCCCAAGCTATACCCACCGACCACCTGAGCAATCTGCATCACCTGCTCTTGGTAAACCATAATGCCG
>JAHEEA010000009.1:0-46332 GCA_024640945.1 Candidatus Methylopumilus sp.
GCTAGCATTGTTAATACAAGTAATAAACCTACATTACGTTCAATTTTGTCATGCTTCATGGTAACCCCAGCTTTCTAATCTTTAAGACCTGTATATAAGTCTTATACTTAATGACATATCTATATTCAGACAACCTGATTAAGCAGCTTGCTGAGTGTTGCCACTGCGGATAGTTTTATACATGTTGAAACACATGATGACCATACCGCTTAGGAAGAACAACCCACCAACTGCACGCATTACATATAAGTTATGTGCTGCAGCTACTGACTCGATAAAGGCATATTGCAAGTTGCCGAAATCATCAAACGCACGCCACATTAGACCTTGCATGATGCCTGAGATCCACATTGCTGTGATGTAAAGCAAGATACCAATTGTTGCTAACCAGAAGTGCACGTTGATTAAACGATTGCTATAAGTTGTTGTGTTCCACAACTTAGGAATCAAGTGGTATAGAGAACCAAATGAAACCATTGCAACCCAACCTAAAGCCCCTGAGTGCACATGACCAACAGTCCAGTCAGTGTAGTGAGATAAAGCGTTCACATCTTTTAGAGACATCATTGGGCCTTCGAAGGTAGACATACCGTAGAAAGACAATGAGACAATCAAGAATCGCATAATTGGATCGGTACGCATCTTATCCCATGCACCTGACAAGGTCAGAATACCGTTCACCATACCGCCCCATGAAGGAAGCAATAATACGATTGAGAATGTTGCAGCTAAAGTTGATGTCCAATCTGGAATCGCTGTCCAATGTAGATGGTGTGCACCAGCCCACATGTACAAGAAAATCAAAGCCCAGAAGTGCAATACTGATAAGCGATATGAGTAAACAGGACGGCCTGCTTGCTTAGGAACGAAGTAGTACATCATGCCCAAGAACGCTGCAGTCAAGAAGAAACCAACCGCGTTATGGCCATACCACCACTGTGTCATCGCATCTTGCGCACCAGAGAACAAGCTATAAGACTTCATAGAGAAGAGGCTTACTGGTACTGCAAGGTTGTTAAATGTGTGTAATAGCGCTGTTGCTAAAATGAATGCTAGATAGAACCAGTTAGCCACATAGATGTGCGGTTCTTTACGTTTCATTAAAGTACCAACGAATATGACGAGGTAAGCAACCCAAACAACTTCAATTAACAAGTCAATTGGCCATTCCATTTCCGCATATTCACGACCTTGTGTGTGACCTAACACATCACCAAGTGCAGCAAAAACGATGACTGCTTGCCAACCCCAGAATGTGAAGTTCGCCAAGTTGCCGCCGAATAAACGCGCCTGACAGGTCCGCTGAACCACATAGTAAGAAGTAGCAAACAATGCACTACCACCAAAACCAAAAATCACAGCGCCAGTGTGAACTGGACGTAAGCGACCGAAGGTAATGTAAGGAATGTCAAAGTTTAGCCATGGGAAAGCAAGTTCTGATGCAATGTACACACCAACCAACATGCCAACCGCACCCCAAACCAGGGTCATAATTGTGAATTTACGAATAATATCGTAGTTATATTGTTCGTTATTTGTAACACTCGTAGTTGCCATAACCACGTCTCCTAAAACTAAAAAAATGTAGCTTACTTAAGATTACTGAAGCCTGCGCACCCGAGAGTACACTGGGCATTATTTTCAGATTGAACCGATTATATCCTTTGATGAATCAATCGCACAATCAAAAAAAACCTTTATCTAAAAATGGTATTACATCAACATTTTCAAATCGTTTGCAATTTCATGAGGTTTTTGGCCGTATTTAAAATACAAGCGCAACTTACCTTTCTGATCATAAACGTAAGTTCCCGCACTATGATCGATGCTGTAGCTTTCAGCCCCAGCTGTGTGTGTTTTCTCATGAAACACTTTAAAATCTTTGGCCACTTTGTCTATTTGGGCGGAAGTGCCATACAAACCGACAAACGTAGCATCAAAACTCGGCACAAACTTCGCCAACACTGCTCTGGCATCTCTTTCTGGATCCAGCGTAATAAATACAACCTGCACCTTCTCACGCTGAGACCCAAGCAACTTCATGACTTTAGTCATGTCAGTGAGTGTTGTTGGACAAACATCCGGACAATGGGTATATCCAAAAAACACCAACACCAACTTGCCTTTGTAATCAGCTAAACGTCTTGATTCACCGAGGTGATCAGTTAAATCAAAATCTTTAGCGTACCCTGCATTTGAAACATCAGTCCCATTAAAATGGACCCGCTCTGCCTGATGGTCACTACAGGCATTCAGCATCAAGCTGAAAAACAACACCATCAAAAATTTCAACATTTAATCTGCACCTTCAGTTCAAGATTCAAACGCACAAAGACACATTAGGGTGAACAATGCTACGTTTTAAAACAATATGCTTTGACTTAAATCAAATGACAACCAGTTTACAAAGCAATTTAATTTTACTTCGATTAGACGCCAACCTATCCGTCTTTATGAATATAAAAATGATTTTTAAACCATTCTTTTAACAAGTAAGGCGCTTGCAGTCTGTTCAGCACGCTGCCTAGCGTTTACAATTAAGGTTTTGCACGCTGGAGAAATAACATGGCAGTAGCCAAATCAATGGCTGACCGCGACGGTCTTATTTGGTATGACGGCAAGATGGTGGATTGGCGCAGCGCCACAACCCACGTACTTAGCCACACATTGCACTATGGCATGGGTGTGTTTGAAGGCGTGCGCGCATACAAGACTGATAAGGGCACTGCGATTTTCCGCTTGAAAGAACATACTGACCGCCTTTTCCGTTCAGCGCATATTTTAGGGATGAAAATGCCTTTTGATAAAGCAACATTGATGGAAGCGCAAAAAGCAGCTGTTCGCGAAAATAATTTAGAGTCAGCTTACATGCGCCCAATGGCTTTTTATGGCCCTGAAGCAATGGGTATTTCAGCAAAAACATTATCAACTCACGTGATTGTTGCTGCATGGACTTGGGGCGCCTACATGGGCGACGAAGCATTAAATAGCGGCATTCGTGTTAAGACATCATCTTTTTCACGTCACCACGTCAACATCACGATGTGTAAAGCGAAAGCAAACGGCAACTACATGAACTCAATTCTTGCGCACCAAGAAGCCGCACAAGATGGTTACGACGAAGCATTGTTATTAGACGTTGATGGTTTTGTAGCTGAAGGCTCAGGCGAAAACGTCTTTATCGTTCGCAACGGTAAGTTGATTACACCAGATCTCACCAGCGCACTAGAAGGCATCACTCGCGACACTATTGTGCAATTAGCTGGAGAAATTGGCTTGCAAGTGGTTGAAAAACGCATCACAAGAGATGAAGTTTATTCAGCTGACGAAGCGTTCTTTACAGGCACCGCCGCTGAAGTGACTCCAATCCGCGAATTGGATAACAGAGCGATTGGTGAAGGTAAACGTGGTCCGATTACTGAAAAACTACAATCAATGTATTTTGATGTGGTTAAAGGTAAATCAGCGAAACATGCTGACTGGCTCACATTGGTTTAATTAAAGCAAAAAGGAAAGTACCACATGGCAAAGAAGACTAAGGAAATTGAAGTGCGCGCAAAAGATTTACCACTTCACTGCCCAACGGAAGAAGTTGCTTTGTGGTGCTCTCATCCGAGGGTGTTTTTGGATTTAGCAGACACAGGCCACGCAAGCTGCCCTTACTGCGGAACAAAATACAAACTCAAAGCTGGCGAAACAGCTGGACACCACTAATTAGAATTTAGAGAGCCCTACGCGCTTACCCCACAAGCGCATGACAATATCTTCCGCATCAGTTTGAGTGCTGTTGCTCCAAAAACCGACTTGCCCTATTTGAGTTTCGGCGTTTAACAAACGAGTATCTTCCAAACGACGTTTCAGTTCTTTTGCTACCGCAGCACCAGTATCAATCAACACCACATCATCCCCAATCAGATTCTCAATCAGGGGTCTAACAAAAGGATAATGGGTGCACCCAAGTACAATCGTGTCAGCCCCAGCAGCAATTAAGGGTTGAACATAGCTCGCCAATAAATCTTGAGTGACAGTCGAGTCCAGCTCACCCCGCTCCACACATTCAACCAATCCGTGACAAGCTTGCGTCACCACTTCAACCTGTTGGCCATAATGCTCAAGCAATGCTGCAAACTGAGCACTCTTTAAAGTGCCGCTGGTTGCCAACACGCCAATCACGCCTGTTTTACTAGCAGCCGCAGCCGGCTTAACGGCGGGCTCCATACCAATAATTGGCAGATGATATTTTTGGCGCAACAAATCGACAGCCGCCGCAGTCGCAGTGTTACAAGCCACAACCAAGGCTTTAGCGCCTTTACTAATCAGAAGGTCTGCAATCCAAACAGCTCGCTCCTGAATAAATTCAGGTGTTTTATTGCCATAAGGCGCAAATTTAGAATCTGCGACATATATCAAATCTTCATTAGGTAACAAAGTGTGGATATGCTTCAGCACAGAAATACCACCAACGCCTGAATCAAAGACGCCAATTGGAGATGCGGAAGTAGGTGTTGCGATAGTATTCAAAATATAAGGTATGGCAAAAGAATTGCTTAAGAGTTTAGCTGAACTCATAGACGAATGTCATCGTCTGTCTCACGCATCAGTTACAATAAACACCTATTTAGAGGATTAACATGAGCAATAGACTAAGTAAAATTTACACAAGAACAGGTGATAGCGGCACCACAGGCCTTGGCGATGGCTCTCGCGTTAACAAAGATAGCCTACGCGTGACCGCAATGGGTGATATTGACGAACTCAATGCTGTGATTGGTTTATTACGCACAGAACCTATTCCCGAAAAAATTCAACACACTTTAGATGATGTGCAACATGACTTATTCGACCTGGGTGGGGAAATCTGCATTCCTGGTTACATTATGGTAAAGCCAGAACGTATCGTTGCTTTAGAAACCACACTTGATGAACTGAATCTGAAACTCGCACATTTGGAAGAATTTATCTTACCCGGCGGGACCCGAGGCGCAGCTTACTGTCACTTAGCACGCACTATTTGCCGCCGAGCCGAACGCTCTTTGGTAAAACTAAGCCGCGAAGAAAGCATTACAGAGACATCCATACAATATCTTAATCGTTTGTCTGATTTATTATTCGTGATGTGTCGTAGTATTAATCAAGCCGCAAACGTTGCAGACGTGCTTTGGCACAACAAAAAAGCATAGTTTTGCAGATCCCTTTTCACGCAGGCTTATCAGTTATAATCTGCGCAACTTAAAACCTAAGTAATGATGCAATTCACTGAATGATTAAAAAACTAATACAGCGCGTATTCAATAGCGGCAAAAAACAATCAAAACAAGCCAGCCTCAAGAGTGATGGCCTCACAACGAGCAATGCACAACGCATCGCTAGCAAAGTTCATCGCATTGATAAAAAGCTATTAAGTCATGGCGCACTCAAAACGACTGGAGGCTTACAAAAAGCAGGCTTTGAAGCCTTTGTTGTAGGTGGGGCAGTACGTGATTTATTACTCAAAAGACGCCCAAAAGATTTTGACATTGCGACTAATGCGACGCCTGAACAGGTTAATCGGATATTTAGACGCTCACGCATTATTGGCCGCAGATTCAGACTAGTGCACGTTATATTTGGGGAAGAAACCATCGAAGTTTCGACTTTCCGCGGTAGTCACCTTAATGAAGAAAATGAATCACGTAGCAAAATAGCAGACTCAGGCCGTATCTTGCGCGACAACGTATTTGGCAATCAAGAAGAAGATGCTTTACGCCGAGACTTTACGGCAAACGCGCTTTATTACGACCCATCTACCGAAGAAGTGCTCGATTTCCATCAAGGCGTTGCTGACATTCAGGCAGGAGTTTTGCGCATGATAGGCGATCCTGTCACGCGCTATAGAGAAGACCCCGTGCGCATGTTGCGTGCAGTCCGCCTATCCGCAAAGCTGGGGCTAGCCATCGATAAAGCCACAGAAGATCCGATTCCCAAACTGGCTGATTTATTACACGACGTACCACCGTCTCGCTTGTTTGATGAAATGCTCAAACTCTTCCTGTCAGGCCACGCGATTGAAAGTGCTGTTGCACTTCGTAAACACGGCTTACATCACGGCTTGCTTCCTTTATTGGATGTCGTACTTGAACAACCTATCGGCGCTAAGTTTGTGAATTTAGCTTTAAAGAATACCGACACACGCGTCAATGAAGGCAAGCCAGTCTCACCTGGATTCTTATTTGCCACCTTGCTTTGGCATGAAGTATTAGTTGCCTGGCAAAAATATGAAAAACAAGGTAATCGCCCTATGCCAGCATTGCATATGGCAATGACTGAAGTTGCAGATATGCAAGCAGAAAAATTAGCGATTCATAAACGCTATAGCGCTACCATGAAAGAAATCTGGGGCTTGCAACCTCGATTTGAGATGCGCGCAGGCAAGCGCCCTTTTGGCCTGCTTGAACACCCACGCTATCGCGCTGCTTACGATTTTCTGTTGCTGCGCTGCCAGTCCGGCGAAATTAGTGCTGAGCTTGGTGATTGGTGGACAGCTTTCGCTAGCGCCGATGGCGAAAAACGCGTTGATTTATTAAAGCCAGAGACTACACAAAAGCCTCGCCGACGCCGTAGCCGAAGAAAACTTAAATCCGCCCATAGCGCTTCATGAAAACGCAATTAGCTTTTAACAGCAGGGCTTATATTGCGCTTGGTAGCAATCTAGCAGATCCACAAAATCAGGTTGAACAGGCGATGCAGGCCATTGCAAAGTCGACAGACATGCAGCTCACCAAGCAATCTTCTTTATATCGAACAGCGCCAGTAGGCTACGATAACCAACCTGATTTTATTAACGCGGTCATCGAAATCAAAACAAATCTAAGTCCATTAGATTTACTACATCGTTTATTCGAAATAGAGAATAAACAAGGTAGAGAGCGCCCTTTTCCTAATGCGCCAAGAGTTCTAGACTTGGATTTATTGATGTACGATCAAGTAAAAATGGAAACTGGTGAACTTAATTTACCGCATCCACGTATGCATGAACGTGGCTTTGTCATGCTACCATTTGCAGAAATTGCACCAGATGTGATGATAGGAAATTACGGTTTAGCAAAAACACTCGCTCATCAATGCCAAAACCAAGGTGTTTTTAAGCTGTAGTCTTTATCAGATACTTAATAAACTAAGTAAGCAGGAAAACAAAACGCATGAGCAACGCTAAAAACATCACGGAAAAATTTCCATACATCGTGATTGAAGGCCCGATAGGGAGCGGCAAAACCACGCTTGCTCGCAAACTTGCTGAGCGCTTCCCTGTGAATCTATTACTCGAAAAAGCGGAAGCGAATCCATTCCTGTCTCGCTTCTATGAAGACCAAGAACGCTACGCATTACCAACACAATTATTCTTTTTATTTCAACGCGCAAATCAAATTAAAGATTTAAAGCAACAAGATATTTTTGGCGACGCTGCGATTGCTGACTTCTTTTTAGAAAAAGATCCTTTATTTGCCAGATTAAATCTAGACGATGATGAATTTGCTTTATATAGCCAAATTTATGAGCGCATGCATCTGCAAGCCTCCAAGCCTGATTTGGTGATTTACCTACAAACCCCTGTAGACGCCTTACTTGCACGCGTTGAACAACGTAACATCAGCTATGAACAAGATATTCCAAGAGACTATCTGGCGCGCCTATCTGATGCTTATAGTGAGTTTTTTCATAGCTACAATAGCTCTCCATTACTCATCGTTAATAACGAGAAAATCAATATCACTAATAGTGAAGAAGCATTAGATTTATTGGTGGATCGTATTATGCAAGTACAAAGTCGCCGTGAATTCTTCAATCCCGATTGGGATTAACAAGCAATGTCGCTAAAAAAAATTCAGTCTATGCATGCTCATGCGGAAAAAATCGCCATGCTGACTTGTTACGACTCAAGCTTTGCAAAGTTAAGTGAAGCCGCAGGCGTTGACGTTCTTTTAGTGGGAGATTCTCTAGGAATGGTCTTGCAAGGTGCTGAAAACACCCTAAGCGTGACAATGGAAGAGATGGAATATCACACCAAGTCAGTTGCTGCAGGCATAAAAAGCTGCTGCATCATGACGGATATGCCGATTGGGAGCTACGAACATGACAAAGATATTGCTTTAATCAATGCAAAAAAACTCATTGCAGCAGGTGCGGATATTGTCAAAATAGAAGGCGGCGGCAAGATGGTGGAAACCGCCCAACACCTTATTAACAATGGCATTCCTGTTTGCGCGCATCTTGGCTTTACACCCCAATCAGTTGTTCAGCTCGGTGGCTATCGCATTCAAGGAAAAACAGATGAGAGTGCTCAAAACATCCTAAAAGATGCGGTTGCGATGGATAATATAGGCATCAATCTCGTATTACTTGAAATGGTACCAGCAGCGCTAGCAAAATTGATTACCGAAACCATCAATGCCACAACCATAGGCATTGGTGCCGGAGTGGATTGCGATGGACAAGTGCTGGTGATACAAGACTTACTTGGTATCTATACGGGACCTGCCAATAAACTTCCAAGCGATTTCAAATCGCCACGTTTTACTAAAAACTTTTTAGCCGAAAACACTAGCATTCAAACGGCTGTTTCAGCTTACGTAAAAGCTGTGAAAAATAAAACTTTCCCGGCGCTAGAACACAGCTATTAATTTAGTTTCTACTATGCAAATTATTCAAACTGCGCAATCACTCAGAACGAGACTCTCAAAAGAGGACGCGATCGCTTTCGTTCCGACTATGGGCAATCTACATGACGGTCACTTAGAACTCGTTGCGCAAGCCAAAAAAGAAAATGCATGTGTCGTGGTTAGTATTTTTGTAAACCCATTGCAATTTGGTGCGAACGAAGACTTCGGCAATTACCCTCGCACTTTAGAAGCAGATTTAGCCAAACTGAAAGCCGCAGGGGCTGATGTGGTATTTACCCCAAGTGAGGTAGAAATTTATCCGGATTTTGATGCTTTAAATAACACCAGCAACCAAACCATGATGGTCAGCACACCTGCCATTGCAGACGAACTATGTGGGGCATCACGTCCGGGGCACTTTAACGGCATGGCAACTGTTGTTCTTAAGTTATTTAATCTAGTCTTTTTTAATGGTGCATCACGTAAAGTCGCCATTTTTGGTAAAAAAGATTTTCAACAACTATTGATTATCCGCGAACTAGTTAACCAGTTTAATTTGCCGATTGAAATTATGGCGGCAGAAACAATGCGTGAAGCCGACGGTTTGGCAATGAGTTCAAGAAACGGCTACTTAAACCCAATGCAACGTCTTGAAGCACCGCGCCTATACAAAGCACTTAATCTAGTGGTTGACGCTATCAAACAAGGCAATACCGACTTTAAAGCGATTGAAACTCAAACCAGTCAATTCCTTACTCAACTAGGCTGGATAGTCGATTACATTGCTATCCGCTCGAGCAAAACTTTGCTGCCTGCAAACCCTACCGATAATCAGTTAATTGTTTTAGGTGCAGCAAAACAAGGCAAAACACGTTTAATCGACAATATAGAATTTAATTTGTAGCACCTCTGCTATTTTGCATGGCTTCTAGTTAGCGACTATAATGTGCGTGCTTTTCAATCAATCACATAGGATCACTATGCAAAGAACCATGCTCAAATCCAAGCTACATCGAGTGACATGTACCCACTCGGAGTTGGACTATGAGGGCTCTTGTGCCATTGATGAGGCATTGCTTGAGGCAGCCGATATTCATGAGTACCAACAAATTGATATCTACAACATCGGCAATGGTGAGCGTTTCACCACGTACGCAATCCGCGCCCAACGTGGATCTGGCATTATTTCGGTCAACGGTGCTGCAGCACGTAAAGCAGAGCCCGGCCATCTTTTGATTATCGCTAGCTATGCCAGCTATACCGAACTCGAATTAGAAAAATTCAAACCACAATTAGTCTACGTTGATGATCAAAATCGCATCATCAATCAACGCAATGACATCCCTGTGCAAGCGGCATAAGCCCTGCCTTCAATTTTAGAAAGTATCAAAAAGCCTATGGATTTAGAAACTATGAAACAAGCCGTCATTGACGCGCTTGAAGATATCAAAGGCTATGACATCACTGTAATGGACGTTCGCAAGTTAACTTCTATGGCGAGCTACATGATTGTTGCTAATGCGACTTCATCTCGCCAAACAAAAGCGATGGCAAATAACGTTAGAGAAAAACTTAAAGAATTGGGCGTAGAAGCCCGTGGCGTAGAAGGCGAACGCGAAGGCGAATGGGTGTTGGTTGATTTAGGCGACATCATTGTTCACATCATGCTTCCAGCAACTCGCGCTTATTATAATCTTGAGCAACTATGGGGTGCCGCAGAAGGCAATCGCCATATCACTGCGTCTTAAGTTCCAGTAATTCATCAGTTGTAATCTCCATCCATGAAAATACGCATCATCAGCGTTGGCCATAAAATGCCAGAATGGGTGGAAAGCGCATGTCAGGAATACATCAAGCGTATGCCACGCGAGGCAAGCGTAGAAATCGTAGAAATAAAACCTGACAAGCGTTCCTCTGGCAAAAACTCCAATACTGTTCAAGAAGCCGAAGCTAAGCGTATCTTAGAAGCCTGCGGCAAAGACTATGTGATTGCCTTAGATGAACGCGGCAATGAAGTCACCACACTACAATTATCTGAGCGCATGACAAACTGGCTAGGCGGTGGACGTGACGTTTCACTGATTATTGGCGGCGCAGACGGATTACATCCCGATATCAAAAAAAATGCGGATTGGTTATGGAGCTTATCCAAATTGACACTACCGCATGGCATGGTAAGGGTAGTACTTGCTGAGCAACTTTATCGTGCTTGGACTGTCATTAATCATCATCCCTATCACCGAGAATAACCCGCTTCAACAGAGACCAATCACACATGCTGCAATATAAAAATACTTTAGTTTGGTTTCGCCGAGATTTACGTGACTACGATCATGCAGCGCTTTACCACGCGCTCAAAAACTCACAACAGGTATTTTGTGTGTTTGTGTTTGACACTGAAATTCTTAATCAACTATCAGACAAAGCGGATCGACGTGTGGAATTCATCTGGGAAAGCGTTAATGAATTAAAAACAGCCCTACAAAAGCATGGTGGCGATTTAATTGTCCGCCATGGCGCTTCCAGAGAAGTAATTCCTGAAGAAGCTGCTCGATTAAATGCAGAGGCCGTTTTCAGCAACCGTGATTACGAGCCAAGTGCAAATGCAAGAGATGAGGATGTTGCTTCTAAGCTCGCACAAAAGAATATCGCCTTCCATCAATTCAAAGACCAAGTGCTATTTGAAAAAGATGAGGTGATGACCCAACAAGGTAAGCCTTATGGGGTTTTCACGCCTTACAAAAATGCGCACTTAAAAAAACTCAACGACTTTTATTTAAAAGCTTACCCAGTCGACAATTACATTAAGCATCTAGCTAATTGCTCAGTGCAACCAATGCCTAGCCTAGATAGCATGAGTTTTCAACGCACCAACCTTGCTCAAATGAAGTTGCCTACGGGAATGTCTGGCGCAATCAGTCTATTTGAAGACTTCACGAGTCGCATCCGTTTATATCAAGACACGCGCAACTTTCCAGCAATTAAAGGCCCCTCTTACTTATCAGTACATTTGAGATTCGGGACGATTTCTATTCGCCATTTAGCAAGAACGGCTTATCACATGGGTGGTGCTGGGGCTGAGACTTGGCTGAATGAATTGATTTGGCGAGATTTCTACTTTCAAATTCTGCATCACAATCCAAAGGTGGCTACAGGCAATGCCTATAAAGCAGAGTTTGAAGCGATTCCATTCCCTAACAACAAACAACTATTCAAAGCTTGGTGTGATGGAATGACTGGCTACCCTTTGATTGACGCAGCAATGCGCCAACTCAATCAAACCGGTTACATGCACAATCGCCTTCGCATGGTGGCAGCTAGTTTTTTAGTTAAAGACTTGCTCATCGATTGGCGATGGGGTGAGCGTTATTTCGCAGAAAAGTTAATTGATTTTGATTTAAGTGCAAATAATGGTGGCTGGCAATGGGCAGCATCTACTGGCTGTGACGCACAGCCTTGGTTTAGGATTTTCAATCCCATCACTCAATCAGAGAAATTTGATGCTAATGGTAAATTCATTCGAAAATATGTACCTGAATTGGCCAGATGTGAAGACAAAGAAATACATGCCCCGTGGTTAATACCTCCATTAAAACTACAAGTCATCAATATTGAAATTGGCAAAGATTACCCAGCGCCTGTCGTAGACCACTCAGACCAAAGAGAACAAGCCTTAGCCTTATATAAGAACGCCTCTAACGCGAGAAAATTAAAGGCCGAAACAGTAGACAATCAAGGCGAGCTAAGTTAAAGTTCAGGTTAAATATTGATTTGCTTTCTTAAAAGCATTATTCGGGAAAAACCCTATGCGCAGCAAAATTATTAATTTATTAACCAGCATCGTGATTGCAGTTGCCATCACTGGCTGTTCAACGGTATCTAACAAAGATCCATTAGAAGGTCTAAATCGCGGTATTTACAAATTTAATGACGTAGCTGACAAAGCAGTATTCAAACCAGTGGCTGGCGCATATAAGGCAGTGACCCCAACACCTGTTCGTACAGGCGTGAATAACTTCTTCTCAAACCTCAATACCTTCGTTACAACGATTAACCAAGTATTGCAATTTAAGTTCAGCAAAGCTGCTGAGAGTGCTGGCCGCTTTGTGGTGAACAGTACAGTAGGTATTCTTGGTTTTATCGATGTCGCTTCTAAAGATGGTATTAAAAAACACGATGAAGACTTCGGTCAGACTCTAGCGCACTGGGGCATGGGTGACGGTCCATATCTAGTGCTTCCATTCTTAGGACCAAGCACTTTCAGAGACACTGGCGGCTTGGTTGTTGATTCATTAGCTTTCAATCCAATTGGTTATGTTGAGAACCCAAAATCACGTAACATTTTAATTGGTACTAAATTCATCGATAAACGCGCAGAACTATTACCAGGTAGCGATTTACTTGATGAAGCAGCTTTAGATCCATACGCATTTATGCGTGACGCATACTTCCAACGCCGTAAACATCAAATTAATGATGGTGTTGGCAGCACTGGCGATGATGGCTTTGAAGCAGCAGAAGAACCTGCAAAGTAAGCTTAAGAAAGAATGTACACAATAAAAAAGCCCCTTTCGGGGCTTTTTTATTGTGTACACGTCCTAATCACCAGCCACCGTCATATTCTCAATCAAGATAGATCCAACCTGCTTCGAACCTTGAACCAAGACATCATTACCAATGACTACAATTTGATTCAACATGTCTTTCAAATTACCCGCAATTGTAATTTCTTCAACAGCATGCACAATCACACCGCTCTCAACCCAAAAACCTGCCGCACCACGAGAATAGTCCCCAGTCACCATATTGATGCCGTGGCCTAATAGCTCAGTGACTAACAAGCCTGTCCCCATCGTTTTTAGCATTGCGTTAAAGTCTAAACCGCTATGATTCACTATTAAGTTGTGATTACCACCTGCATTACCAGTACTCACCATGCCTAACTTGCGTGCTGAATAACTAGACAACATGTAGCCTTGCAACACCCCATTTTTAACTAAAGTTCGTGGCTTTGTTGCAACACCTTCATTATCAAAAGGGCTACTTGCCAGACCTCTTAATAAATGCGGCTTTTCTTCTATCGTAATAAAAGGCGACATCACTTGCTTACCAAGACTGTCGAGTAAGAATGAAGACTTACGGTACAAACTCCCGCCCGAAATAGCCGAGATCAAATGAGAAATCAGTCCTGAGGACAAAGAGGCATCAAACATTACTGGCACCTGCGCTGTTTTAATCCGTCGACTATTTAGACGCTTCACCGTCCGCTCGCCAGCTAGACGACCAACATAAGCGGCACTTTCTAGATCTCCTGGCGCACGTGCCGAGGTATACCAATAGTCTCTCTGCATATTGTCATCGCCATCATCAGCAATCACCGAGCAACTCAAGCCATGTCTAGAACTGGCATAACCCCCATTGAATCCATTAGAGTTAGCATAAGCAAACATGCCTTCATAGGTCGAAACTGAAGCCCCTTCAGAATTCGTGATGCGCGAATCAACACTGCGTGCAACAGACTCACACTCTTGTGCTAATTTGATCGCCTGATCAACCGTCAAATCCCAAGGGTGATGCAAATCTAAATCGGGAATGTCTTTTGCCATCAGCGCTGCATCGGCCAAACCACAGAATTCATCTTGCGCCGTGTAGCGCGCAATATTGCAGGCAGCTGCCACCGTATCTTGCAAAGCCTGTAGCGATAGATCAGAGGTGCTCGCATGACCTTTTTGCTGACCAAAATACACAGTCACTGAAACACCTTTATCACGATTATATTCAATCGTTTCCGTTTCATTCATCCGAACTGAAACATTCTGACCAAAGCCAAGACTCACTTCAGCCTCAGCAGCACTTGCACCAGCCGTTTTCGCAAGTTGCAAAACGCTTTCGCTCATTTGCTGCAACTCAGCTAATGAATAGGTAAAACGAGGCTCACTCATAAGGTTTTATACCGTTCTCTCAGAGGAAAATCTAAAAACTGCTATCATATCGCACTATGAAACCTAACAAGACACATTCACAAGCGGCCGAAGAGGATTTAATCGAGCCTATTAGCAAAACCAAATTAAAAGCCGAGGCCGATGCCCAGCAAGAAATCGGTGTTAAATTGGTTGCCCTACCCGCGAGTAAATTAGCACAGTTAGATTTGCCAGAACGTTTAATAGATGCCATCAACGAAGCGAAACGTATCACTGCAAATGGCGCCATTCGTCGTCAAAAGCAGTACATTGGTAGCTTAATGCGCGACATCGATGTGGAGCCTATTGTTGAACAAATGCAAAAATGGGAAGGCAAAAATACTGCTGAAAATGCTTATTTTCACCAACTCGAAAACTGGCGCACACGTTTAATCGCTGATGAAAATGCGCTATCAGAATTTATGGGGATTCATCCTAATGTGGATAGCCAACAAATTCGCACGCTCATTCGCAACGCTCGCCGTGAAGCTTCATCCAACAAACCACCTAAAAGCAGTCGCGAATTATTCAAACTGCTGCGTGAAATTACCGGCGAAACAAACCAGGGTGAAGATATAGAGTTTACTGATTAAGACTAACGTCCGCCTCTGTCCATTGCCGGTTGCGAGTGTAAACAACTTTTACTGCTTTACCTGCATATTGCTTAACTGCAGCTGATAAAGCTTCGACCGAATTAGTCTCAACATCACCAATCCGCAATAAAACATCATCCTTTTGCAAGCCCGCTTGCTCAGCTGGAGAACCCTCAATTACCACCATCACTATTAAACCATGATCCTTATCCCCTTCTTCAGGCACCTTAATATGCGCACCAAATCTGGGGGGCGTTAACTTGGCCCAAAATGAAGCAAAGTAACTGTAAGTCTGTCCCTGCTCTGGCGTCGCTTGACCTGTTTTTTTAGCCTCTCTTATATTCTGTATTTTCACACTCGCAGGTGTTCCGCCCATTTTTTCCGTATACACCAACACTGTATGCGCCTTTACTTTTTGGGCTTGCGGCAAAACATCCTCAGGAGGCACATGACCCGCCTTAAAACTTGAGTAGCCCAGCAATTCATAACCAAGTTCTTGCATACGCTGATAATCCGCTATTTGATCTTTGCCCGCTAAAACCTTCGGTGGCTCAGTCGTTTGCATTTTTTTGGCATTGGTAGGCTTGCTTGATGTGTAAGCATTTGAAAATGGATTTTGATTCTCCAAAAAATTACCTTCAGATGTCTTGGTTTGTGATTTTATGCTCTCTTCTGCATGTGTATCAGCTGCTCCGGCCAGCAAAGTAAAAGCAGACATCACAAAAGCAATAAGCATTACAATAACAACATGCATTTTCTTTCCTTTCAAGGACTGAACTAGTAAGAATTCAGCGGGCACTTTACAATTAAATGATTCATTTCGTAGACATCATTCATCACATAATAATTCAATGACAGCACAAACTATTAAAATCGGCCTTGTTTCAATTAGCGATAGAGCCTCAACAGGTGTTTATCAGGACCTAGGCTTGCCTCATCTAGAAGCATGGCTAAAACAAACGCTTACCACCCCATGGACTGCTTTAACACGCCTTATTCCAGATGAGCAAGATGTCATTGAAGCCACATTAAAAAAATTAATTGATGATGAAGGATGCAACCTAGTATTAACGACTGGAGGCACAGGCCCTTCGCTTAGAGATGTAACGCCTGAAGCAACATTGGCGGTCGCCGACAAAGAAATGCCTGGCTTTGGTGAACAAATGCGTCAAATCAGTTTAAATTTCGTACCCACTGCCATCTTGTCCAGGCAAGTTGCGGTGATTAGAAAGAACGCCTTGATTATTAACTTACCAGGACAGCCTAAAGCAATTGCACAAACACTAGAGGGCTTAAAAGATGAGGCTGGCAATATCAAAGTGCATGGAATTTTTGCCGCCGTCCCTTATTGCTTAGATTTAATTGGTGCGCCGTACATTGAAACCAATCCAAAATTTGTTCAAGCGTTTCGTCCAAAATCAGCATCTAACAAATCATAATCGAGCACACGCCATGAGTCTAAATATCACTCCAATTTATGTAGCCATTTTAGCCTTGCTTTTCATATTTCTATCTATCAACACAATCAAAACTAGACGGACACACAAAATATCCATCGGTGATGGTGGTGAAAAAGCATTATTAAGAGCATCGCGAGTCCACGCTAACTTTGCTGAGTATGTGCCATTCACCATCATTTTAATTGGCATTCTAGAAACTCAATCCTATTCATCATGGATTATTCACGGCTTATCAATCGCCTTAATAATCGCCAGAATTTCACATGCTTATGGCTTAAGCCAGTTAAATGAGAATTTTAGATTTAGGATTTTTGGTACATCAACAACACTCAACATTATGGCAACCTGTGCTTTCTTAATTCTATTTAAACCTCTGCTAGCTTCTGCATAATTCAAAAAAACCATGCAATCAGAATTTAATTTAATCAAAGAGTACTTTACGCGCCCAAGCAAGAATGCAGACTTAGGGGTGGGTGACGACGCGGCTCTTGTGAGCGCTAGTCCAGGGCATCAACTTGCAATATCAACCGACATGTCAGTAGCAGGCACTCACTTTTTCAATGACTTTCCACCCTACTTTATTGGCTGGAAATCACTTGCGGTCAATATTTCAGACATGGCGGCGATGGGAGCAAGCCCCAAATGGGCAACCTTAGCGATTGCAATTCCCGACACAGACAAAGCCTGGCTAAGTGAATTCTCCCGTGGCTTTTTTGCTTGCGCTGACGCTTTTAATGTCAGCCTGATTGGTGGCGATACTACTCGCGGACCACTTAATATTAGCGTGCAAATCATGGGGGAAGTTCCAAATGGACAAGCCCTCAGACGCGATGGTGCAAAATCAGGTGATGAAATTTGGGTTTCCGGCTCATTAGGTGGCGCTGCGCTTGCGGTGCATAAAATCCAGAAGAACACCTTAGACGCAAAAAAGCCTAGCGATCAATCTTTAGTAGAAAAACTTCAGCATCCTCAGCCAAGAATAAATTTAGGCTTAGCACTTCGTGGGATTGCCCATAGTGCAATTGATCTTTCTGACGGCTTAATTGCAGACCTTGGTCATATTCTGGAGAGCTCACAACTAGGTGCAACCATAGATTGGTCAAAAATCCCACACTTTGACTCAGCCCCTGAGAACCTCAGCGTCGAAACCATACAAACCTTTGCACTCACTGGCGGAGACGACTACGAGTTATGCTTTACTGCACCATCAAACCGTCACTCAGATATCATTAATATCGGCAAGTCTCTAGACATCCCTTTGTCTCAGGTTGGTACGATCAAAGCTAATGAAGGCCTGATTGTTCTAGATGATAAAAATAATCCAATATCAATAAAAGGAACTGGTTATGACCATTTCAAATAATCAAAAAATGCCTAAGCTGCGTTTTTTATTTCAACACCCACGCCATTTACTAGCATTAGGCTTTGGGTCTGGCTTAGCGCCTAAGGCGCCAGGCACTTTTGGTACTATCCTTGGATTGGCCGCCTTTGGTTTAATCGCAGGCCACCCACTTTGGCTACAGCTGATTATCATTGCCCTGTTATTTCTGATTGGCATTTCAATTTGCGGTGAGACTGCTGAAGCACTTGGCACCCCAGATCATGGCAGCATCGTCTGGGATGAGATTGTAGGAATGATGCTTGTTCTTGCATTCACACCCCCGCATATCCTATGGTGGGGCATTGCATTTATCTTGTTTAGACTGTTCGACATCTGGAAACCCTTTCCAATAAAACAGTGCGATAACTTAATAAAAGGCGGCTTCGGCGTCATGTTTGATGATTTACTTGCCGCCATTTATGCCATTCTTTTAATTCAATTCAGCATATGGCTTCTGACCATTTATCTAGCTTAGTGCTATCCAAATTAGCGACCGAAATTGGCGAGCTTCTGCTCGCCAAAAATCGTGTACTATGTTTGGCAGAATCTTGCACTGGCGGACTGGCTTCCGGATTAATCACTGAAATTCCTGGTAGCTCAGCTTGGTTTGATAGCGGCTTAGTGGTTTACAGCAATCAGGCAAAGCAAGATCTTTTGAACGTCTCAGCAGAAAGCCTTAGGCAACATGGCGCAGTGAGTGAACAAGTCGCCGTCGAAATGGCAATTGGCGCACTCAATCAAGGCCGTGCAAATGTTGCGGCAAGCGTCACGGGCATTGCAGGGCCAGACGGTGGCACAGAAGAAAAGCCTGTAGGGACAGTTTGTTTTGCTTGGGCAGGAAATGGCATAGCAGCGACCGCCACCACAAAACATTTCTCAGGTAATCGCCAAAACATCCGCGAACAATCCATCCTCACTCTTCTCAATGGCATAAAACAAGCACTTAGTTAAACATATTTAAAAACTACTGTACGTTCGTACAATGTTTTGTTAAAGTTAACTTTCTAGTAAAAAACTGCTTTTTGATCCGCCGCTTTATCAAAAATTAAAGCAAAGTAAAAATAGAGCCATATCATTGAATGATGGCAATTTATCCACCTGACAGCCTTACTTTCAAGGCCGATTTGTGGAATAATTGGCAGCTTGATTTGAAGACTCTTTTTTGCATTTAAATAGCATCAAAAAGTATCAATCAATCAGTAACAGACCAAAAGAGGACAACATGGACGACAACAAAAGCAAAGCACTGGCAGCAGCACTGTCGCAAATTGAAAAACAATTCGGCAAAGGCTCCATAATGCGCATGGGCGACACAGACGTCGCTGAAGATATTCAAGCTGTTTCCACAGGCTCTCTTGGTCTAGACATTGCACTAGGCATTGGCGGCTTACCACGTGGCCGTGTCATTGAAATTTACGGTCCAGAATCCTCTGGTAAAACTACACTCACGCTTTCAGTGATTGCTCAGATGCAAAAATTGGGCGGCACTGCAGCGTTTATCGATGCTGAACACGCACTCGATCCACAATACGCACAAAAATTAGGCGTTAATGTTGGCGAGCTTTTAATTTCTCAACCAGACACTGGTGAGCAAGCACTTGAAATTGCCGACATGCTAGTTCGTTCAGGCTCTGTTGATATTGTTGTAGTCGACTCCGTAGCAGCTTTGGTACCAAAAGCTGAAATCGAAGGCGAAATGGGCGACTCTCACATGGGCTTACAAGCTCGCTTAATGAGTCAAGCGCTTCGTAAGCTAACAGGCAATATCAAACGCACCAACACTATGGTGATTTTCATTAACCAAATTCGTATGAAAATTGGCGTGATGTTTGGTAACCCAGAAACAACGACTGGCGGTAACGCACTTAAATTCTACGCATCTGTAAGATTAGATATTCGTCGTACTGGCGCAATCAAGAAAGGTGACGAAGTCATCGGTTCTGAAACACGCGTCAAAATCGTTAAAAACAAAGTGGCGCCGCCATTCAAGCAAGCTGAATTCGATATTCTTTATGGCGAAGGTATTTCACGAGAAGGCGAAATCCTTGAACTTGGAGCAAACCTCAAGATTGTTGAAAAAGCGGGTGCTTGGTATAGCTACAATGGCGAGAAAATTGGTCAAGGCAAGGACAATGCACGCGAATACCTTCGCGAGAACCCAGAAATCGCCAATGAAATTGATGCAAAAATTCGCGCTAACGCCAAAGGTAATTTGGATGCTGTTGTGAAGACTATTGGCCCGGATGACGCCGCAGACTAAACAAAAAAAGCCGCAAGTAAGCTTGCGGCAACGTGCGCTAGATTATTTAGCAAAACGAGAATACAGCGTTATAGAGTTAAGCAAGAAATTAGCAACCGTCGCAAAACAATATGAATTAGATGCGACACAAATCCCCGAAATTTTAGAGGATTTTAGAAAACGTAATTGGGTATCAGACGCACGCTTCACTGAGCAAATTGTACACGCGCGAAAATCAAAATTTGGTAGCGCCCGTGTGGCAAATGAGCTGCGTGAAAAAGGAGTTTCTGATGATTTAATTGCAGACGCCCTCGAAAGCATCAAGATTAATGAACTAGAAAATGCCAAACAAGTATGGCGTAAAAAATATGCGCACGCACCTCAAAGTCGAGAAGAGTGGGCAAAACAAGCGCGGTTTTTGCAAAGTCGTGGCTTTGGATTTGAAATAATAAAAAAAGTGATTAACGAACAAGAGGACGAAGCTTAGTAAACGCAGATAAATTTAACAAGCGTGTTAAGCATTTAAAACCACAATGAGTCAGCCTAACAAAATATCCGTTAAACAAATTCGCCAACAATTTTTAGACTTTTTTGCCTCTAAAGGCCATCAAGTGGTTGCGTCTAGCTCCTTAGTTCCTCACGGCGACCCTACTCTGCTTTTCACTAACGCAGGCATGAATCAATTCAAGGACGTCTTTTTAGGTTTTGATAAACGTCCATACACTCGCGCAACAACCAGTCAAAAATGTGTGCGCGCAGGCGGTAAGCACAATGACTTAGAGAATGTTGGCTATACAGCTCGCCATCACACATTTTTCGAAATGCTAGGCAACTTCAGCTTTGGTGATTACTTCAAACGCGATGCGATTAAATACGCATGGGAATTACTGACTGAAGTTTACAAACTGCCAAAAGAAAAACTCACCGTCACGGTTTATGCAGACGATGATGAAGCTTACGATATCTGGGCTAAAGAAATTGGCGTGCCAACAGAACGCATTATTCGTATTGGCGATAATAAAGGTGCACGTTACGCATCAGACAACTTCTGGATGATGGGCGACACTGGCCCTTGCGGCCCTTGTACAGAAATTTTCTACGATCACGGCGAGCACATTTGGGGTGGCCCTCCAGGTAGCTCAGAGGAAGATGGTGACCGCTTTATCGAAATCTGGAACAACGTATTCATGCAGTTCAACCGTGATGAAGCGGGTGTCATGCATCCGCTGCCAAAACCATCTGTAGATACTGGCATGGGTTTAGAACGTATTTCAGCGGTGCTGCAAGGCGTTCACGCCAACTACGAAATTGACTTATTTCAAACACTAATCGCAGCAGCAGCCCGTGAAACCAAAACGGCGGATCTAGACAGTCCGTCATTAAAAGTATTGGCTGATCACATCCGTGCTTGTAGCTTCTTAATTGCTGATGGAGTGATTCCAGGCAATGAAGGCCGCGGTTATGTGTTGCGCCGTATTATTCGTCGCGCGATTCGCCATGGCTATAAGCTAGGTGCCCGCGCAGCGTTTTTCCACAAAATGGTCGCGGATTTAGTCGCTGAAATGGGTGAAGCTTATCCAGAACTAGCTAGCGCGCAAACACGCGTCACTGAAGTGCTCAAACAAGAAGAAGATCGCTTCTTTGAAACCATTGAAAATGGCATGGCAATTTTGGAAGCTGAATTAGCGGACATGGCCAAATCGGGCAACAACACATTCAATGGCGAAACCGCATTTAAATTGCACGATACCTATGGCTTCCCCTTAGATCTGACGGCGGATGTTTGTCGCGAACGCGAAGTCTCTGTTGATGCCGCCGCATTCGATGCAGCAATGTCACGCCAAAAAGAACAAGCTCGCTCAGCCGGAAAATTCAAGATGGCAACCAACTTGGAATATGACGGCAAAGCTACGAATTTTCAGGGTTACGATGTACTCGAAACTGCTGCCACCGTTTTAGCACTCTACAAAGATGGCAGCTCAGTAAAAACGCTTAACGAAGGTGATTTGGGTGTCGTGGTATTAGATGTCACGCCTTTTTATGCGGAATCAGGCGGTCAAATCGGCGACTGTGGTGAAATCAAAAGCAGTGACGGCATTTTTGGAGTTGAAGATACGCTCAAAATTCAAGCTTCAGTATTTGGCCACCATGGCATTTTAAAAACTGGCAAATTGTCAGTCGGCGATACGTTGCAAGCACGGGTCAATATCAGCGCTCGCAACAACACCATGCGCAACCATTCAGCAACTCACTTAATGCATAAAGCCTTACGTGAAGTGCTAGGTGAACATGTACAACAAAAAGGCTCATTGGTCGATACCGACAAAACACGTTTCGACTTTGTGCATAATGCACCGATGACGGATGAAGAAATCAATCGCGTTGAACAAATCGTCAATGCTGAAATTCTAGTAAATGCACAGACACAAGCACGCGTCATGGATATTGAATCCGCGCAGAAAACTGGGGCGATGATGTTATTCGGCGAAAAATATGGTGACGAGGTACGCGTATTAGACATTGGCTCTTCACGCGAACTTTGTGGTGGTACACATGTAAGCCGCACTGGTGATATCGGTCTATTTAAAATCACAGCAGAAAGCGGCGTTGCTGCTGGTGTACGTCGTTTAGAAGCAACCACTGGCGAAGGCGCATTAAAACTTGTGCAAGCGCAACAAGCACTACTTAACCAAGTAGCAGCAGAATTAAAATCTCCGGCACATGAGCTCACTAGCAAAGTCAGTCAACTGCTTGATTCACAAAAGTCGCTAGAAAAAGAACTAGCGCGCTTAAAATCCAAACTCGCTTCTTCACAAGGTGATGACCTAGCTAATCAAGCCACGGAAATTAATGGCGTGAAAGTTTTAGCAGCTAATTTGGAAGGCGCTGACGCCAATGCTTTAAGAGAAACCATGGATAAGCTTAAAGATAAACTCAAGTCAGCTGCGATTGTCCTAGCTAGCGTCAATGATGGCAAAGTAAGTCTCGCAGCAGGCGTAACAAGTGATTTAATCACTAAACTAAAAGCTGGTGATTTGGTCAACCACGTAGCAAGCCAAGTTGGCGGCAAAGGTGGCGGTAAACCTGACATGGCGATGGCTGGTGGCACAGATGCCAGTCAACTCCCGCAAGCATTAGCTAGCGTCAGCGCTTGGGTACAACAAAAACTTAATTAATTTTTTACTTTTAATCTAACCTAAAATCTTATGGCACTCATCGTACAAAAATACGGCGGCACCTCAGTTGGTAGCCCAGAACGCATTAAAAATCTCGCGCGTCGCGTTGCGCGCTTCAAAGCACTTGGTCATCAAATCGTCGTGGTTGTATCTGCGATGTCAGGTGAAACTAATCGACTAATTGGTCTTGCTAGAGAAGTGATGGCAGAGCCAGATCCACGTGAATTAGACGTCATGGTATCAACCGGTGAACAAGTAACTATTGGCTTAACAGCCATGGCCTTGATGGAACTAGGCATTAAAGCAAAAAGCTACACGGGTGCACAAGTTCGTATCGTAACGGATGATGCGCATACTAAAGCACGTATCCTTCACATTGATGAAAAACGCATCCGCGCTGATTTAGATGCAGGCAATGTCGTAGTAGTCGCTGGTTTCCAAGGCGTTGATGAAGACGGCAACATCACAACACTTGGCCGCGGTGGTTCAGATACTACTGGCGTAGCGCTGGCTGCTGCCTTAAAAGCTGATGAATGCCAAATCTATACAGACGTAGATGGCGTGTACACAACCGACCCACGCGTGGTACCAGAAGCACGACGTCTTAAATCAATCACCTTTGAAGAAATGTTAGAACTTGCGAGCCAAGGTTCAAAGGTATTGCAAATTCGCTCTGTTGAATTCGCAGGCAAATACAAAGTAAAACTACGTGTACTTTCAAGCTTCGAAGAAGATGGTGAAGGCACATTGATTACATTTGAAGATTCCGAAAATAAGGACAGCAACATGGAACAACCTATTATCTCAGGCATCGCATTTAACCGTGATGAAGCCAAAATTACTGTACTAGGGGTGCCTGACAAACCTGGCATCGCATACCAAATTCTTGGCCCTGTCGCCGATGCCAACATCGACGTGGATATGATTATCCAAAATACAGGTGCAGACGGCACAACTGACTTCACGTTCACTGTACACAAAAACGAGATGCCAAAAGCCCTCAGTATTTTACGAGATCAAGTGCAAGCACATATTGGTGCACGTGAAATCAGCGGCGATGACAAAATTGCTAAAGTTTCAGTGGTTGGTGTAGGCATGCGTTCACACGTAGGCATTGCAAGCCAAATGTTCCGCACATTAGCAGAAGAAGGCATCAACTTACAAATGATCTCAACCAGCGAAATCAAAATTGCTGTTGTGATTGATGAAAAATACATGGAGTTAGCGGTTCGCGTATTGCACAAAGCATTTGGACTAGAAGCAGCTTAAGCGCTAGCGAGCACTAAACTTACATTGATTTTTAGGGCGCAATCGAGTATCGTTACGCCCTCGTAACAAAGCAACAAAACGGAGAGCTGGCCGAGTGGTCGAAGGCACTTCCCTGCTAAGGAAGCATACGGGCTTAAATCTGTATCGAGGGTTCGAATCCCTCGCTCTCCGCCAAACACTGGTGTGTTTATCGCAAAATTGCTTAATTTCCGCTGGAAATAAAACCAAGTTCGCGTATAATTCACGCCTCACGCGCCCGTAGCTCAGCTGGATAGAGTACTTGGCTACGAACCAAGGGGTCAGGAGTTCGAATCTCTTCGGGCGCACCATACAAAACAAAGGCTACCTTCGGGTGGCCTTTTGTTTTTAAGACTATCCATTTGTACTTGCAAAGCCATAATTCAAAACCATGACAGACTCGAACAGCCAGGCAAACAACCCACTTCATGGCATTACGCTAGAAGTCATCGTGACCGCTCTATTTGAACATTACGGCTGGGATGGCCTCGCTGAACGTATTCCAGTCAATTGCTTTATGAATAATCCAAGCATTAAATCTAGCCTCAAGTTTCTTCGCAAAACTCCGTGGGCAAGAGACAAAGTAGAGGCCTTGTATTTATCGCTGATGCGAAAAAAATAAAGATATTTGCAATGGAAAATCTTGAGCAATTAAAACCCAAGCAGGCTATTCCACGAGGAATCATCAAGGCGCTTTCGCTTAAACAGCCTTATGCATGGCTGATTGCCAATGGTTATTTATTAGTGGATGACCGCACTTGGGGCACCGGATATCGGGGCCCGATGCTGATTCATGCCAGCAAGGGCATTTACGAAGAATATTATGACTATCTAGTTGCACAAACAGATATCCCACTCCCAAGTAAAGATCAATTAGGCTATGGCGGAGTGGTTGGGATTGCACAATTGATCTTATGTGCTCGCCCGGATGAAGCACCTTCCACGCTGACGCGTGAACAACGCGCCCATTTTAGTGGTGTTCCTCGTGATGGATTTGGGTTCTTGTTTGAACATGCAAAGCCGTTGGCGCTGATACCCTGCCCCGGTAAGCTTGGTATTTTTGAGATTGATATGGATGCACTATTAGCCGCCCCGCCACCTGCACAGACTTCTCTCTTTTGATTTAAGCACCTTTTTAATTCAGCCAAACAGCAGACCGCTTAACGAGTCAGTGCATTAAATACTTATCTTTTAATAAAGGCCTTGTAATATTTCAATTCAGCCTCAATTTGATTATTGTTATATCTGCTAAACGCCACACCTGAAAGAGAATAAATGTTACTCATATTACTAGGCCTAATTTTAGCTTTATTACCACTCATCCTCACTACGGCTTTTCCACATCTTATTGTGATTAGCATTTACGCAGGATTGGTTCCTTGGATTGCAATCGGATGGGCAGTCATTGGCGTAACTATCATATTAAGACGACAAAGAATCGCTGAATGGCGTGAAAATCGCAAACGTAAAAAATTGACAAAAAAGAATTAAGTGTGTTTGATTTTTTAAAAGGAACTATTCAGGATTTATCTACCTAAATAAGTAGTTGCAATATTGCAATAACCTCCCACGAGAATATAATGCCAAATATGACGAGAACGACAACAAAACATTCAAAAGCCTATTTAAGATTTCTCAGTCTTGCGGCTGCGATTTATGATCTTCCTGGCATTCCTCACTTGGATAGCACTGAAGAGAAACTGCTCAATCTATTAGCGCTCAATATCAACTCAGGCCAAAAAGTAAATGTGCTTGAAGCCATGAATTTAGTTCCAGATGCTTCACCTGCTACTGTACACAGACGCTTAAAAACTTTGCGTAAGAAAAATATGATTACGTTAAATGTTGATGCGATTGATAACCGTATCAAATATATAGAAATCACAGATGTAGCAGTTGAATATTTCACCAAGCTTGGGCAATGCCTAAGTCTGGCAAGTAAAACCTAATCCAAACAACTAAGGCAGATTCATCTGCCTTTTTTATTATTTAATCTATGACAGCATTTTCACCATCAATGTCACAACGCATTATCAAAGCATCTAGACGTTTCATATTTGAAGCGATCGGCGTTGCAATTGTATGGACGCTTCTATTTAAATTGAATATGTGGGTATTTAAATCTTTAGAAGTTAATCATTTTGTCAGCTGGATTTTTCTTCCAGCATTTATTCGAATTTTGTCAGTGCTTCTATTTGGATGGGCTGCGGTTACAGGGCTTATTATTGGAGCAATCATCACAAGCAATCCTACAGATATAGGTCACACAACACCTTATGTCTTAGCAATAATTTCAGGCGTGGGGCCAATGATTGCAGTGCGATTCTGTGAATACGTTTTAAAACTTCCACCCACATTAATTGGAATACGTCCCAGCCACTTATTCATATTTGCAATAACAGGGGCCTTCGTTAACGTTAGCCTCAACGGTTATTACTTTGCACTAAATCAGCTCCCTTATCACCCAATCACCTGCCTATCCCCAATGTTTATTGGAGATATGTTGGGCAGCATCATTATGCTATACGTCGCATCATTAACACTCAAAGCCTGCGTAAAAGCGGGTTCTCATTAAAATAAATTCATTTTAGATTTTTGTAGACAAGCTTCATCGATATCAGTAATATTCACTTACTGTACGAACGTACATTAAGTGAATAAAGGTGAAAAAGATGAACCCACTCAGTTTTATGTCTAGCTATACACGTAAGCCACAACATCACCCAAACCGTAATGTTGCTGAAATTTATATGCGCACATCATATCGCAGCGCCTATATTCCGCTGTACAGCCACAAAGCTGGCAAATCTCTATCAAATGTTGCTGAACATATTGAAGCGACCTTAAGCGCAGATGATCATTTAGTTAAAAATCCAACAGCCTCTTACTTTGTGCGCGTTAAAGGTGATGCGATGAACACGGCTGGTATTTTTGATGGAGATGTTGTCGTGGTCGACCGATCAATTGACCCTAGTATTGGTCAAATTATATTGGCGGAAGTTGATGGTGAATTTACAGTGAGATATTTAGGTCAAAAGCAACTTACTGCAGCGAATACGCAATATGAATCAATTTCTTTTGCAGATGCAGAATCTGTAGCTCTCATTGGAGTTGTTACAGGCTCTATGCGCAAGTTTGCGTAAGGCGCACCCTAATGTAGATCATTCGGTTTAGTGGCGATACGCCCAATCAGCATGGAAATTAAATTAATCACAATCAACGCAAGCAGTGAATAAAACAATATGCGGTGTAATCGATAAAAAGGTCGGCTAGCAAAAAAATCGAAAAACACAGCAATACCTGTTAAAGGCAAGGCCAAAAGAATCAGATAATAAGCACGATGTAACTTACGGTTAATCCATAGATGTTGAGGCAAGTTAGGCGTATGAATTAATTTACCATGATTCCTCACAATCCATTCAAACAAAATCAGTATAAAAATAACACTCCCAGGGAAAATGTGCCCCACATAATACAAGGCAGCAAAAGGTCCTGTTTCTGTCTTGATGCTTTCACCGGCCCACCAAGTAAGTAAAAGTATGAAGGTAGCCAACACATGGATAGCAACTAGGTGGCGACCTTGATACTTAGGCATCACTAAGCCTTACTTACCTGTTGCAGTAATTGATAGATCTCATCCTTCAGGCGCAGTTTTTCTTTCTTTAAGCTCTCAGTTTCTTCCTGAGTCGCAAGCTCAATTTGAGCCTCAATATTTTTAATCTTTTGATCCAACTCATTATGACGATCAAACAATCGTGTGAAGTGCAAATCGGTATGTTTAAGCTGTGTAATTAATTCGCGATATTCTGGAAACATTTAGAACTCCTAAAACGATGGGTGATGCTTTCATTCTACGCTTTGATGATTGGATGAATATATTTAACCGACATTCCCTTGACCTATATCAAATATCATCTAAAGAAGAGAATCAGAAAAATTAGTCTGCAAAACTTTATTTATACCAAGATTAAAATCGTTACAATGTATTCATCTGTTACAGGCTTTATTGATAGCAAAATACAATCTTCCATTAATGAAAAAAATATTAAAAATTAGCTTAATAATTTCAGCCGTTTTAATGGCGCTGATGACCTATATTTTGCTCATAGGCTTTGATCTAAACGCGAATTACATTAACCAGGAAATTGAAAAAAACTTAAGCGAAAACTTAGGCCGCAAAGTACTCATTGATGGCCCAAGCAGCTTCAGAATTAATGCCAAGCCAAGCATCGTCTTGCATAACTTCTACATTGCTAATCCAGATGGGTTTACTGAAGTAACCAGTCCTCATCTTTTTTCAGTTAAAGAAGCAAAACTCTCACTCAATTTATGGGGGCTGCTTTATGGTCGGTTGATTATCGACAATGTTTCAGGTCAGGGCTTGAATCTAGATCTAATGGAAACGAAAGACGGCCGCAATAATTGGTCTTTTAAACAAACGCCCGAAGACCCAGATAGCTTAGTTTTAATTTTAAACTTACTTGAACACTCTGAGTTTAAAAACATCAATCTGAATAAATTGAATATCAACTATCAAAGACAAGGTGAAAAACCACACACCTTCAAGCTAAAAAAAATGGATGCACACTTAAGTGTTAAAGATAATATATCAATCAATCTAGAGGGGATTGTTGAAGATAAGTTTCCATACAAGATTTCTGCCAAAGGGCACTCACTACAATCTCTTATCAATGTTATCCAAGCCAAGCAACCATCGAATCAATCAGATGCTAAAGCTGACGAAAGTAATTGGCCATTTCAATTAAATTTAGACTTTTTAGAAAGTCATTTAAATGCTTCAGGCACTTTAAATGTTGAGGATACAAAGCTCTCAGTTGATCTAAAAACACCCGACTTAAGAAAATTTGGCAAGTTACTAGATTTGCAACTACCTAATACTGGTATTGCTGAAATCTCAAGCAACATCCTAATTAAAGAGAAAACTGTTCAACTAGACAAACTTTCTGGAACTCTTGGCAAATCAAAACTGATAGGCAAGCTAACCGTCCTGAATGAAGCGCGCTTAAAAATTAACGGTGAAATTAATTTACCTACCCTCGACTTCACCCCTTTAATTCAAGCAGATAACAAAGAAGATTCATCATCACCTGACAACTTTATTCAGCTATATCGTCAACTACTCAATAACGATTTAGATTTAAGCGGATTGGGATTCGCAGACGCTGATATTAAATTAAATATTAAACAAATTTTAGGATTGCCAGGCCAAATTTCGGAAGCGAAAGCGCAATTTAAATTAAAAAACAGCAAGCTCAGAATCCCCATGAAATTGAATATGGCAGAAGTTAATTTAAATGGTCAGTTTGAAGCGAATGTCAATCAAAACGCTTCGACTCTTATGGTTGAATTCTGGACGCATGAAGAAGAGATTGGTGACCTAGCAGAGCTACTACTTGGCATTAAAGGCGTCAAAGGGAAACTTGGACACTTTGAACTAAAGGCACAAGCGCAAGGTTCGAAAATACGAGAAGCCTTAGAGAATCTCGACGTCAAAATGCACGTCGACAAAAGCCATCTTAGCTACGGTAATACCGACGGAAATAAAGCCGTCAACTTTGATATTGATACTCTCAATTTTAGCCTTCCTCCAGCTAAACCGCTTAACATTAGGTTCATCGGCAGTCTGCTAAACCAACCTTTAGTCATCAATGTTGATGGAGACTCAATCGCACAAATTGCAAAATCCGAACAAGGCAAACTAAAACTAAAAGCTGAAGCAAAGAATACGCTCATCAATGCATTGGCAGACTATTCAATCAAAAACAATCAGCCAAGCTTCAATTTAGCATTCAAATTAAATTCATCCGACGCTCGAGATATTGCAAACTGGTTTGGCTTACAAAATGCACAGAAAGTGCCATTCATGGTATCTGGCATTTTTAATTCCGATGAGAATGCATGGCATCTAAAAGACCTTGCCATCAAACTTGCCTCTAGCGACTTAAAAATTAATGCCAACCGTAGCGGTCTCAAGCAACGACCATTACTCACACTGAATATTGAAGGCCAACAGATTGACGCAAATGAGCTTGGAAAACTCATGCCCGACGCTCAATCTCAAAAAAATATCAGCGTAAATAAAAAGCAAAGTAATTTCAATCTGAACATTCCAATACTACCTAAAGGCTTGGATCTATCTGATGCCGATATTAGAACAAACATTAAACAAATTAACGGCCCTTCAATCATCGTTAAAAATGTTGAATTCAATGCTCGGATTAGAGATGGCTACATGAACACATCTCCTTTCTTAGCATCAATTAACAGCATCAATTATGACGGTGCAATTTTGCTAGATATGCGCAGCATTGACCCTGGCATCAAACTTTGGTTAAACGCAAATCAAGTGAATATTGGTGCAATGTTAAAAGAACTTAACATCACCCAAGACCTCGAAGCGCGCTTTAACAATATCAATTTATATCTAGAATCGCACGCGAGTTTATTAAGCGATTTAATCGCCCAGGCAAAACTTATTGCCGTACTAAACCAAGGCGAAATTAAGCTTAAGGACCCAAGCACAAAATCGAGTGCTTTAATTAAAATTGAGCAAGGCACGGTCACTGCATCACCCAAAGAAAAGCTATCACTCAAACTGCTAGGTGCCATCAACCAAGCACCAATTAGCATTAATCTCGAGACCTCATCCACTAAAGATTTATTAGATGCTCATAAAAACATACCGATTGATTTAGTCACAAAAATCTCAAACACATCGCTCAATCTATCAGGCAATTTATCGAGAGAGATTGATGAACCGAATATTCACCTGCAACTTCATGCTTCAGGAAAAAAACTAAGTGATTTAAATCAACTTTTAAACTCAGATATTCCACCTTGGGGGCCATGGAATCTTTCTGGTGGCTTTCATATGAACAAAGATAGCTATCAGATTAAGAATTTAAGCCTACAAGTAGGAGAAAGTAATCTAGAAGGGAACGGCAGCCTATTAACGTCATCCAATCCGCCTAAAGGAGACATTCGCCTAAGAGCACAAAAGATTAGATTAGAAGACTTCAGCATGGACGAATGGTCGAAAAATCAAAAAAATAGTGCCCCCGAAAACAATAAAGCCAATGCTGATAAAAGAGCAGTCAGTAACAAAATAGAACAATTCCTTAGCCCTGCTATGCTGAAAAAAGGCAATCTCAATTTAGAAATTGCAGTAGATCAGGTCTCATCAGGAAAGGATAAGCTTGGTCAAGGCCAATTCAATTTCGAATTAATGAATGGCACGGCCACCATTGGTCCTGCTTACATTGAAACTGAAGGTGGGAAAGCTTTATGGTCATTAAAATATCATCCAACTGAAAAAGATATTCAATTAGATTTGCATGTCGACACCCATCAGTTCGATTATGGAATTATTGCTAGGCGAGTAAAACCTAATAGTGACATCAAAGGCCGCTTAAACTTCAAAATGAATGTTTCATCAACCGCTCCACATCTTGCTGATTTAATGAGCTACGGTAACGGAAATTTAGATTTAATGATTTGGCCAGAAAACCAAAAATCAGGGGCGTTAGATTTATGGTCCGTCAATATATTGAGTGGACTATTACCTGTGATTGACCCTGCTCAAGAATCAAAAATCAACTGCGCGATTGGTAAATTTAAGCTGGAAAAAGGCATACTTAAAGAAAAAAAATTGCAAATCGATACAAGCAAAATGCGTGTTAATGGGGTTTTATTAGCTAATTTTAAAACTGAGGAAATCTATGCAAAATTACGCCCTCAAGCCAAAGAGGTTCAATTCTTAAGTCTATCAACACCCGTGCAAGTAACAGGGAAGTTTGATCACTTTAATATTGGTTTATCAGCTGGAGATATTGCTGAAACCATCGTGCGTTTAGGCACCTCGATTTTCTGGGTCCCCATCAAAAAATTATTCTCAGAAAAAATGGTCACGGACGGTAGCGACATCTGTCTTGCTACAGAATAAATAAAATATAATTCTAGAAAATTAGGTTTGCAATTCAAAAAATTGTTCTAAGGAGTTGGTATGTCAAATAAAGCAATCATTCTTGCTACTGGTGGCGGATACGACAAAGTAACTGTTGGTACACGAGATGCAGCAGCCCCTAAATCTGGCGAAATTACCGTAAGGCTTCATGCCAATTCCCTCAACTACCACGACTTTGCAGTAGTCAGCGGCATGTGGGGGCCATCTGAACCCAGAATCCCAATGGCTGATGGCGCTGGCGTTGTTACCGCAGTCGGGGACGGTGTTACAGAGTTTGCTGTAGGCGACCACGTAGTGAGCACATTTTTTCCAACATGGTTAGCAGGTGAGCCACTGGTTGAAGGCTTTGCAACGACACCAGGTGATGGCGTGGATGGTTATGCACGTGGAACTGTTACAACCTCGACCAATGCATTCACGCTGGCACCTAAAGGCTGGAGCCATGTAGAAGCCTCCACTTTAACGACAGCAGCCCTCACCTCATGGCGTGCACTGATGTCAGACGATGCCTTAAAACCAGGTGATACCGTACTAGTGCAAGGAACAGGCGGCGTTTCTATTTTCGCTTTGCAGTTTGCAAAAATGGCGGGCGCAACCGTCATTGCAACTTCATCAAGCGATGAGAAATTAGACAAGCTAAAAGCACTAGGTGCAGACCATCTCATTAATTATAAAAAGACAACTAACTGGGGAGAAGTCGCTCGCGAAATAACCGGTGGCCGTGGTGTTGATCACATTGTCGAAGTGGGTGGCCCCGCAACTTTAGATCAATCCATGTTGGCAGCACGCGTTGGTGCCCACATCTCAGTGATTGGCATTTTGACTGGGTTAGGCGGCGAAGTTTCTATCGTCACTGCATTGATTAAACAACTTCGCTTGCAAGGTTTAATCGTTGGGAATCGCACACAACAACAAGAAATGGTTAAAGCAATTGATGCCAACGGCATGCGTCCAATTGTTGATAAAGTATTCCCTTTAGAAAACATCGTCGATGCTTTCCGTTATCAAGAAACCAATAAACACTTTGGGAAAATTTGTTTGGAAATCTAAGTCCCATGAAGCACGTACTTGTCCATTCGACAGGAATCAACATTTAACTTTTGCTGATGCGTTCAGCGCATTTATTAAACAAAAACATCTCTTATAAAATAGACAAAAAAAGGCTACGTTTTCACGTAGCCATTTCTTCTTATTGGGCTGGGGGGAATCGAACCCCCGTCCGCAAGCCCTCCACAGACAGTTCTACATACTTAGCTGTGTTGTTTAATTTAACTTATTCCACACCAACGAGCAAGCAAGAAATAAGCGAGTTACCTTAAGGTTAATGAAGTGCTAAGTAACCCAACACATCACGTATCCCGTGTATATGACGCTGCGATGGTTTTAAGGCCACCCACCCCACGGGAGAGATGGTGCAGCGTCCAGCCGGATTAAGCGGCTAGAGCGTAAGTTTCGTCGTTTGCGACTATACTTTTTTCAGCTGTATTTACGAGGGAACTGAGCCTCGGTATGCCCTGCACTGCTTTGCAACCCACGTCGAAACCTTGTCAGCCCCAAGTAGTTTGTATTTCAGTGATTACTAGATGGTGCCATCTTGCATATTTTCAAGGGGCACTATCAGATAACAGTTCTGATTATACGCTAGTCTGTTTGTCACTTAGCAAAGCAAGCACAAATAAGATAGTTATCAATTTTTTTGGCATATCCACCACCTAATCAGCCATCAGGTAGAATACTGAAAATGCACTAGATACACTTCGTGACATTTTCCACCCAATCCCATTAGGCGAGCATATAACTTATGAAAAAAAACGCTAACGTTCTTTTACCAAAAGTCTTAGGTTATTTAGGTTTGTTGCCGTTTATCGTTCCAACCTTCTTTTTATTTTATGATTACCATCATTTAGAGATGTGGCGTCATTTTTTAATTACTTATGCAGCAATAATTTTAAGTTTTGTTGGCGCGCTTCACTGGTCATTTGCGATGCTGCTACATGACTTACCTCAGAATAAACAAAAATGGACTTTTGTGTGGAGCGTTATCCCGTCGCTAGTTGCATGGATTGCTTTGTCTATTCCACAATTTTATTCATTCTTTTTATTGGCAGCTTTTTTTGTATTAAATTTAATCAAAGACAAAACGTTATCTAATATTGTGGAATTACCAAATTGGTATATCAGCTTAAGACACAACTTAACTTTCGTGGCGACCTCTTGTTTACTAGTATCAGGATTGCTTTTCAGAGCTAGCAAGATGATGTTTTCAATCTAAAGATTTTAAAATATCGGCGCCGACAATATTCCAATACTTAGAAAATCGTTTCAAATCCTTGGCCATGATTTTTTGGGCGACAGCGTCTGAATAAGGCGCTGGCTCAGCTTGATAAAGCACTTCATACCCCTTAATCAAAGATTTAAACAATAAGTTAGGTGTGTTTTGGGTGATAATTTTATTCGCTTCAAGCATAACAAGTACTTCTGCTGTATTCCCCACCCAAATTTCAACATCCGGCATTTCAATTAAGCAGTCTGCAATAAATTGCAGACGATTCAGCGCCCAATCATGTTGGATGACTGGATCAAAAATAAATACTTTATGATGACTGCTTTGATAAAGTGAATGCGCTGCCGAGAGCATTTCATCATGAAATAAAACGACCGTTTTGCTGCCTGATGCTATTGCTGATTGCGGCAAATTGGCTCTTTTATATACTTTTGCTGGCGCAGTAGTCGGCTTAAAAAGTTGGGTATTTAATGCTTCATAACTTTCATTAAAAGGACATTTTTCTTTGCAAGATTGGCAAAATTGATGGTCACTATACTTACTTAGATTCTCTTTATTAAAGAAATAAGGCTTACTTCCAAAAGTTGAAGCAACCCATTGCCAAGATAAACTATTAGATGCCAGATCTCCATCTAACAACAGCTTAACCATCCAGTCCGCACCAGCTCTCCAATCCACTCCTAGCCAATGAATCATATAACTCGCCAACCACATGCGAGCATGATTATGAAGATAGCCAGTTTGCTCTAGCGTTTGTACGAAGTGATCAATACAAACCAATCCAGTACTTGCATCTTTCACATCTTGAGGAAGAGCAACTCTCTTCAACTCAACTTTGGGTGGCTCCATATCAGAACTAATCGCATCGCCATTTAAATACCAAACTTTTCTCCAGTAATCTCGCCATGCGAATTCAAATAAAAGTTTTTCAGCGCCAGTGTTTACTTTTTCTTTTGTTGTCTTAACTGCCTCGGCAATTGTGATACAACCATGTCGAATATATGGGGAAAGATGAGTAACATCTCCATTCAAAAAATTACGATTTTTCGAATAATTGATTGGCTGAATAAGCCCCAACTTTCGAAGCCCCTCAACTCTTCCACCTATCCATGCATCATTTAAATCCGTCCCTGAGTGCTCAATAAAAATATCTTTAATGAACTGTAATCTCTCCAATCGAGATGATGGCAATTTAACTAAAAAAGGTGACTTTATTTGCTGCATGATTCATTAATAGATTTACTAAACTGAAGGTATGAATTCATTGCCCCAGTGGCAACAGAATAAGGTTGGCTTTGAATAAAATTAATTAATTCCATTTTTCTAGGCGATAAAGAATCGCTTAATTTCTTCACCCGACAATTGCATTGCGCTTCTGATAACTCTTTGCTTTTCACACAGCTCAGATACTCGTTCTTTGTTTGATCATAAGTCCATGAAGCAGAATTTTTAGGAGTGCCGTCAATATCAATTCGCAGCTGCGCAAGCAACTGGTATGTATATTCAATATTGTTATACAAGCCTTTCAGCTCAGCATTCTCAGCTGAAATTGGTTTAGGCTCCCCATCGATTATTTCATAATGATATGGAACCTCATTTATTGTTTTTTCTGGAATTGCATACCCTTGAGCCGCCAATAATATTTTCTTGGCTGGGTTCTCATTCAAGTAATGATTAGCTTCATCCAAATCTTTTTGTGGCAACGTTAATGAAAATTTAGCGAGACAATGGCCTTTATCTAACATTGCATTTGAAAGATTAAGTTGAATTTCCTTATCTTCAAGACCATGTTTAAAAGTCGGTGCATTAACCAGCAACTTGTTGGTTTCCAACTGAATTAACTTTTTTAAATCCTTATTGTTATCACACGCATTTGCAGTATTAACAACAAAAAACACCAGTAACAATGCTGAAATTTTATTAAACATCACATCACTCCAAAATAGACTTCTTATAAGAGCAGGATTGCATTACTTAGTTCTCACAACATCGTTCATTGATGAACTTACGCCAAATAAGTGTGACTAATAAACTGAATATTTAATAACTTAATTTTGATGATTAAAAAAGAAAACTTACCCAGCAAAATTTGTTTAGCCTGCAATCGTCCATTTACTTGGCGAAAGAAATGGAAGCTGGTTTGGGACGAAGTGAAATATTGTTCTCAACGTTGTAAAAACATTAAAAAGTAAAACTACCCTATGCTATTTCTAATTAAAACGGTGCTTTCAGTTTTGATCATTGTTTCAGTGACGGAGCTTAGTAAAAAAGATACTAATCTTGGCGCGATCATTTTGGCATTACCGATTGTTTCATTTACCAGCTACACCATACTTTGGTTCGAAACAAAAAATACTGAGATGATTGCAGACTTAGCTAAAAACAACTTTTTATACGTATTGCCAGTCATTCCTGCACTCCCGCTTTTTAGTTGGATGTTGCGACAAGGCTTTGGTTTTTTCATCACACTATTTGCGGCAAGCACGCTTACCGCATTGCTATTTATAATATTCAGTTACTTTAAATCGGTATGATCAAATCGACTCGATCTTACTTAAAATTTCTTTAGCGTGTAATTGAATGCGGGTTTGATCCTCAACACTAATCTTAGATAAATTTACAGTCATTAATCGAGTACGTGGATTTTGATTAAAAGCAGCTTGATGCTTAATCAAGAAATTCCAATACAAAGTTGTCATTGGACAAGCTTGCTCGCCGTATCTCACATCAGGCTTATACTGACATCCATCACAGTAATTACTCATACGCTTCACATAGGCGCCACTTGCAATATAAGGCTTACTAGTAAAACGGCCACCATTAGCAAAAAGTGCCATACCAACAACATTAGGCAACTCTACCCACTCAATTGCATCAACATAAATAGCCAAATACCAATCGGAAACTTCTTGCGGAAGAATTTCTGCAAGCAACGCAAAATTACCGGTGATCATTAAACGCTGAATATGATGCGCATATCCATACTTAAGTGTTTGGCCTATCGCATCTTTCATACAATTCATTTTGGTATCTGCAGTCCAATACCATTTGGGTAATTTACGTTGATGTTGATAAAAGTTTGCCGTGGCCATGCCTGGCATATCGAGATAATAAATACCTCGAACAAACTCTCTCCACCCAATCACTTGCCGAATAAATCCCTCAACCGTTGCCAAATCTAAGCGATTATTTTGATACGCATCTAAAGCGCTCTGAATCACTTCTCTTGGATTGAGTAACTTAAGATTCAAACTTGTTGAAAGAATTGAATGCCATCCAAATGGCGTTTCTTTCCACATTGCGTCTTGATACATTCCGAAAGTGGCTAAGCGATGTTCAACAAAATGTGCTAATGCAGATAAGGCTTGCTCTCTGGTCACAGGCCAAGAAAAATGTGCAAGCGAACCTGGATGTTCTGGATATTGACGCTCAACAAACGCTAAAACTTCACGACTAATTTCATCAGGTGCAAACATCAAGGGATTGTCTATTAAACCAGGGCCATTCTTAGAATAAGGCTTTCTATTCTGATCATCAAAATTCCACTGCCCACCTACTGGCTGAGATTCATCATCCATCAGAACGTTATGTTTCTTGCGCATGTAGCGATAAAAATACTCTAACCTAAGCTCTTTTTTGTCGGCAGCCCATTCACGAAATTCCTTATTACTACAATAAAAATGATCATCCGCTTGCATCAGCAAATCCACATTTAAATCACGCGCCAAATTTTCTATGGCAAGCTTTAATCTCCACTCCCCAGGTTCAATACAAACCAGATGTGTGACACGCTTTTCTATGAGCTGATGCCTAAGCGCTTCTTCAAGCGTCAGGCTAGATTCTTTAATACAAGTAAGAGGGATTTTTTTAGATTGTAGCGTTTGCGCGAAATGTCGCATTGCCGACAAAAAGATAGCAATTTTAGCTTTGTGGGACCAAACATAAGTTGATTCATTTTGCGACTCAATCATCAAAACTTCATCTGTACTCGGATCAAAGTCCCTCAGAACGGAGCTATTGATATCCAGCTGATCACCCAAGATGAGAATTAATTTTTTCATCCTAAGATTTTACTCTTAATAAAAACGATTAATCGTGTATCTTTAACAGTATCCATTTCTTTAGCACTTATTAATCCATTCTATTTTTCAAAAATGACTTCTCCAAAAATCACCGTAGGTATCGATGTTGGCGGCATTAAAAAAGGCTTTCATGCTGTCGTTAATTACGCAGGTCAATATCATGGTCATTTTCACTCAATAAATCCCGATGCAATAGTAGCTTGGACATTAAGCCATCAGCCATCAGTTATCGCCATTGATGCGCCATCAATATTTAGCAAAAACAGTCGATCTAGAAAAGCGGAAAGAGATTTAGTTAAAAACGGCATGCGCTGCTTTTATACGCCGACTAGAGCATTAGCGAAGGAAAGTCATTTCTACGATTGGGTGTTTAATGGCGAATTGATTTACCAAAAGCTTGGCTTGCCAATCTATATGGGGCAGCAAATCAATACCCCTTGCATCATAGAAACCTTCCCACATGCCGTTCAAATGTCACTTTGGACTCGCAATCAACAATCATGCCCTGAAGGAAGTAAATCTTCCATTAGAAGAAAGACGCTAGCCCTTCATGCCAACTATGAAACTGAACAACTTAGCTGTATAGATTTTATCGATGCTGCGCTTTGTGCAGTATCTGCAGATTACTTTGCTCACAAGCAATTCAGTGCTTATGGTTGCAGTGAAGAAGGCTTTATTGTGCTACCTAAAAGCGCAATTTAAGTCATATTTTTTGAACCTAAACCGAGCTCAGTGGACCAATTCAGTATAGCTAAATCAATTAGGTTTTTTCATGAAAAAATTACTGCTCATCTGCTTACTAATCAATTCAAGTATTGTCCTCGCACAACCCAACATAGGTGAGTTATTAAAGCTCCATGAATCAATTGTTCAAATCTCCGTTGAACTTGAAAATGGGAATGTGGGTACGGGCACTGGTGTTGTGATTAGCAATGAGTATGTAGTGACCAATTGCCATGTATTAGCAAATGGCAAAGGTGCCAATGTCGCAAAATATGGAGATGGGTATAAACCTATTGCACTAAAAGCAGACTGGAAGCATGACTTATGCGCACTAAAATTTGATGGGCTCCCATTCAAACCAGTACTTATGCGCGATACAGCTTCACTTGAATTAGAAGAAGACGTTTTTAGTATTGGGTATCCTAATGGTAACAACGTACCTCAACCATCTTATGGCAGTATCAAAGCAAAATACCCGTACGATGGCAGCTTAATTATTCGTTCCGATACAGCCTTTGCACTTGGCTCAAGTGGTGGCGCTTTATTTGATCAGAAATTCAACTTGATTGGCATCACCAGTTTCAAGAGTCCAGGGCCACAAGGCTTTTTTTACAGCCTACCGGTTGAATGGATCAAAGAACTCATTAACTCAAAAGAATTACTCACTTTAAATACTGAAGAATCTCCATTCTGGGCACTACCATACCAAAAACAGCCCTACTTCATGCAAGTTGTCATCCCTTATCAAAACCATGACTGGCAGAACCTATATGCCATTGCAAAAGCATGGGCTAACAGCCAACCTAACACCGCTGATGCATGGTTTTTCTTAGGCGTTGCTGACTACGAACTCGATCACTTATCAATTGCAAAAACTGAATTAGAAAAAGCGCTTAATTTGAATCCAAAAAATCTTGATGTGTTAATTAAACAATCTCAAATTGCTTTAAAAGAAGTTGATTTAGATCGTTTAGATAAAATAAATGCATCTATTGCAGCAATAGACACTTATGCTGCCGAAGAATTAAGCAAGAAAATTACAATGCTTAAACAAACAAAGCAGACTAAGGACGGTACTCCCAATAAATAGGCTGATTTGAGTCGGCCTTAAAAATCACCATATGACTGCGCCTTAAGTTCTCAATCGCCTCATCCTCAGAAATTTTCTGATTAAGTGAGTTTGATTGAGCAATAGGTTTTGCGTAAGCCGTCCATTTAGGACTTTCAAAATAAGCATGATCTGCCATACAGCGGCGCATCACATTAAATTTACGCCCCTGAATTTCAAGTTTTTGAAACTCAACTACTGCCGTCATATTTGCTACTGAATTTTCTGCGATCCCCGCACACTCATCGCCTACTTTTTCCAACATCGTTTTTTGAGTATGTTGCGACCTATAAATTTGATTGAATGCAAAAAGATAAATCATTGCTGGAATCAACAAAACAATTAATATCAGGAAGTGTATGTTTTTCATATAAATTTAATTGAGGCCAATCTAGTAAGTATTAAAAACGTTCTTGAAGGAAAATTTTATCATCTAAAAAAGTTATTTCCACTACCGTTATTCATTCAAAATATCATTGATATTATTGAACTAAATTAAGTTTTAATTGCCTATTGCAAGACACTTTTTTGTGAACAAAATTCAGTCACTCTGATAGCAAGGGTCACTAGGGGAATTAAATGTACAAATTAATAACAGCCTGCTTTCTTTTGATAACAAGTTTTGAAATAAGTGCCGCAACAAAGACTCATATCGATATAGAAAAATTAATTTCTCAAAAAAACTACCTAAATACCATTAACCAATGTACATCCGACAAACGCTTTAGCTCACTTTTACAAAATGCTATAAAGAATGCTGAGAAGTCAGAATATAGAGCGAGTTATGCCGCAAATATTGAAGAAATTATTTTACAAAAACCATCATGCTTTGTATCTTCTGCAGAAAAATTAAGTGCCATTGATTGCAAAAAACTATCGGCACTATACATAAAAGAGCCATTTTTTAATCCGCGTTTTTCACTCAATGAATCATTATCTAAAGTTAAAGAATTCAACAACAGCTGCCTTGCCGGTTAACTTTTACAAACAACCCCTAGTTAAAACTACGACTCTTATAGATACTTCCACATAAATCTATGCGTTTCAGATAACTAATTAAAAATATATTTGAAAAATTAACTTAATATCAACCTAAATAGGCTTAGAGCACTCCAGCACCCCAACCACTTCATCTTTCAAATAGATCATCATCGCACCATTATCTCGACGTATATGATACGAATAATCGTTATTCCAAAATCTAATATCTTTGCTATCAATCACCACTTTAGTTTGCGGCACTTTATTTGCTCTTACAGTTTGATTTGATTCATCAAACTGAATAGAAAGCGTCCCTCCATCGATTGCATTACAAAACGTCCGAATTTCTTCTGCTTTTAGGTTGCTGCTAAATAGCAAAAATAAGACGATGATTTTTTTCATTTCATTACTCCAAAAAGTGGATTGCAAGTCAGCTAATTTTGATGAGGGCTAATCATTCAAAGCGAGCAATAAACTGCTCAATTTCTTCATGTAAAGTTTGATGAGCACTTAATCCGTTAATCCATCGTTTTGGAATAGCCTCAAAACCTAAAGCTGCTCCAAGTAACGTGCCTAAAACCGCACCTCGATGGCAATTATCCCCACCCACGTTCGTGTTAGCAATTAAAGCCGCTTCAAAATCATTTGGGTAACGTGCTGCTAAATAAAGTACGGATGGAAACGATTGATCAATATAACATGCTGGACTTAACAAGCCACCGATCACGTCCAAATCTGAAGTTTGTTTTCGACGAACACTTTGCGCTACCTCAGCAGCAGGAAAACCAATACCTTTTGCCGCCTCACAAGCAAGCACTTCAATATCAGGATGAGTGGTATTGAAAATCTTAAATAGTAATTCACTCAAAGCAACCGAATATCGCTCTAGAACCGAGGATTGATGAGTTAAGCGTTGCTGAGTTAAAGCGCTAGCATTCACAGCAGACAAATCACCCTCTCGCAATGTCGCCAAAATAACCAATGGCAGATTCACTAACCCACCAATTGAGGCAGTATCATGGCCTTCAGCACCCGCACATTTTTCTGGGGCGATTCCTCGTGAGTAGTTTGCAAAAAAATCCCGATGAAAAGATTCTGCATAAGTATCATTATGCCGATCCGACTCGGTCATAAAGCTAATGTATTCTTCTAAAAAGTCCTTGGGATCATAATGCCCAACTTTATTCAATGATCGCATCAACACTCTAGCGCACAATAAATTAAGCGTATTATCACCAGCCTGCATTCCCTGATGATAATGACGATTAGCTTGTCCCCAATGATGCTTTTTTCCTTTTAGAATCACATTGCCAACAATGTCACCCTCTTGGTTTCCTCGCCCTGCTTTAGCCGTGTTTGCTAAAGCCATAATAGAATTAGGATGATGCTGTTTTGGCGCTTGGTAATCTCGAATCACACCAAAATCTTGCCATAGTGCTGCAATGTTGTAATACCAATGCGCTGGCATTGCTAATGCATCACCAACAAACATTCCCCATAGCGCACCGCGCATTCGATCGCTTTTATTAAGTTGTGCAGAGTCCATTATTTTTTCCTAAGCCAAACAGGCATGATGATTAATCTTAACTATTCATCAGTCTGCTGTTAGTCAATGAAGTTCAAAAGATACCTTTTAAAAAAAGAAGTTAGTTGAAAATGATCTATGAAGTTTTAGACGACTAGCTTTGCTTAAGCGAGAAAACCACACATTAAGTCTGCATTGAGATTTTGGACGAAAAAAATGGCTACGTTTTCACGTAACCATTTCTTTTTATTGGTGGCTGTGCGGGGATCGAACCCACGACAAACGGATTAAAAGTACAGGCTGGTCTTGTAACCAGATTGATTTATTTAGATATTTTTCACAAAAATCACTGGTGTGTAAAAAATGTGTAACTTTACAACACAAAGTTATCTAAATAAAACAATGAGTTGACAACTAATTCTTAGTCATAAACAAAGCCAATTTTATTAACTAACTCAACTTTGCTAGTGTTTGGTTTGCTTGCTGTAAAGCTGTTGTTGCCTTCTGCTTCTTCTGTCTTTCTCTTTCCGTTTTTAATGCCGTAGCTGCCCTATCCTTCTGTTGCTTTAACGCATTAATCCTACTTTGCTGTGGAGTAGGTAGCTTTGTACTAAATTCAAAAAATCTCATATAAGTACTTATCACTTTATTAGCAACGGATAACTTACAACATTACCTTTGCCGTACATAGCTTCTAATTGTAACTTTGCTTTGTACGCATCTGTCGCTTGTACAACAACATTTGTAGTTGTTGTAACTGTCTTTGTAACTTGTAGCTTTACTAAAGATTTATATGTATTCATTTCATTTGTCCTCACACTAAACTATTTACTTTAGTTTCACTAACAAATAATTCCTACCTCAACTTAATACCTCAAAGCTAGGCGTAGAGACGATTTGAGGGCTATGGCTTTAATAACCATCCTTTATTAAAAAGACGCTGTCTGCGAGCCTTGTAAACAAAGGGCTTGAGAGGGCATTTGGTTAATAAGGAAAAACTTTGGTTTTTAGATAAATATATGTATGGCACATACATATATACAATTGAAGGGCGTAGAGGACATAAAGAAGTTAAGAGGTAACTTTACTCACGCACTAACATTACAGACAAATTTATACACGCTAAATGCTAGCGATAAGAAGATGGATTTGATGTTAGAAAGAGCAAGAAGAACTGTTAGGCAATTTAACAGAAGGCTAGCTTATATGGCTAACGGAAATGGAAGTATAAGAAAGCCAAATATGTATCATCCATTAATCATTACAACTATTGAAGGCACATTAAATAATTACGACAGAAACAAATCACTACACGCACACATAGCACTAGGCAACATACTTACACCTACATCAAACATACAAACAGAACAGCAACTACACACAGCAATACAAGACGCTTGGTTAGCAACTTACGATGGTGTGAATGACATACACATACAAGAGATGACTGACGAGCGTTGGATTACATACATAACTAAAGAGATTTATGACGGCAACAAGGAGTGTATTGATTGGCAAAATTGCCACATACCCTACGCCGCGTTAACAAACTGACATAAGGTTGTTTGATAACGAGACAGCACAAAACTAGCTATAAAGGTGGCTAGTTATATTGTGCTGTCTGTTAATTATGTAATTAGATAACTCAAAACAATAAAAACAATGAAACTACTTAAAAGATTTGGTTATTGAGTTAGAAATTAGCTAAGTACTTAATATATGGAAGGATTTAACTATATGACTAACTTATGGCAAATAGAGGTAGGAAAGTTGAAACAAAGAATTAATAATTTATTAAACGAAAAACATTTGTTTAATAGGGGAAATAGAATGTCACAAGCAAAAACACTTAACGAGAAAGAACTGAACTTATTATTGCTTTATATCAAAACACGCAAATACGGATACAGGGATAGAGTGATGGTGTTAATGACTTATTGGGCTGGTATGCGTATTGGTGAGGTAGCGGCAACTAAGATAAAGGATGTACTTGGGGCTGATGGAAAGATTGTTGAAGAATTACGCTTAACAGCGGAGCAAACTAAAGGCAAGTACGCAAGAACTGTAGTGCTAAGTGAAAAGCTACGCAAAGAAATAGCAGATTACTTAAAGACGAGATTTAACACTAACGAATTGATTGGGCTTAGTTACAGCAAATCTACCAACAAGCCGTTATTTGAAACACAAAAGCGAGAAGGATTTAATAACAACACAGCTTGCTATCACTTCCATATGCTTTACAAACAAGCTGGCTTATATGGCTGTAGCTCACATAGTGGCAGACGCACTTTCTTAACTTCACTATCTAGCAAGTCAGTACCACTTCGTGTGCTAATGGAATTGGCAGGACACAGACAAGCACAGACAACTATGCGATATATTGATGTTACACAAGATATGAAGCGAGCAGCAGTAGCTTTGATTTAAGCTAACGCTTCGACTATAGCAACATCATCTTCATTTAAGTTGTAAATTTTATATATAAGCTGATCTAAATTTTTACTTAGTTCAGCTTTATTTTCTTCTGTAATACCATCAACAATTAAAGCAATCTCATCTTGCTCAGCAATTGACGCGACAGAGATAGGAAAAGTAGCAAGTTCATTTACTTTGAATTGCGGAAAAATGCCACGTTGTAACTTACCAAATTTATGTACAAACCAAAATGATATTAACTTCGAGTTTAGTACAGCTAATAGGTACTTAGGATTGATGCTTATATTAACAACAGACATTGAATTAATATCATTCAATAGCGTTTCATTTGTGTAACAAGCGTGAATACAATATGGTGGTTTATTAGGAATTTGTCTAACCAATATCCTTTCACCAACAAATAAATTAATTTGACGTGGCTCAGCTAAATGTAATCCATAACTCAAATACTCACCACTCCAACCTAAGTTATATCTA
>JAHEEA010000009.1:46342-48115 GCA_024640945.1 Candidatus Methylopumilus sp.
TATATCTACATACGTCCCTACCTTCTAAATATTTAATGTATGTGTCATCTAATTTTTGAGTTGAATGAAAAGCACGTGACTTTTTAATTTCATCAGTTTGTTGTGGTTTGCCTTTGCCCGTTTGATAAGATTTAAGACCAACTTTAACATTAGCAACTTCGGATAATAACTTAGCGTTAAGTTCAATTTTATCTGTAAGCTGTTTATATTCATTATTAACACTAGAAACAGAATTAATAATAAAGTCTTTTGTATTAGCTATAGTTGTTTTATTAATCGTATGTGAATAGGCAATGTTATTAGATGTAGATTGATACAAGTTAATGTTGTCATCACCCTCTAAGCCTACACGCATAGTTAATATAGCTGTATCAACATTAGCGTCCTCAAATACCTTTTTATCAAAACTTACTATATTCAAGTCAGTATTATTTAATATGTACTCACGCACAACTTTTGCGCTTGATACTGTTAGCCAATTGTTAGGTGTAATGACACTTAAGAATGCGTCTTTACGCAAAATATTTACAATTCTCTCAATAAACAAAACATACAAGTTAAGCTGATAATTTGATAGCTTGTAATGATTATAGAAATAAGATTTTTGAGAGTGCGTGAAGTTATCTCTTGCGAACACATAAGGTGGGTTAGCAATAACTAAATCAAAACCAACATACTCACCATTATCATTAAGCACTTCTGGAAATTCAAATCGCCACTCGAAAGCATCTTCAAATATCTTATTACCCTTAATTTCAGCAATCTCGTTTTCTAAAGTTGTAATGTCTTTTTCTAACTTAGCAACTCTAGCTTCGTCGTGTTTCTTTTTAACTTTGTCTAACTCAAATAATGATTGTTGAGTAGTAATAGCATTTAATTCATTTTTATATCTATATAAGTCTAATACACGCTTGTCATTACTAACTATTTCAGTCTGAAATCCTGTTTTAACTTCCGTAATTAAGCTATCCATCGCCCATTTTTCTTCTTTTGATTTGGCGTTACGATAGGCACTTACAGCAGACTTATATTCAGGTATCTTTAATTTACTTTTCTTAATTGCTTCTTCTAAATTAATGTCTAAATCAAAACGACTAATTAGAGAATTTCCACACTTAATATTAATATCAATGTTAGGTAAAGTTTCAAGTTCGCCATTGTCTTTATAATAAGCATTCTTAAGAAGTTCAATCCACAATCTCAACCTACATATTTTCACAGAGTTAGGATTGATATCAACACCAAACAAACTGTTCTCAATTATCCTCTTCTTCTCGTTAAACAATGTTTCTTGTATGCGTTGACTTTCGACGTTATTTTTCTTGTAATCAAAAATATCGCCATCTTCGTCCGTAACTATTAATTCATCGTTTAATAACTCAAATACGTAGCCCTTTAGTCGCTTTCCAGTCTTATCTTTCAACAAGCCAAGCTCTGCTTTTATTGAAATAAATTCATTCAAAGCACTAACTAAAAAGTGTCCACTGCCCACTGCTGGGTCACATACTTTAATACTATCCACAATATTAATTAAGTCATAATCATTCAAATCGCTATTGTAAATATCTAAAATATTTTTACAGTTTAGATTGTTGATTTTATTGACTTTATCGACTACTGTTTTTCTAAGTGACTCTCGGCACATATACATAGTTACAAAACTTGGCGTGAAAAAACTACCGTCTTTATAACCATTTATTTTCTCGAAAATTAAGCCTAATACAGAAGCACTAATTAATGTTTTGTTAGTCTCTATAATCTCATCAGTAGTAT
>JAHEEA010000020.1 GCA_024640945.1 Candidatus Methylopumilus sp.
GCTGCAGTGTGTGCCAAACTCGGTCGCATTCCAACCACACAGGAATATTTACAGGTCGTCGGTGACACCATCAGCAAGCATCATGCACAAATCTATCAGTACCTTAACTTTAATTTGATGGATGAGTATCAACCTAAAAAAGTGATAGGCATTGCTCAGGTTTCCTAAATTTGTTTAAGTTTCTTAGTCAATTTCTAGCACGATTCTTTAAGCTCGATAAAACAATGAGCTTAAAGAATCTGCTGCCAGCGATTGCATTCTTTGGTGGTTTTTTGTGGGATGCGCTGACCATAGGCCGTCAAATTAATCCCTCTGATTTATGGTTTCTTGCCACATATTTATTAGCAGCTGCTTTAATTCTTTACTGGATGGGGCATAAAAGTTATGCCCATGCTTCCATGTCTGAGATGGCGCAGCTAAAAGATTCGCTTCGGCCTGAATGGCAAAAAAACGCCCCTGTTTTTATTCTTCAATTTTTATTTGGTAGCTTGTTTAGCTGCTTATTCATTTTGTATTTCAAAAGTGCCAATCACTTTCTTGCGCTATTCTGGTCTTTGGGTTTGGGATTTTTGCTGGTTGCCAATGAATACATTGACCATCATTACAATCGGTTTACCCTGACATGGGCTTTGTTCGGCTTATGTGCAATCTTGGTTTTTAATTTCTTACTGCCTTTTGTTTTAGGAAGTGTTTACGCAATTTGGTTTTATTTGAGCACCTTCGCTGGCGCGCTACTTACGCACTATTTGCGTAAGAAAACACCAGGTTGCCCTGGTCGGGCATGGCCGGTTTGGGCGATTGCAGGGACTTTAACCGTTGCTTATCTCATGGATTTTATCCCGCCAGTGCCTTTGGTTAAGCGAGATATTCAAATTGGTTTGGAATTGAAAAAGCAAAATGGTGATATTCAATTAATGCAAGAATATGCACCTTGGTATAAACCTTGGCGATTGCTTTCTAATGATTTGCACGTGCCAGCAGGCCAGCCTGTTTACTGCGTTTCAGCAGTATTTGCGCCGCAAGGCATCAGCACTACTTTGTATCATCGTTGGGAACATTATGACGAGAAGTCTGGCTGGCAAACTACATCGCGCATGGGTTTTGCTTTATCAGGAGGCCGGAATGGCGGCTTTAGAGGTTACACCTATAAGCAGAATATTCAGTCTGGTGAATGGCGAGTTAAAGTCGAAACTGAGAATGAGCGGACGCTGACTGTTTACCACTTTAATCTATATACAGAGCCAGCCTCTGATACGCACTTGGAAGCAAAAACGATTAACTAATATGGCTGTTTAGCTCAAAACTAGCGCCAGCGTCTACGCCTAATTTATCGACTAAATATGGCATGACTTCAGCCAAAGTTTCTGGAAGTGTCCAAGGTGGGTTAACGATAAACAGACCACTTCCATACATCCCAAAGCCTTCGAGTGATGGGGATTCCACATTAAGACTGACATTGAGCCAGTTTTTTAAATTGAGCTGTTTGAGTTGATTGACCATCATCATTGGTTCAGGTCTTTGCAATAATGGATACCAAACGATGTAAGTGCCAGTTGCAAAACGCTGCAAGCTATCTTTAATCATCTCGACTACGCGTTGGTAATCTTGTTTTTCTTCGTAAGGCGGATCTATAAGAACGACTGCACGTCGTGGCGGTGGTGGTAGAACAGCTTTAATGCCAGCGAATCCATTACTCATATCAATTTTGACAGTGCGTTGATGCCCTTTGAAATTCTCACGCAAGATATCGAAGTCGCTAGGATGCAATTCAAATAAACGCATTCTGTCATCAGGGCGCATAAGGGCTTGAGCACAAATTGGTGAGCCTGGATACATCGTGAGTTTTGCAGTTTTAGGGCTGGATGGCTGATTGAGTGTTTTGATAAAGCCTACGTAATTATGTAGGGAATTTGGTAAGTCATCTGCATTCCAAAGTTTAGCAATGCCAGTTTCATATTCAGCATTTTGTGTGGCATAGCCAGTTTCTAATGAATAACGACCAGCACCTGCATGGGTATCGATATACCAAAATGGTTTATCTTTTTGAGCGGTATGCGCTAACACTTGCATGAGTACAAAATGTTTAAGTACATCAGCATGATTGCCTGCATGAAAGGCGTGACGGTAACTAAGCATGAATAGTGAAGCGCTAATAAAATTGACGATGGCATGCATTATAAGCGCTGACATCAAGTAAATCTGTCGTTTTTTTTATGAGTATCAGCTAGCATGTAGGCTATGAACGATACACACCAACATCATCACGCTGAAAATCATCCAGCACATTCACACCACAGTCATACCCACGCGCATAATCACGGGGCTTCTTTGCTGTGGCCTTTATTACTGACATTAGGTTTTGCATTTGTTGAGGCGATAGGGGGCTGGTTTACTGGTTCGCTGGCTTTGATGGGTGATGCAGGGCATATGTTTTCCGATTGTGCCGCGCTTGGTTTAGCCTGGTTCGCCGGTTGGATTTCACAAAAGCCACCAACGCAAAAACTTACTTATGGCTTATTAAGAGCGGAAGTGATTGTTGCGCTGATTAATGGTGTTGCTATGTTGCTTGTTGTCGCAACAATTGTGTATGAAGCGATTGGCCGCTTTTATCATCCAGCCCCAGTGCAAGGCATGGAAGTCATGTGGATTGCTTTGATTGGTTTGGTCATTAATATCTTGGTGGCAAGACATCTTCATCATCATAGCCATGACGGCCATGATCACGGTCACGGCAATATTAATAGTCGTGCTGCTTTGTTGCACGTGATTGGAGATTTGTTAGGTTCTGTCGCTGCTATAGTTGCGGGCGCCGTGATTTACTTCACTGGCTGGTTGCCGATTGATGCTATTTTGTCCTTATTTATTTCAGCTTTAATTTTATTTTCTACCATTCGATTATTGCGAGAAGTCTTGCACGTTTTAATGGAAGGCGTGCCTTTACATCTTAAGGTAGAGCAAGTTCAGCAAGCCATGGTTGAAACCGATAAAGTTGTAGATGTTCACGATGTTCATGTGTGGGCGCTATCTTCTGAGGTGATTGCCTTATCAGCCCACGTGGTGTTACGTGATATGAATGATTGGCCTGAAGTGCTGACTGCCCTGCATCACACTTTGCAGCACAATTTTAAAATTGAACATGCCACTATTCAGCCTGAACTTGAAACCGTTTCTAAGCAATATCCGAGTTCGTGGTTGAGTAATCAGCATCAGGCCTAAGTTTTCATCATGACAACTTTTGATATTCATTGTCGACAATGTCCTAGATTGGCATCTTTTTTAGATACCGTCAAAATCAAAGAGCCAACTTATTTTGCCAAGCCAGTGCCGGCTTTTGGCGTAGAAAATCCAAAACTACTGATTGTTGGTTTGGCGCCTGGTATGCATGGTGCTAATCGCACAGGCCGTCCGTTTACAGGAGACTACGCTGGCGTTCTGCTTTATGAAACTTTGCATCAATTTGGATATGCCAGCGCGCCAGTTTCAGTGTCTGCGGATGATGGCTTAGTATTAAAAGATTGTCGCATTACTAATGCAGTAAAATGTTTGCCGCCAGACAATAAGCCCACTGGCGAAGAAGTGAATATCTGTAATCAATATTTAGCTGCTGAATTAGCTGGTTTGAGCCCCAATACTATAATTTTGGCTTTGGGGAATGTGGCGCATTTGGCTGTACTTAAAGCTTTGGGTTTGAAGGTGGGCGCTTATAAGTTTGGCCATGCTGCACGCCACGCTTTGCCTAATGGCCAAGTGTTGTATGACAGCTATCACTGCAGTCGTTATAACACCCAAACAAAACGTTTAACTGAAGCAATGTTTCATCAAGTATTTGCTTTAATCCATTCTGAACATTCATAAGGAGAGACGTGATGCCTTACATCAACATTAAACATGCAGGCCCACTAACACGTGAACAAAAAGCAACGATTGCTAAAGAAGTCACTGAGACCATGGAACGTGTGGCGAATAAACCGGCTAATTACACCTACATTACGTTTGATGAAGTAGCTTATGAAGACTGGGCGATTGCGGGAACACTATTAGATGAGTAAGTTTTAATGAAAATACCTTCGAGGCTGCAACCATTAGTTGAAGATGGCTTGGTTGACGACGTCATTCGCCAACTGATGAGTGGTAAAGAAGCTACCGTTTATGTTGTCCGTTGCGGGGGTGATGTACGCTGCGCTAAAGTTTACAAAGAGGCGAACCAACGTAGCTTTAGACAGAGCGTAGATTACACCGAAGGTCGCAAGACTAAGAATAGTCGTCAAGCCCGCGCGATGGAAAAAGGCTCTAAGTACGGTCGAAAACTGCAGGAAGAAGCTTGGCAAAGTGCTGAGGTTGATGCGCTTTATCGATTGGCCGCAGCCGGTGTACGCGTGCCTAAGCCACATAATTTTTACGAAGGCGTGTTGCTGATGGAGTTGGTGGTGGATGAGGATGGCAACGCTGCACCACGACTCAATGACATCGCCTTTACCCCTGAAGATGCCAGAAAATATCATCAGACATTACTGACGGAAGTCGTACGAATGTTATCTGTTGGGATTGTGCACGGCGATTTATCTGAATTTAATATTTTGTTAGCAAGTGATGGTCCTGTCATTATTGATTTGCCGCAGGCCGTAGATGCTGCAGGTAACAATCATGCGGCAGATATGTTGGAACGTGACGTCAACAATTTGAGAGACTATTTTGGGCGATTCGCACCAGAATTATTGACGACACAATACGCTAAAGAAATTTGGGATTTGTTTTCGCATGGCAATCTTACGCCTGAAACTCCATTGACTGGCCACTTCCAAGAAAGCACAAAAGCAGTAGATTTAAAAACAGTGATGCGTGTGATTGATGATGTTCGTAAAGAAGAAGAGGCTAAGCGTTTGCGTTTGGCTGAACTTAACATTAAATAATTTAAGTATTGAATAAGAAACAAGTCGAATTCCATAAATGACTGATGCTTTTGATCCTAAACCGATTTTAAAAAACCTACCGAATTTGCCGGGGGTTTATCGTATGAAAAATGCAAGTGATGAGGTGATTTATGTCGGTAAAGCCAAGGATTTGAAAAAGCGCGTATCGTCCTATTTCAATAAAAACATTCCGAGTCCACGAACACGGATGATGGTGAGTCAAATTACTGGTATTGAAACCACAGTGACGCATTCAGAAGCAGAAGCGCTGCTGCTAGAGAACAATCTCATTAAAAGCTTTATGCCGCGCTATAACGTTTTATTCCGGGATGATAAAACTTATCCTTACATTACGCTCACTGGTGATGAATATCCGCGACTTGCTTTTCATCGCGGCACACAACGCAAAGGGAATGATTATTTTGGTCCTTTCCCGAATGCTGTTGCAGTGCGTGAAAGTATCCAGCTATTACAAAAAGTCTTTAAGTTACGCACTTGCGAAAACACGGTATTTTCTAATCGCACCCGGCCTTGTTTGCAATATCAAATCGAGCGTTGTACCGCGCCTTGCGTTGATTTAATTTCCGTTGAAGATTATCGCCGTGATGTGAGTCATGCCACTATGTTTTTGCAGGGGCGTGAACAGCAGGTGATGGACGAGCTAGGCGAGAAGATGATGGCCGCGGCAGAAGATCAAGAATATGAAATGGCGGCAGTGTATCGCGATCGTATGCAAAGCTTACGTCAAGTTCAGGCTAAGCAGTTTGTGAGTGATTTTGCGGTGAATGATGCCGATGTCATCGCGGTGGCTGAGCTGATGGGTGAGCACTGCGTCAATCTTGTGATGATTCGTGGCGGCCGTCATTTAGGCGATAAAAGCTTTTTCCCTAAAAATGCACATGGTGCTGAGCTGCAAGATACGATGCAAGCTTTCTTGGAGCAATATTACGTTTCTCAAAACATGCCACCTTTAATTATTGTTGGCGTGCCGATTGAGACTGAAGCGCTTGAAGAAGTGTTTACTCAGCAAGCTGGTCGCAAAGTGAAGATTAATACCAATGCGATTGGCGATAAGCGTGTATGGCTAAAAATGGCTGAGACTAATGCTGATTTAGCATTACAACAACGTGCCGCGCAGCATTCAAATCAACAAGCAAGGCTTACCGCTTTGCGTGAGGCTTTGGATTTGAGTGAGACGACTGAACGGATTGAGTGTTTTGATATTAGTCACACCATGGGGGAGGCTACGGTGGCTTCTTGTGTGGTGTTTGATAAAGGGCAGATGCAGAACTCTGAATATCGTCGATATAATATTACGGGGATTACCCCTGGTGATGATTACGCGGCAATGCGTGATGCGCTTACAAGACGATATAAGAAAGTAGCGGCGGGTGAGGGTAAGTTACCGGATTTGGTATTTATTGATGGTGGCAAGGGCCAGCTAGGCGTTGCAGTAGAAGTGATGCAGGAAGTTGGCTTACCTGATATTCTTCTGGTTGGTATTGCGAAAGGTGAAGAGCGTAAGCCTGGCTTGGAACAAATGTTCTTTCCAAATCGTGATACGCCGATAGGGCTTAAGAAAGACAACCCAGGGCTGCATTTGCTTCAACAGATTCGAGATGAGGCTCATCGATTTGCGATTACAGGACATCGTGCAAGGCGCGGTAAAGCCCGTATGCATTCTTCATTAGAAGATATCGCGGGCATAGGCGCAAAACGCCGTAAAGCCTTGCTAGTGCGCTTTGGTGGTTTGGATGGTGTTAAGAATGCGAGTGTTGATGAGCTCGCACAAGTGGAAGGTATTAGCCAAATGTTGGCAGAGAAAATTTATCAGGAGCTACACTAAATGCAGTGGAACATACCAAACAGTCTGACCGTACTCCGCATATTATTCATTCCATTTTTTGTATCACTTTATTACTTTGATTCTGGCTTGAGTTCACATCAAGTGAATGTCTTGGCAACTACTATATTTGCTTTAGCGGCCGCTACAGATTGGTTGGATGGTTATTTTGCGCGAAAACTCAACCAGACTTCAGCCTTTGGCGCATTCCTTGATCCGGTTGCGGATAAGTTGATGGTCACTGCTGCACTCATTATGTTGGTTGAATTTGGTCGCGTTGGTGCTTTGATCGCCTTTATTATTATTGGTCGTGAAATTGCAATTAGTGCATTACGTGAATGGATGGCTGGAGTTGGGCAGAGCGGTAGCGTTGCAGTGGCAATGATCGGTAAGATTAAGACGGTTGCGCAAATGGTTGCGATCTTATTTTTGCTTTATTCTGACCCAATTGGTGCGATCAACATAAAATTAATTGGTCAGCTTTTAATCTTGATCGCGGCATTTTTAACATTGCTGTCAATGGTTTACTACTTGAAGGCCGCATGGCCGCAAATGAAAGCGAAATAAAACCTTCACAATAAGGTGATTTGTGGCTTGACACAGGCCGTAAAATCCTTAAAATGCTGGCTTCTTTACGCGGGAATAGCTCAGTTGGTAGAGCGCAACCTTGCCAAGGTTGAGGTCGCGAGTTCGAGACTCGTTTCCCGCTCCAAATAATAAAAAAGGGAAAGCTCACTGCTTTCCCTTTTTTAGCTTAACACCTCCTGTTTGAGGTTATGGCGCGATAGCAAAGCGGTTATGCCGCGGCCTGCAAAGCCGTTTAGACCAGTTCGACTCTGGTTCGCGCCTCCAAACAATTAAGCTTTAGGGATTTATACTAAAGCTTATTTATTTAGTCTTAGCAATACGACTAGGTAAAAAAACGCTAGTAGAATTTTTTGCGTAATCGACTTAGTAGAGTTAGAATACGCACCGCAAAACTTCTAGCAACTTCATTGTTTTTGATGATGAAGTGCCATCCGCCCGGGTGGTGAAATTGGTAGACACAAGAGACTTAAAATCTCTCGCTCGCAAGGGCGTGCCGGTTCGATTCCGGCCCCGGGCACCAAACAAAATAAAAAAGGCAGCCTGGGCTGCCTTTTTTATTATCTAAATTTTACTTAAGTGCTTTTATAACCTTGTCCGTAATATCAACGCGTGGGCCAATGTAGCCACCTGTATTATATAGAATAAGGTCATAACCTTCAGATTGTCCGATAGAAGTTACAGCTGCATTTACGTTGTTTTGGAAGTTATTGAGTTCTTCTTGTTTTCTAATCTCAAAATCTTCGTGTTGTTTAGTTTTTTTACGATCTAAATCTATTTTTTGGCGATCTAGTTCTTGGCGTTTTGCCACCAGATCTTTTTGTGCCATGGTTGCCGCATCTTTATCAAGTGCTGCTTCTTTATCGGTAATTTGTTTTCTGATTTTTTCTAATTCTGCTGTGCGTGGCTTGAACTCAGCCATGAGTTTTTTACCAATATCTAAAGACTGTTGAGATTGCATGATGGATTTCATTTGCACATAGCCAACTTTAGCAGCTAATGCATTGCTGCTTGCAAGGACTGTAAAAAAAACGGCGATTGCAATTTTTGAAAAAACGCTCAAGCGAAACTCCTTCTTTAAATTTAACAACACACGTTATTATAAGCTTAAATTTGCTGAATAAGCGACTCGATTAGGGTGAATATGGGTGTAATAAGAACAAAAAACGTATGGATGCTAGCGCTATTGCTCGTGCTTTGCGCTTGTGCGTCTAATACTGCAGCAGTTAAAGGGAAAAAGGTTCCGGAGCAGAAAGATAGTAATTCGCTAAGCCAATTCGTTAAGTCTGATGTGGATCGAATGGCGGATGTTGAGATGCGTGAAAATACCCAAAGTTTACGTTTGCTCATGGCTAAACTATATAAACGTAACCCAGCTGAGCTTAAAAAGAGCACTTCGGGTACCGTTGATGAAATGGTAGCTTGGGTATTTGAAGGCGATCATCAATGGAAATTTGAAGCGATTGGTGGCGTTCAGGATTTGGATGCGATGTATTTGGCATTCAAGCCTGAATATACAGGCGATCGCGTGCTGCCATTTATTGTCGGTGTTCAGACTATGTTAATTAAGTCCAGGGGCGGTAAAACCGAGTTTTTTATGCTGGATAGCGTAGACCCTCAGAAAGTTTATAATTCGGCAAGAAACATCGAGATTGCGGTTTGGAAGCTATCTAATACGCGTGATGAGAACGGACGTTTGTATTTCGTGACAAATGAAGTGCTTGGTAAGGAACCCAACTTATCGTTCGAGCGTGAGTTTGGAAAAATGGTAGGGCGTATTGATTTGTACGCGCTGACTTTAGCCGAGAAAAACCAACGAGCAATTACGCGATTCACTCAGGGATTTGCAAGTAAGTTGTTTATCCCTTTTTAGCACTAAAGTTCACTGCTTAATCGCTTATAATAAGCGCCCTTAAATATAAATGCCCCCGTAGCTCAGTGGATAGAGCATCCCCCTCCTAAGGGGAGGGTCACACGTTCGATTCGTGTCGGGGGC
>JAHEEA010000015.1 GCA_024640945.1 Candidatus Methylopumilus sp.
TCAATACAGTCGTAATCGCTGCTGTTAATGTCGTCTTACCATGGTCAACGTGTCCAATTGTGCCTACGTTTACGTGCGGCTTGGTACGTTCAAATTTGCCTTTTGCCATAATTATCTTCCTTTAACCAACTTCTCAAGTTAAGTTTAGGTGCATCACCAGTACGCAATAACGCACCATTTGCCAAGCACCACACATGGTGCCCATGGCGGGAATCGGACCCGCGACCTCTCCCTTACCAAGGGAGTGCTCTACCACTGAGCCACATGGGCGCTTAATTCTCTATAAAATTACCACCGAACTTTTGGAGCGGGGTACGGGAATCGAACCCGCGGCTCTAGCTTGGAAGGCTAGGGTATTACCATTATACGAACCCCGCATCTAGGCCAGCTCGATAACGAAAGCCTTGCTACTCCAACTGCTCAACTACAATTTTTTCAATGCTTTAAATTCATTGGTGGAGGGGGAAGGATTCGAACCTTCGTACTCTGAGAGAACGGATTTACAGTCCGTCGCCTTTAACCACTCGGCCACCCCTCCAAACCGAACCCAAGATTATGACGATGTAGAGAGCGCTTGTCAAACTGAATATTGCTTAATGTAAAAGATTCAATTGAATAGTTTTAGCTGTTAAGCGGGTTTAACAAATCGCATCTAAAAAGTCACTAATGAGATAGTTTGCGATGATCAAACGTTGATTGAACGTTTGGATTTGAAAATACAGATATGGTGCCGGATGTCGGAATCGAACTGACGACCTTCGCATTACAAGTGCGCTGCTCTACCAACTGAGCTAATCCGGCAGGTACTTAAAAACAACTACATTTAAAACGGGTGCTATTTTACCAACTTTAAGCTAGGTTTTTTAACTTTTTTTAAATTATTTTTTTCATCTTCCGATGTTTCCAATAATTTAGCTTCTTCTAGCATGCCTTCTGAGTCACCCACTTCAAAAAACATTCCCTGCCCATTCTCCCGAGCAAAAATCCCTTTAACAGCACTCATTGGAATAAACAGTTCGTTTGGCATTCCGCCAAATCGCGCCGAGAATATAATCGCTTCATTGCTAAAATGCAAATCTTTTGTTGCAGAGTAATTAAGATTTAACACAATCTCACCATCTTTAACAAAAGCCATCGGAACTCTTGTTGCCGAATTTACTGCAACAAGCAAATGAGGAGTTAACTGATTATCTACACACCACTCATGAATTGCACGAACCATGTAGGGTTTAGTCGAAGTTAACTCACTCATTTAATTTACTTACGCATTGCTTTTTCTGATGGCGTCATCGCCTCGATATAGGCAGGGCGAGAGAAAATTCGCTCAGCATACTTCAGCAATGGCGCAGCTTGCTTTGGCAATTCAATACCATAATGTCCTAAACGCCAAAGCAAGGGCGCAATTGCAACATCCAACATAGAAAACTCGTCACCCAAGATATATTCTTGTTTGGTGAATAAAGGGACGATCTGAGTTAGATTGTCGCGAATAGTTGCACGCGCCTTGTCAGCCAACTTTTGATTATCTGACTCAAGATCAGCAATATGATTAAAAAGCTGCTCTTCAAAATTGTGTAAAAACAAACGTGCTCTAGCGCGCATCACAGGATCTGCAGGCATCAGCTGCGGATGTGGGAAACGCTCATCAATATACTCATTAATGATGTTCGCTTGTTCCAAAACCAAATCACGCTCAACCAAAACTGGCACAGTGTTATGTGGATTAATCACAGCAAGATCCTCTGGCTTATTAGCAAGATCTACATCAATCACTTGAAAGTCCATGCCTTTCTCAAATAACACAATACGACAGCGATGGCTGTATGGATCGGTAGTACCTGAATAAAGTGTCATCATAATATTTGTTCCCCGCCTACAAAAAAGCAAAGCGGAAAGCCTGAAAGCCAGACCTTCCGCTTACTTGTTATTTTTAGTGTATGTCTTTCCAGAATTCTTTTTTCAATGCATATGTCAAACCAAACAACAATCCCAAGAATGCTAATACTAGCAAACCAAGATGTTTGTCACGTTCTTTAAAAGGCTCAGCCATGAATACTAAATAATTAACCAAATCAGCCACCATCAAATTGTATTCTGCTGGAGACATCGTGCCTGGCTTGTCTAACACCAAAACATGCTCTTCGGTTGACTCGTTTACCTTAAGTACTTGCTGACCTTGCAATTCCCACAAAACATGCGGCATCGCAACTTTGTCGTAGACAGTGTTATTCCAGCCGGTTGGTCGAGTTTCATCACGATAGAAACCACGCAAATAACTATATAACCAATCAGCGCCTCGTGCTCGTGCTTCAACAGAAAGATCTGGCGGCGTTGCGCCGAACCAAGCTTTAGCATCAGCTTTTGGCATAGCTACAGTCATTGTGTCGCCAACTTTGTCACCAGCGAACAATAGATTCGCCTTGATTTGCGTATCAGTCAACCCAATATCTTGCAAACGGTTATATCGCATGTAAGAAGCGCTATGACAATTCAAGCAATAGTTAACAAAAGTCTTTGCGCCCCTTTGTAAAGACACCTGATTGCTTGGGTCGATTGGCGCATGGTCTAGCTTTACATGTTCATTCGCAAATGCTGCCATAGGCAACAAGAAAGCTAGGACAAATAAAATTTTGCTTTTCATTATGCTGTCACCCTTTCCGGTACTTTCTTAGTTTTATCTTTCTTGGAGTACCAAGGCATCAACACAAAGAATGCGAAGTAAACCAAACTGAATATACGCGCCACTACAGTCGCGCGATCTGCTCCGCCGACAATAATTGTGCCTGCATCGAACTGACCCCAAACATTTGATGGCTCAGTGCCTAAGTACCCTAGAATCAAGAAACTCACCACGAAAGCAGCTAACCATGACTTATACAGATTGCCGCGGTAACGAATCGATTTAACTGGACTGCGATCCAACCAAGGCAATAATGCAAAAATCACCACTGAAAGCCCCATCGCAGCAACGCCAGGGAATTGCGAATTCAATATTGGCGGCACAGCACGCAAGATTGAATAGTAAGGTGTGAAATACCAAACTGGAGCAATATGCGCTGGCGTTTTCAATGGATCGGCAGGAATGAAGTTATTCGCTTCCAAGAAATATCCGCCCATTTCTGGCGCAAAGAAAATAATCGCAGTAAACACAATCAAGAATACTGAAACACCAACCAAATCCTTCACCGTGTAGTAAGGGTGGAATGGAATACCATCTAAAGGAATTTTAGTTTTAGGATCTTTTTTCTTTTTAATCTCAATGCCGTCTGGATTATTAGAGCCAACTTCATGTAAGGCAATTAAGTGGGCAACAACCAAACCAAGTAACACTAAAGGCAAAGCGATTACATGGAAAGCAAAAAAACGATTAAGCGTTGCATCTGAAACAGTGTAATCACCACGCAACCACAATGAAACATCCGGGCCAATAAATGGAATAGATGTGAACAAGTTAATAATCACTTGAGCACCCCAGAATGACATCTGACCCCAAGGTAATAGATAACCAAAGAAAGCTTCACCCATTAACACAAGGAAAATGCCAACGCCAAAAAGCCAAATCAACTCACGTGGTGCACGATATGAACCATAAATTAAACCACGGAACATATGTAAATAAACCACAACGAAGAACATAGAAGCGCCAGTGGAGTGCATATAGCGAATTAAACGACCCCATGACACATCACGCATAATGTATTCAACAGAAGCAAAAGCCATAGAAGCTTCAGGCTTATAGTTCATGGTTAAAAAGATACCAGTCACAATCTGCAACACCAATACCAGCAAAGCCAAAGATCCAAAGAAATACCAAAAATTGAAATTCTTAGGCGCGTAATATTCAGTCAAGTGGGCTTTAACGTTTGATGTGAGAGGGAAGCGCTCGTCTACCCAACCCAACAGATTGCTAGCAATAGTCTGTAACTTATTAGCCATTATGCAGCTCCTTTGCCGTCTTCACCGATTAGCAAAATAGAATCGCTGAGATATTTGTGTGGTGGCACCACTAAGTTAATAGGTGCTGGCGAACCCTTGAAAACACGGCCAGCCAAGTCAAATTTAGAACCGTGACATGGGCAGAAGAAACCACCCGGCCATTCAGCGCCCATATCGGCACCCGTTTGCAATTTTGGAGAAGGAGAGCAACCTAAGTGGGTGCAGATACCAACCAACACCATAATATTTGGCTTAATAGCACGCGCCGCGTTATTACAGTAATCAGGCTGCTGACTTACAACTTCAAGCTTTGGATCAGAAAGACTAGCATCATGCTTAGAAAGTGTATCCAACATTTCTTTATTGCGATTCACAATCCAAACTGGCTTACCACGCCATTCAACAGTAATCATCGAACCAGGTTCAATTTTACTAATATCAGCTTCTACTGGAGCGCCCGCAGCTTTTGCACGTTCACTTGGCAACATACTTGTTACAAAAGGAACTGCAACTGCTGCAACTGCAACACCGCCAGCAACAGAAGTTGCGGCAATTAGAAACTTACGTTTACTTTGATCTACTTCCTGATTCGCCATCACATGTCCTCAAATTAAATCTCAACCACATTGACGCATTAAACTTAGCTCGTTATTTTACAACTTCCGACAAAAAACTTAAACCCTTGGATCCGTTATTTATCAAGCGCAATAGAATTAAATACCTCAATCTACAAACTAAACAGGATTATGAATATCGATAAACTCGTGAGAAATTGAGAAGTGGGAAGCGAGATGATCACCTAAGGCATTAACCCCATAGCGCTCGGTTGCATGATGACCCGCAGCCATATACGCAACGCCTGACTCTTGTGCAAGATGATATGTTTGCTCGGAAATTTCACCGCTAATAAATAAATCAACACCCAAATTAATCGCGTCTTGCATATAAGACTGGGCTCCACCTGAACACCAAGCAACTCGTTTAATTTTCTTACTATCAGAACCAATCACCATAGGGGTTCTATTTAATTGCAAATCAACAAATTGCGAAAACTCGCCAAGCAGACGGCCTTCCGGCAAAGTACCATAAGCCAAAATATTCTGATTGCCAGTCCAAGCTTCTAAATTCAAACCAAGTCTACTGGCTAACTGTGCGTTATTACCCAATTCCGGATGGGCATCTAAGGGCAGATGATAAGCCAGCAAACTGATGTTGTTATCCAGCAGAAATTTAACTCTCTTTTGCTTGATGCCAACAATACAGGGATCTTCGTTTTTCCAAAAGAAACCATGATGTACCAATACTGCATCAGCTCCAGCATCTGCCGCAGCTTCCAACAAATCCATACTAGCAGTCACGCCACTTACAATCTTAAGGACATTAGACTTACCTTGAATTTGCAAACCATTCGGGCAATAATCCGAAAAACGATCGGGCTGCAAAATTTCCTGTAAGTAACCTACTAGCCGACTCAATTCCATTAAATGGATTCCCAATTAGAAATATCTCAAAAAAATATTTAAACGCTTTTAATTCTTAGGCTGAACAAATTTAGATGCCAATACGCCAGCCTCATAAAGTAAACACAATGGCACTGCAAGCATGACTTGAGAGATCACATCTGGAGGAGTCAAAATTGCTCCTACAATGAAGGCACCAACAATAACGTAAGGACGAGCTTCTTTAAGCGCTTCAACTTTAACAAGATTAAATTTCACTAAAATTAGTACTGCAATTGGTACTTCAAAAGCCAACCCGAAAGAAACAAACATTGTAGTTACAAAATCGAGATAACTCCCAATATCCGTCATCACAGAAACGCCTATTGGTGCGGATCTTGTAATAAATCCAAACAAAACTGGAAACACAAAAAAATAGGCAAATGCCATACCCATTAAAAATAGCAAGGTACTTACTACGACCAAGGGACCAACAAACCTTCTTTCATGAGCATAAAGCCCTGGAGCAACGAAAGCCCAAACTTGATACAAGGTATAAGGTAGAGAAACCACGATAGCTACTAAAGTGGACACTTTCATTGGCACCAAGAAAGGTGTCGTGACTGCGGTTGCAATCATATGCGTGCCCACTGGCATCTGACACAGCAATGGCTGTGCTAGCCAGGTATATAACTCATTTGAGAAAGGCAAAAAGGCAAGGATTGAAACAATCAATCCGATCACAATCCTAAGCAATCGACTACGAAGCTCTAACAAATGAACGATAAAGGTTTCAGTGACGCTCATGGAATAGGCTTAGTTCTTTTAGAAGAGCGCGTCACTCTTTTTGCAACTTTTTCATCCGCCTTCGCTTGAACTGTAAGAGCGGACTGTTGAATTTCTAAAGAATGAATTTGTTGAGTATGGATTTCTTGCTGTAATTTTTTCAAATCCTCGAGCTGCATTTCTCGCTCAACCTCACCTTTAACCGTGGCAACATGATTACGCATGCGCCCAACTAAAGCACCAAGGGTTCGAGCAACTTTCGGCAGTCTTTCAGGACCTATGACGACCAACGCCACTACAGCAATTAGAACGAGCTCCGAGAATCCAACATCAAACATTATCGTTTAGTATTAGGCTTACGAACTACTTTTTTTACAGCTTTAACTTCTATCGTTTTAGGCTGCGAATCAGACTCAAGCGTCTCGACTGAATTATTTCCATTCATCGCATCTTTAAAATTTTTAATTGCAGAACCTAAATCGCCACCAATATTTCTAAGTCTTTTTGTTCCAAATACAACAAGCGCAATTACCAAAATAACAATTAATTCTTTAAATCCCATAAAGCCTCCCAATTAAGTTCTAGGTAAAACAGCACTGCCACCAAAAACATGTATATGCAAATGGAACACCTCCTGGCCACCTTCGCGGCCAGTATTAACCATCGTTCTAAACCCTTTTAGACCAAGCTGCAAAGCTAATTTAGGCGCTATCAATAAAGCTTTTCCAAGTAAATCTTGATGAGTAACTCCTGTACTTAAAAGACTTTCGATATGGGCTTTTGGCACAATTAAAAAATGGACTGGCGCAATCGGCTTGATGTCATGAAAAACAATAAATTCATCATCCTCAAAGACTTTATTCGAAGGAATTTCACCCTTAGCAATTTTGCAAAAAATACAATCTGCGCTCATTCAATTTCCCTAAATTAGACTCAGTCTTTTGGACGTGATGCTTTCTCTTCAATGCCCGACAAGCCTTCGCGCCTTGCCAATTCTTCCAACACATCCTGAGCTGAAAGGCCGGCTTTTGCCAACATCACCATCGTATGAAACCATAAATCAGCTGTCTCATAAATCAAATCTTCCTGGCTGCCATCTTTTGCAGCAATAATTGTTTCAACCGCTTCCTCACCAACTTTCTTGAGGATGTTATTCATGCCTTTGTGATACAACTTCGCAACATAAGAAGTCTGAGGGTCAGCGTTTTTACGCTCCTCTAATAATGCAGTTAACCTCTGAAGTATTTCATTCATGTTTATAAATATCCTCTGGATTTTTAAGCACCGGCTTATCAATCAGCCAATCCCCATTTTCCAATTTCTGGAAAAAACAATCGTGACGTCCAGTATGACAGGCAATTCCACCCATCTGTTCAACTGTCATCAAAATCACATCTTCATCGCAATCCAACCTAATCTCATGCACCTTCTGTACGTGACCAGATTCCTCACCCTTGCGCCACAACTTCTGACGTGATCGTGACCAATAAACAGCATGGCCTGTTTCAACCGTAAGTGCCAATGCTTCACGATTCATGAATGCAAACATTAATACTGTTCCTGTGCTTAGCTCTTGAGCAATCACTGGCACCAAACCATCAGTCCAATTAACTTTGTCTAACCAGCTCATAGGCGCACCTCGATACCATGATCACGCATGTATTCCTTAGCCTCACGAACAGTATATTCACCATAGTGAAAAATACTTGCCGCAAGCACAGCATCAGCTCCACCGATTTTTACGCCATCAACTAAATGCTGTAAATTACCTACACCACCAGAAGCAATGATTGGCACGTCTACGGCATCACTAATCGCCTTATTAAGGCCTAAGTTAAATCCAATCTTTGTACCATCCCTATCCATGCTGGTGACAAGCAACTCTCCAGCACCCAAGTCAACCATTTTCCTAGCCCACTCAACTGCATCAATACCCGTTTCTTTGCGACCACCATGGGTAAATACTTCCCATCTTGGCTGGCCAGATGCATCCACACCCACCTGCTTGGCATCAATTGCCACAACAATACATTGTGACCCATAACGATCAGATGCGTCTGCAACTAGCTGAGGATTAATGACTGCTGAGGTATTAATACTGACTTTATCAGCACCTGCATTCAGCAAACGTCTTACATCCTCAACTTCACGTACGCCACCACCCACGGTTAATGGAATAAAAACTTGCGAAGCCACTTCTTCGATAATGTGCAAAATGAGTCCGCGATTATCTGAGCTAGCCGTAATATCCAAAAAAGTTAACTCATCCGCGCCTTGCTCATCATATCGACGTGCAATTTCAACAGGGTCTCCTGCATCTCGAAGTTCTAAAAAATTAACTCCCTTTACAACGCGACCATCAGTCACGTCTAAACAAGGAATAATACGCTTAGCTAGCATTAGCCGTTCAACTCATCAGCAAGTGTTTGGGCAGCAGAAAAATTAAGCGTACCCTCATAAATTGCACGACCAGTAATCGCGCCCATGATGCCTTCATTTTCAACAGCACAAAGTTTACGGACATCGTCCAAATCAGTGATTCCACCACTCGCGATAACTGGAATGCGCAAGGCCTGAGCTAAAGCAACAGTCGCCTCAATATTAACGCCGCTTAACATACCGTCTCGGCCAATATCGGTATAAACGATTGCCTCTACACCATAATCTTCAAATTTTTTCGCCAAATCAATGACGTCATGACCAGTTAATTTAGACCATCCATCAACAGCTACTTTGCCATCTTTAGCATCTAAACCAACCATAATTTGACCAGGAAAAGCATCACAAGCTTCATGTAAAAAGCCAGGATTTTTTACCGCAGCTGTTCCAATAATCACATAATCAATACCATTATCAAGATATCGTTCGATTGTTTCTAAATCACGGATACCCCCGCCCAATTGAATAGGAATTTCGCCGCCACAAGCCTGAACAATTGCTTTGATAGCGCCTTCATTTATAGGCTTGCCCGCAAAAGCACCATTCAGATCTACAAGATGCAAACGTTTGCCACCTTGATCGACCCAATGTCTTGCCATTGCCCCAGGATCTTCAGAAAAGACCGTAGCGTCTTCCATCAATCCTTGTTTCAATCGAACACAGTGACCGTCTTTTAAATCAATAGCTGGGATAATTAACATAATTTTTTAGGGATGTTTTAATAAAATTAAAAAAATAAACTTTAAGCCTGGCCATTCCACTGAACAAAATTAGCAAGTAACTGCAATCCTGCATGCTGACTTTTTTCAGGATGAAATTGCACAGCAAAAATATTTCGATGTGCAATCGCACCAGTAAATCGCTTTGGATATTCGGTAACGCCAGCGATTAAATTCTCATCTTGTGGCTGTACATAATAACTATGCACATAATAAAAGCGCTCGCCATCTGCAATATCTTTCCACATAGGATGGGCTTGAGTTTGGTAAACCTGATTCCAACCCATATGAGGCACTTTAAGTTTATTACCAGTCTCATCGTGCATTTCATTAGCAGAGAAGCGCTTCACATTACCGCTCAAGATACCAAGTCCAGCGGCATCACCCTCTTCAGAATGCTCAAACAAAAGCTGCAAGCCAATACAAATGCCGAGAAAAGGCTTCGTTGCAGCTGCATCAACTATTGCATCACGCAAACCTCTTGATTCCAACTCGCGCATACAATCCGGCATTGCACCTTGGCCAGGAAATACAACTCGGGAGGCTTGCTTAATATCTGCGGGCTGGCTTGTCACAACCACATTTTTATTCGGAGCCACATGCTCCAAGGCTTTGGAAACTGAGCGCAAATTACCCATTCCATAATCAACTACTGCGATATCAATCATGATATTTTTCTGAATTCCATGCCGTTCGATTTCTCATCCAAGCAATACCAGGGATGAGAAATTCAAATTAAGCTTATAAAGACCCTTTGGTCGAAGGCATGATTCCTGCCATGCGAGTATCAAGCTCTGTCGCCATACGCAAAGCGCGACCAAAAGCTTTAAAAATTGTTTCTGCTTGATGATGCGCGTTTTCGCCACGCAAATTATCAATATGTAAGGTCACCAAAGCGTGATTAACAAACCCTTGGAAAAACTCGTGAATTAAATCCACATCAAATTCACCGATTTGGGCACGTTTAAATTCCACGCCAAATTCCATACCAGGACGACCTGACAAATCCAACACAACACGTGACAATGCTTCATCTAAAGGCACGTATGCATGGCCGTAGCGACGCACACCTTTTTTATCACCAATCGCTTTTGCAAAAGCTTGGCCTAATGTAATACCTATATCCTCAACAGTATGGTGGGCATCAATATGCAAATCACCTGTTGCTTCGACATTAATATCCATCATGCCATGTCTAGCAATTTGATCAATCATATGATCAAGAAACCCTAGGCCAGAGGAAAGTTTTGACACGCCAGTGCCATCAAGATTGATAGAAACCTTAATTTTGGTTTCAAGAGTATTGCGACTAACTTCAGCAGTACGCATGAGAATATGTGTGCTTTCTAAATATTACAAAAAAAACCGCCGCAAAACTTTTTAAAATGTTCTGCAGCGGTTTATCAGTGTTTTATTACCTGATTAACTAAATATTAGCTAAACAAGCTTTTCAACCAACCGAACAAGCCACCGCTTGATTTGCCACCATGTGCGATTGCAGTGATTTCTGCAGCAGAAGCAGCAGGATCAGCAGCGCCATAGATTGCAGCACCAGCAACAATGATTGTCGCGCCAGCGTCACGTACTTGTGCAGTTGTAGCAGCTTTAACACCACCAGCTACAGAAATGTCTAAACCTAAGTTCAAACCAGCAACCATTGCTAAGTCAACGAATGGTGTTTGGCCAGCAGCTTGTTGGTCAAGGCCAGTGTGAACGCCAATGATGTGTGCGCCTAATTTAGCAACTTCTTGTGTACGCGCTTTTTTGTTAGCAACGTTGATCAGGTCAACTTGAGCTTTTTTACCATATTTATTAGCAGCGTCAATTACGCCTTTAATAGTACCGATATCAGCTGTACCCAAAACCGTACAAATATCAGCACCAGCTTTGTAGAATGGCTCAGCTTCGTAGAAACCAGCATCCATTGTCTTCAAATCAACTAAGATTTTGTTTTTTGGGAATTTTTTACGTAATGTTTCAAGCAATTTGATACCGTTGTGCTTAATGCATGGTGTACCAATTTCAAGAATATCAACATGCGGTGCTACTTTTGCAGCAAGCGCTACTGTTGCGTCAAAATCTAATGAATCTAATGCCATCTGGGTTAATGCCATGTTACTTCCTCCGCTAAATTACACGTTTATGATTTAAATACACGCGTTATGATACATTTTTTATTAACTATATGGTGAAATCATGTTCAAAAATGAACTTTTTTACCGAAACGACTTTATATAACGATTTCTGTTTTTGGTCAAAACTCTTTAATTCTTCACTTTAAACAAGCTGCTTTAATTCAGACACTAAAGCCGCACATTCAGCATTGGTTCCGACTGTAATCCTCAGAAATTGAGCAATACGTTCAGGCTTCTTAAAATGCCTAACAATAATATTTTTATCTCTCAATCCAGCACTAATCACTTCAGCATCTTTTTTCGTATGCTTTGCGAATATGAAATTTGCACCCGATGGCAAAACTTCAAAACCCAAATCAGTTAATTCTTTGACTAAGTGAGTTCTAGTAGAAATCACCTTATGACAAGTTTCTTCAAAATAAGCCTTGTCTTCCATTGCGGCGATTGCTCCCGCTTGAGCAAAACGATCCAAAGGGTAGGAATTAAAACTATCTTTGACTCTATGAAGTGCTTCAATCAAATCTGGGTTACCAACGGCATAGCCCACTCGCAATCCAGCAAGTGATCTCGCTTTAGATAAGGTGTGTGTCACCAACAACTGCGGATATTTCTTAATCAAACCTACCGCTGATTCAGCACCAAAATCAACATAAGCCTCATCAATGACAACAACAGAACTCGTATTCGTTTTGAGCAATCGTTCTATTTCAGACAACGCTAACGATCTTCCCGTGGGCGCATTGGGATTAGGGAAGATAATGCCGCCGTTAGGCTTTAAATAATCATCAACTTGAATTTCAAAACTATCATTCAAGGGAATGGTTTCGAACGCGATCTCATACAAACCACAATAAACCGGATAAAAACTATAGGTAATATCAGGAAATAAAATAGGCTTATCATGATTAAGTAAGGCATTAAAAGTGTGTGCCAATACTTCATCCGATCCGTTGCCAACGAAAACGTTTGAAGATTCTAAGTCATGAAAACTGGCAATCGCTTTTCTCAACACGTCAGAATTAGGGTCTGGGTATAAACGTAAGCTTTCAGATGCTTCTTTTTGCAGCGCAATTAAAACCTTAGGACTTGGTCCGTAAGGGTTTTCATTGGTATTCAGCTTAATAAGATTGTTAATCTTAGGCTGTTCCCCAGGAACATAGGGCGTCAAGCCATGAATTAAATGACTCCAGTATTGACTCATTTTTTAAGTCTATACTCCGCCGAGCGGGCATGCGCCTGCAAACCTTCGCCGTATGCCAAAGTAGAGGCAACTTTACCCAAAGTTTGAGCACCCGCTTGCGATACAAAAATTAGACTTGAACGTTTTTGGAAGTCATAAACACCCAATGGCGATGAAAAACGTGCTGTTCGTGATGTCGGCAATACGTGATTAGGTCCGGCACAGTAGTCCCCAAGAGACTCACATGTGTCGCGCCCCATAAAAATGGCGCCTGCATGTTTAATCTTTTGACTGAAAGCTAATGGATCATCCATTGATAATTCTAAATGCTCAGGGGCAATATAGTTACTAATTTCAGCGGCTTCATCCAAGCTCTTAACTTGAATCAAAGCGCCTCTATCAGTCAAAGAAGTTCTGATAATTTCCGCACGCGGCATCTCTAAAACTAGCTTCTGAATACTCTCATTGACCCTATTCAAAAAATCAGCATCAGGGCACAATAAAATTGCCTGGGCTAATTCATCATGCTCGGCCTGACTAAACAAATCCATCGCAACCCAGTCAGGATTAGTCTTACCATCACAGATAACTAGAATCTCAGATGGGCCAGCAACCATATCAATGCCAACCACACCAAATACTCTTCGTTTCGCTGCAGCAACATAAGCATTACCAGGTCCCACAATCTTATCAACTTGAGGAACCGTTTCAGTACCATAAGCCATAGCACCAACAGCTTGCGCCCCACCAATGCAAAATACACGATCGACACCTGCAATTGCAGCGGCAGCCAACACTAGCTGATTTTTTTCACCATCAGGCGTAGGCACTACCATGATGAGCTCTTGCACACCCGCAACTTTTGCAGGAATTGCGTTCATCAATACAGACGAAGGATATGCAGCCTTGCCACCAGGCACATAGAGACCAACGCGATCTAACGAAGTCACTTGCTGACCTAAGATTGTGCCGTCATCTTCAGTGTATTGCCATGAAGTCATTAATTGCTTTTCATGGTAACTGCGGACGCGATCTGCTGCCGCTTGTAGTGCTGCTCGCTGAGCATCTGGCAGACCATTTAATGCCGCTTTTAATTCAGCCTGACTAATTTCCAATTCAGGCAAGCTGCCTGCAGACATTCTGTCGAAACGATTGGTATATTCTATAACTGCAGCATCTCCACGTTTTTTAACGTCTTTAAGGATATTCGCTACTACTTCATCAATACTGTCGTCTTGCGCAGTTTCAAAAGCCAACAAAGCCTTCAGCTTTGCATCAAAATCTGCATCTAGACTTGAAAAACGTCTCACTTTAATTTCTGTACTCATATTTTAAAATCCAAGCTCTTTTAATCTATTTTCTGATCCAAAGATCATTTCTATACTCATTATTTTTTGCCAATGGCGCCAACAAATGCATCCATCATTGGCTGTAATTTTTCACGATTTAATTTGAATGAAGCTTGATTCACCACTAAACGAGAACTAATCTCGCCAACTTCTTCAACCGCTTTCAAATGATTTGCTCGCAAGGTTCCACCTGTGCTCACCAAATCTACAATCACATCAGCCAAGCCCACCAAAGGGCCTAGCTCCATAGAGCCATATAACTTAATTAAATCCACATGCATGCCTTTAGCTGCAAAATGCTCACGGGCGGTTTTTACATATTTAGTGACTACTTTAAGACGAGCGCCACTACGAATAGATGCAAAGTAATCAAAATCTTCACGTACGGCGACCATCATTTTGCATTTCGCAATTTGTAAATCAATTGGCTGATATAAACCTTCACCACCATGTTCATCCAGAACATCTTTACCAGCAATACCCAAATCAGCCGCACCGTACTGCACGTAAGTAGGCACATCTGAAGCACGAACAATAATCAGACGAACATCCTCACGATTAGTTGGCAAAATTAATTTACGTGAAGCCTCAGGATCTTCCAACGCATGAATGCCAGCCGCCGCCAATAAAGGGGTGGTTTCTTCAAAAATTCGACCTTTGGATAATGCAATCGTAATCATATTATTATCTACTTAATTGTTAGGATAAGCGCTTAACGTTAGCACCTAAAGCATTAAACTTTTCTTCTAGATCTTCGTATCCACGATCTAAATGATAGATACGCTCAATCACAGTCTGACCTTTAGCCACCAGACCGGCCAGAACCAAACTAGCAGAGGCTCGTAAGTCTGTTGCCATGACAGTTGCACCCTCAAGTTCAGAAACACCTTTTACAAGCGCAGTATTGCCGTCAATATCAATGTCAGCACCTAAGCGCTGCATCTCTTGAACATGCATAAAACGATTTTCAAAAATTGTTTCTGTAACTTTAGATACACCTGAAGCAACGGTATTAAGTGCCATAAACTGTGCCTGCATGTCTGTTGGAAAAGCTGGGTGTGGTGCCGTACGAATATTGACAGCTTTAAGTTTACCATCGCTTTTTACTGTAATCGTATTAGCATCACACAACACTGTTGCACCAGCTTCACGCAACTTTTCAATGACCGCATCAAGTAAGTGAGCGCTAACATTTAACAACTTAACTTCACCACCAGTCATTGCTGCAGCGACCATATAGGTTCCCGCTTCAATTCGATCACAAACCACCTGATGTTCAGCGCCATTGAGTTTCTCAACACCCTCGATTGTAATTACATCGGTACCAGCACCTTTAATCTTCGCACCCATCTTAATTAGACAATCTGCCATATCAACCACTTCTGGTTCTTTAGCTGCATTCTCAAGCACAGTTGTACCCTGAGCTAACGCTGCTGCCATCATAAGATTCTCCGTACCAGTAACTGTGACTAAATCCATATAGTAACGAGAACCCTGCAAACGTTTATTAGGCAAATGTTCAGCACTCGCCTCAATATAACCATGCTCAATATGAATATTGGCACCCATCGCCTGCAGCCCTTTGATATGCAAATCCACAGGCCGAGATCCAATCGCGCAACCGCCAGGCAATGAAACCCGAGCTTTACCAAAACGAGCCAATAAAGGACCTAATACCAAAATGGAAGCACGCATGGTCTTTACCATCTCATAAGGCGCTTCTAATATTTGGATATTGGAAGCATCTAAATCAACCTTGTCAGCATTACGAGTAACAACAACGCCCATATGCTGGAGTAAGTTAATGGTCGTACCCACATCTTTTAACTTAGGGACACTAGACAATTTAAGTGGAGTTTCAGCCAACAAAGCAGCGCACAAAATAGGCAATGCTGCGTTCTTAGCCCCTGAAATAGTGACCTCTCCGTGCAGACGAGCACCACCTTGAATGACTAGTTTATCCAATTAATTTGCCGTTTCGATTAGTTTTTGTAATTCACCCTGCTCATACATACTGCGCATAATGTCTGAGCCACCAATAAATTCACCATTAATATAAAGCTGTGGAATAGTAGGCCAGTTTGCATACACTTTAATTCCATCACGAATCGCTGGATCAGCCAAAACATCGATTGCTACAAGATCTTTAACGCCACATGCCTGCAAAATTTGTATCGCTAAGCCAGAGAAGCCACACTGCGGGAATTTTGGACTCCCTTTCATGTAAAGCACAACTGGGTTACTTGTTACCTGACTTCTGATTTTTTCCTGAGTATCCATTTCTTCTCCTAATCTAAATTCTTTTTCAACTATTCGCCCAAGCTTCAGGGGTAAACGTCCGCATCGATAATGCATGGATTTCTGAGCGCATTCTATCGCCTAATGCCTGATAAACCAGCTGATGCTGTTGCACCATACTCTTACCAACAAATGCACTGCTCACAACAACAGCCTCAAAATGCTGCCCATCATTACCGAGCACTTCAATATGCTCACAAGCTAAGCCACTAGCAATATAAGCCTTTAATTCATTTGCACTTAACATAAATTCTTAATAACTTTCTTAACCACGCAATTTATAACCAGCTCTTAACATTCCAATAGTTACCAATGATAGGGTAATAAAGCTAGCAATCACAACACTTAAACTAAACCATGGTGAAATATCACTCATCCCAAAAAAACCATATCTAAATCCATCAATCATATAAAAGAATGGATTGAAATGAGAAACAGTTTGCCATAGTGGCGGTAAGGAATGAATTGAGTAAAACACTCCAGACAAGAAAGACAATGGCATGATGACAAAGTTTTGGAATGCGGCCATTTGATCAAATTTTTCAGCCCATAAGCCAGCAATAATCCCAAATGCGCCTAACATTCCACTACCAAAAACAGCAAATGCCAGAATTATCCAGGGATGATTCAACGGTAAATCAATAAAACACATAGAAACCAAGTAAATACTGAAACCCACGCATAAGCCACGAATGATAGATGCAGCTAAAAATGCTGAGAAAAATTCAATATAACTAAGCGGTGTTAACAATACAAAAATGATATTACCCATCACTTTTGACTGAATTAAGCTAGACGAACTGTTTGCAAAAGCATTTTGCAATACAGACATCATAATAAGGCCTGGAATCAAAAATACCGTGTAAGGCACACCAGGATAAACTTCAACACGAGAGCCGAGCACATGTGAAAAAATCAACAAATATAAAAGTGCCGTCATTACTGGAGCAGCAACTGTTTGAAAACCTACGCGCCAGAAACGTAAAAGCTCTTTTTTAAATAGCGTCCATGGACCGCGCATCCGTTGGCTAATTAAATTCATGAGCGTCCAATCAAATCAACAAACACATCTTCCAAGTCAGGCTCAATTAACTGCATATCCAATACCGATACGTTTGCGTTACGCAATTCAGCCAACACGAATTCAATTTGAGTGATTTCATTTAGATTAAGCATGTAATCTAAGGCATCCTGATGGCGAACCATTGCCATTAATGACTGCGGAACGGCCGCACTCAACTTAAGTTTTAAATTTTTCCCTGGAATACTCGCCAATAAGTTTTTTGTACTATCCAAAGCAATGACTTCACCTTGCTTCATTAGAGCAACCCGAGAACACAGTTCTTCAGCTTCCTCCAAATAATGTGTAGTGAGAATAATCGTATGGCCTTCACGATTGAGACGTTTAATAAACTCCCAAAGCGTGTGGCGCAACTCCACATCCACGCCTGCCGTTGGTTCATCCAAGACGATGACTGGCGGCTTGTGAACGAGCGCTTGAGCGATTAAAGCGCGACGCTTCATCCCGCCAGATAAGCGACGCATATTGGTATGGGCTTTATCAGTCAAGCCCAAACATTCAATGACTTCATCAACCCAAGGGTCGTTCTCATTGCCACGACCAAAATAACCTGCCTGGAAGCGTAACATTTCTCGCAAGTTGAAAAATGGATCGAACACTAACTCTTGAGGAACAACACCAAGTGCATGACGTGCTCGACGATAATCTTTTAGAACATCGAAGCCCATCACAGAAAGAGTACCGCTTGTTGGGCGCAACAACCCAGCCAACAAATTGATAAGTGTAGATTTACCGGCCCCGTTAGGGCCCAGCAACGCAAAAAACTCTCCCTGCTCAATGTTCAGGTCAACGCCTTTTAATGCATGCAATGCACCAAAATGCTTATGAACTTGCGTTAATTGAATTGCGGGGGTCATGTTAAAGCCTCAGACTTGCTTTGCAAGCCGATTAAATACATTAACGAGAGGTGTGAGGAATAAGATCAACCACACCATATAGGTTGATCAAGCTATGTAAGTTCTCAGGCAATTTTGTAAAGGTTAGCTGACTGCCTTGATTCTGCGCTTGTCTTAGCCACTCAAAAATCAAACCAATCGTGGCTGTATCAACATTTGTTACGCCAGAAAAGTCCATCTTAAGTTGCTTAGGGAAAATTTTTGTTTCGGCAAGCAAAGCATGTGTGGCGGACATACTAATGTCGCCACTCAATTTCCAAACCTTTTCTAATTTATTAATTTGTCCCAAAACTATTCCCGTATTAATTACTTGGCAAATTTAGCCTATTTCTTTGCGACGTGATTGCTTTTGTTTTTTTCGCTGATGCGCTGAATCAAACCGTCCATACCACCTTGACGAATTTCGGTGCTAAATTGACCACGATAATTAGTCACCAGACTGACGCCCTCAATGACGATATCATAAACCTTCCAATTATCTGCCACCAATTCCAAGCTGTAATCAACACCTAAAGGCTGGCCACCTGGTTGCAAAATAACTGTTTTAACAACAACTTGACTAGGGTCAGAAATGTCACGTAACGGCTTGTACTCTATGGTTTGATTGCGATATTTAGATAAAGCTGAAGCATAAGTATGAATCAATAATGTACGGAACTCACGTTGAAAGGCTTCCTGCTGCTCTTTACTAGCCTTAGTATAATTTTTACCCAACACCAAACGACTAACGCGATCAAAATTAAAATTAGGAACAATCTTATCTTCCGCTAGCGCGTAAACCTTCTCTGGATCGCCTTGAATATCTTTATCTTTTTTCAAGATTATAATTACATCATCAGCAATTGATTTTACGAAAACATCTGCTGATACATTTGCAAATGTGATACTTGAAAACATCACTAAAACCAAAGCCAATACAATATTAATTAATCTTTTCATTTTATTCTGCCGCTTTATTATCTGATTTATTTTCTGAAGCTTTGTTATAAAGGAACTGACTTATCATCTTCTCTAGCACAACCGCATCTTGTGTATGAGTGATTTTGTCACCCTCTTTTAAGTTCACTTCGTCACCACCGGCTTCTAAGCCAACATACTGCTCACCTAAAAGGCCAGCAGTATAGATATTTGCAAAAGTATCCTTCGGAAATGCATAGCGCTTATCCAATTTCAAGGTAACTTGCGCTTCATAAGTTTCAGCATCAAAACGTATACCATCAACACGGCCAATAACCACGCCTGCACTTTTCACCGGAGCACGCGGTTTCAAGCCGCCAATATTCTCAAAACCCGCTGTCACAGTATAGGTTTCACCAATATTGCTTGAAGTTAAATTGCCCACTTTTAAAGCTAAACCCAATATAGCAGCCACACCCAAAGCAACAAAAAAACCAACCCATAAATCTATTGTTGTACGTTCCATGACATCCCCAAAATGCTTCTAAGCAATCCTTAAAAAACACTTATGATTAAACCTTAATCATAAATGCCGTTAATATAAAATCCAATCCCAAAACCGCGAGCGATGAATAAACAACCGTACGGGTAGTCGCACGACTGACACCCTCTGCGGTCGGCGGCGCGTCATAACCCTCAAATAAAGCAATCATGGTGCAAACAATACCAAACACTACGCTCTTGATAACGCCATTAACGATATCTTCTCTAAAGTCCACACTCGCTTGCATTTGAGACCAAAATGCACCGCTATCAACACCAATTAATGGCACGGCAACAAAGTAACCACCCAAAACACCAATCATTGAAAATAAAGCGGCTAAGATAGGCATTGAAATTACCCCAGCTAAAAAGCGAGGCGCAAGCACTCGACCAACTGGACTAACAGCCATCATCTCCATTGCGGACAATTGTTCGGTAGCTCGCATTAAACCAATTTCTGCAGTAATCGCAGTACCTGCACGACCTGCAAATAAGAGTGCAGTAACAACCGGGCCTAATTCACGCACTAAAGACAAGGCCACTAAAACACCAATAGCCTCTGAAGAGCCGTATTTCTGCAAAGTATTGTAGCCCTGCAAACCAAGCACCATGCCAACAAAAAACGCTGATACTAAGATAATTAATAGCGACAAAACACCCGTAGCGTAAATTTCACGAACAATTAAGCTGGGACGTCTAATAGATTCACCCAGATAAACTAGGATATAAAAAAATAATCTACCGCCAGCACCCAGGTGCCAAACCCCCTCTATGAAGTTATGGCCGATTTTAGCAATTACAGATTTCAAACTTGAAAACATCTTAACCTCTTAACATTTCGAGTTTGTAATCAGACGCTGGATAGTGGAACGGAACAGGACCATCAGCTTCACCATGCACAAATTGGTGCACAAAAGGCATATCAGATTTACGCAATTCATCCGGCGTACCTTCAGCAACAACAACACCCTGGGACACAAAGTAAACATAATCCACGAAAGAAAAAGTTTCGTGCACGTCATGAGTCACTACAATAGAAGTTGCACCTAGCGCATCATTAAGACGTCGAATTAGATTACAAACCACACCCATAGAAATAGGATCTAAACCAGCGAACGGCTCATCATACATAATGATCTGAGGATCTAAAGCAACCGCACGCGCCAGAGCAACGCGACGTGCCATACCGCCAGACAACTCAGTAGGCATCAAATTGTGTGCACCGCGAAGACCAACTGCATTGAGCTTTAGCATTACAAAGTCACGAATCATTGATTCAGGTAAGTCAGTATGCTCACGAATAGGAAATGCGACATTCTCATAAACAGACAAATCAGTGAACAGGGCGCCAAACTGAAATAGCATCCCCATTTTTCGACGCAAGTTAAACAACCCTTCACGCCCTTGTTCATGCACAACTGCGCCATCAACCTTAACTTCACCTTTTACAGGTTTTAGCTGCCCGCCAATTAATCTGAGCAGTGTCGTTTTACCACTTCCACTTCCTCCCATAATGGCTACAACCTTACCTCTAGGAAAAGACATATTAATGCCCTTATGAAGCAAGCGCCCTTTATAGCCAAATGATAAATTGTTAATTTCGACGATGTTGTCGGACATGATTTTATGCTGTCAAATTTGTTAACGCATTTTAAAACAAATTTGATCTTATTGATAATAGTTAAACAAAAAAGCCCACAAATTTGCAGGCTTTTTTGTTGCAATCACATTAGCAAAGATTAGTAAAAGGTGAAAACACCTATAACTTCAAAAGACGCTTTTGCTGCCGAAAGTGGAGTTACTAAACTAAAACTCTAATCGAACCGGTATTTAATGAAACCATTATCCATTAGCAATGCAAACTTAGCACTAATAGCTAATGAGCACAAAAATAAGAGTCTTCCATACTTACAAAGTACCGTAAGAATGTAATCCTGAAAGAAACATATTGACACCCAAGAATGCAAAGCTAGTAACCAACAAACCAATTAACGCCCACCACGCCAACATAATTCCTCGCAAACCCTTAACTAATCGAAGATGTAGCCAAGCTGCATAATTTAACCAAACAATAAGGGCCCATGTTTCTTTGGCGTCCCAAGACCAATAGCTACCCCATGCCTCGGCGGCCCACATTGCACCCAAGATAGTTGCAATTGTAAAAAATATAAACCCAATCGAAATCGCCTTGTACATTAAGTCATCTAACACATCCAGCTTTGGTAATCGGCTAGTTAACAAACCGTTACTTGCTAACAGGTAAGCACTAGCAACCATTGCAGCTAATGAAAAAGAACCATAGCCCACAAAGTTTGCTGGAACATGTATCTTCATCCAATAAGACTGCAAAGCAGGGACTAGCGGTTGAATCCCACTAGCATGACGATCAAATGTATACCAAAGAATAAATCCCACGCCAAAACTAACAATCAACAATACAAAACCACCAAGTTGCTTAGTGGCGTAACGTTGTTCGTAATAAAGATACATAAGCGCTGTAATTAAACAGAATACGATAAATACCTCATACAAATTACTAAGTGGAATATGGCCGACATCAGGCGCAATCAAATAAGACTCATACCAGCGCACCATTAACCCAACAAAACCCATTAAGACTGCAGACCATGTGATAGCACTCGCCAATCGCCCTGAGAATTCAGATCTGGTAGCCAACGCAAACCAATAAATAGCAGTCGCCAAGAAAAATAAAACATTCATCCACATAATCGCAGACTGACTAGATATTAAAAATTTAAGCAAAAACACCTGGTCAATTCTAGCCAAATCAGCATGATACAAAGTGGTCGAAAAAACACTGACAGCGGCTACTGAAACCACTAACAAACGGACAGGCTTCCAAGACCAACCTAAGACGCTAAATAAAATTACCGCACCAAATAAAAAGCTGATCTCATAAATATCCATGAACTCAGCATATTGCTTAAAAGCAAACAACGCAGATACGGTCAAAACTATCGCATATAGCCAATCAATCCAATTTAGCCTTTGTAAAAAAGACTGATGATTCTCATTGCTTACGTGTTTAGAACTTGTCATTGGCTTACCCTATATCAAATATTAATTCACTAAAGTTTTCTTTAATTGATCACAGTATTGCTCAAACTCAATTTCAAAATCTCTGTTTTTACGATTAGCCGTCATCGCGAATACAACAGCTCCTGCTTTTGGCTTTACTAAAAACCAAATTCTTCTTTCGCGAATATAAATCATTGCAAAAATTCCCAACACGAGTAGGACAGACCCAAGATAGACTAAGTTCTTTCCTGGTGATCTTGTAAGCTGCAAACCGCTGGCTTCACGCTGTTCATAATTTGTCATTTGCAAGTAAATAGGCTCGCCATAGAAGAACAAATCACTCATTGCATTTAAACTATCTTGCAAAAAGCCAGGAACAAGCTCTTCAACACTTGCTGCCTTTACTCCAGTTTTTTCACGAACTAACAAATCAGCTTGATAAGCAGCACCATTAATGATTTTTATGTAAGTTTGAGCAGCTTTATCTCGCTGTTTCTCGGGAACAGAAGCTTCAATTAGCTTTGCTATTTCAGCATACCCTCCTTCAGAAAATGCGCCTAACAACTGCTGAACACTCTTCTCAAATTGAATCCGGCTTTTACCTTGAGCGTCATTTTCTTTAATAGCATCAAGTGCAAAACGATGTGCAATTTCCGCATGATTCGCTTTATTAAAGAGCGCTGCGCGCAATTGCATGAATCCATCAACTGTCAAATTTTCATCTGCTGGCAGACGCAAATATTTGAAATCCTCTTGAGGTGTTCCACGCATTCCTGAAACAAAATAATATTTACCATCCAACTGCAATGGCTGCATATAGTTTACATATTCTCTAGCCTGCCCTGCAGCATCACGCACCTTAAATGTGACATTAGGTCCCACATTATGTGGCTTACCTTTTCCATCTGCGGATAAATTCAAAATATTAAATTTTCGGAAATCATTAAATTCAACTTGCAAGGCATCAGCGCCTTCACCTAACGGCGATTTTCCGAAAACTCGTCCAACTAAAGGGAATGGCTTTGAAGTCGCGCTTAAAACACCCCAAACATTGAAATCAAGACGTGACCCACCATCCTGAAAATCAGACTGATATATAGCAATGCCTTTATAAATTAATGGATGATTTACACTAATAGTTTTCTTGATTGGCGCTGTGAGCTCGGGATCAGTAATCACTAAATCACTTTCAAAAGATTTAGGCTGACCAGTTGGATAATGCTCTATTCTGAAATCATCCAGAGCAATAGTAAAAGGTAATTCTTGCACCATATAGCCATCACGCACACGCTCAAAAGCAACGTTAGCGCTACTTCCTTCAGCCAAAGTCATGTTGGCTCGAAAGGAAAGATTTCGCACAGAAAGGCGACTAATTTTCGGTACTTCAGTTGCAGGAATATCACGCGTTTCAATTTGTTTATGACCCAAAAACTCTTGAATCTTCAGCGGAACGTTACCGTCCATCAATCCGCCTATACAAATAATTAGAATCGCCGCATGCGTAAAAATATACCCTAAACGCTGATAACTACCCGCCTTGGCTGCGATTAGCTCAGACCCATCTGTTTGAGCTTTAAATTTAAAACGGAAGCCTCGCGCAGTTAAAAACGCCAACAATCGTTCTTTAGTCTCCTCTTTATCGTAAGCAGACTTTAATTCTATTTTATGACTAAAACTACGCAGGGACTTTTCCGAAGCACTTTCACGAAAAGCCTTTAACTCCTTAAGCATTAGAGGCGCATTACGATATATACATAAACCTGTCGAACAAGCCAAAAAGATTAATATAATCAAAAACCAAAGATTATGATAAATGTCATACAAGCCAATTAATTCAAAGAAATCAAACCAGAACTGGCCAAATTGAATAACGTAATTGGTATATGGCTCATTTTGCTTAAGCACCGTTCCAATAATTGAGGCAATACCCAATATCGTTAGAACGCTAACAGCAAAACGCATAGAACTTAGTAATTCAAATAACTTTTTTGAAAAGGTCATGACGACTTTCGATACTTTAAATAATGACGCACTTAATTTTATTGACAGTTTAAATGCTCTTTAATTTCAAAAAAATTAAGGGTGGCACCGCCACCCTTAATTTTTAAACTTCAAATTACTCTAATCATAATTAGATTAAACCAATTACTTCAAACCTTGAATATAGTCTGCAACAGCTTCGATATCAGCATCAGATAACTTTGCAGCAACCATACGCATCATTTTTGCAGGGTCATTGGCACGCTCACCTGAACGCCATGCCTTCATCTGAGTAATCGTGTATTCAGCATGCTGACCGCCTAAACGAGGAAACTGTGCTGGGACACCAGCACCATTGGCACCATGACAAGAAGCACAGGCCGGAACACCAAGGCTAGCAATTCCACCTTTGTAAATTTTCTCGCCAACAGATCCGGCACCATTTACCTTTGCAGCACCAGATTTGGCTTTTTGAGACCCAAAATAAGCGCCTAAATTCAACATATCTTCAGGCGATAAGTTAGCAACCATACCTGCCATAATTGGATTTTTTCTATCACCAGCTTTAAAGTTAGTTAATTGCTTAGTAATGTACTCGGGATGCTGTCCGGCTAATTTTGGATACATAGAAACCAAACTATTGCCGTCAACGCCGTGACAAGCAGCGCAAACACCTGTTACGATTTTTTCGCCATCAGCTGCATTACCTGCAGCTTGAGCAACAGAAGCCAAGCCAAAAGTGACGAAAGCGATTACCAAAAGATTTTGGATTTTCATATCCAGCATTCCTCAAAAATAAATACTATTGTTTTTATACAAGCTAAATCATTCAAATCATTTTATCGAAAATTACATAAACGTGGTAGCATTTTCGGCCTTTAGAGGGTTTGCTTATGCCACTGTTTCAAAATGCTACTTTTCACATCTCCGCACATCACTTACGCGACTTGCCGCCGCCTGCAGGCGTGGAAGTTGCTTTTGCTGGCCGATCGAACGCGGGAAAATCTAGCGCACTCAACACGTTAGCAAATCACAATCGCTTAGCCTATGTAAGTAAACAACCTGGCCGCACCCAGCTAATCAATTTTTTCACCTTAGGGAATGATCGGTTTTTAGTGGATTTACCTGGCTACGGTTATGCCAAAGTACCTTTAGCATTGCGTGAACATTGGCAATTAACGCTATCAAACTACCTTAGCCATCGCAGCACTTTATACGGCTTAGTTTTAGTTATGGACTGTCGCCACCCACTGACACCCTTGGACCGTCAAATGTTAGATTGGTTTTGCCCAAGCGGCAGACCTGTTCATGTATTACTCACCAAATCAGACAAGCTATCACGCAATGCCGCAAACCAAACATTGTTAGCCGTCAAAAAGGAATTGAATAGCCTGTGGGGAAACTGCACAATCCAACTATTCTCAAGCCTTAAAAAACAAGGCGTGGAAGAAGCAGAAAAGATTATTGGCAGCTGGCTAAAAGATGACCCGTTACTTACGGGTGAAGAGCAAGTCCCAGACTCCGTGGCCTAATTTAATGCCACGATTCTCAAACTTAGTAAGTGGCCTATAATCAGGTTTAGGCGCGTAATCAGCCGCTGTATTCTCAAGCTGCGGTTCAACTTTCAAAATATCAAAAACCCATTCAGCATAATCTTGCCAATCGGTAGCAACATGCAAATAGCCGCCCGATTTCAATTTGGTACACAATAATTTCACGAATTCCGCCTGAATTAAACGGCGTTTATGATGACGCTTCTTATGCCACGGATCAGGGAAAAAAATATGAATCCCGTCTAAAGCACAATCTGGAATCATATGATTCAAAACATCCACGACATCGTGCTGAATAATTCTCACATTACTGAGAGACATCTCTTCCACTAGCTTCAATAAACCACCAACCCCAGGGGTATGAACCTCGACGCCTAAGAAATCACTATTAGGCATACTTTGTGCAATTTTGGCTGTGGTCTCGCCCATACCAAAACCAATTTCTAAAATCTTCGGACTATCTTTACGCCAAAAAACTTGTGATAAATCCATTTGCACTGGCGCATAATCAATACCAAACTTCGGCCAACTCTCAGTTAAAGCTTTTTCCTGGCCTTTAGTCAAACGGCCTTGTCTCAAAACAAAGCTGCGTATGCGACGCTGCTTCAGATCTTCTGAAGATTCAATAATATTTGTATTCATGGGCGGCATTATACTTGATGCTATAAAGTATGCGATTTATCGCCCTGAGAAAAACCGATGAAATCAGTATCGAGATTTTTCTCAAAAGCAATCACCTTAAACAACTCGCCCATTTCCGCTGGTGATAATAGTTTTTGCACCGCGGCCGCTTGAGCAATATAAGCAACCATATCGTCCTTAGACGTCAATTCAAGCAAGTGCATAATTCCACAGTTTATTAAAAATTGTGCTTGATTTAGGTACCCTACAAAAGACAAGCCTGAAGCAACCCCAGCCTCTGCTATTCTTGTGAAATCAACATGCGCAGTAATGTCTTGCAACCCGAGATAGAGAAAAGGATCGCTGTGCGAATGATGACGGTAATGGCACATCAGGGTACCTTGACGACGCTGGGGATGATAGTACTCATGCCGAGAAAAACCATAGTCAATCATGATTAAAGCGCCCAACTGCAAGGAATTAGCAAGAGTGGCAATCAATCCAGTTGCAGCAGGGCAAACTTCAGTAACGTAGCCTTCACTCAATTCAAGCTTAGCTGCAAAATCTAACAAACCTTTAGATTCGAGCCGTTGCGATTTCCATACAAAACGCTCATTTTCCAAGCTCACACCAACTTCATTGATTGACGATACGCGTCGCTCAACAATATGAACTGGCAAAGCATCTAAAACTTCATTTGCGATGACAACCCCACGGAATGATTCGGGCATAGTATCAAGCCAAACAATTCGGCTAGCTATTTCTTCCGGAAGTTCTGACTTCAATTTTCTGTGCTGCTCATCTCGTAAATGAGCGCTCACTTCTAAAATAAAATAATGATCAGGTAACTGATCTAATCTATCCAACTCTGATAACAAATCGTGTGCTAAGCGCCCAGTCCCAGCACCCAATTCCAAAACATCAGCATCAGTATTTTGCTCTCTAACAGCACACAATATTTGCTGCACTTGTTTCGCAAAACACTGCCCAAACATAGGCGAAATTTCGGGCGCCGTCACAAAATCACCAGCCAGCCCGAACTTTTTGGCGCCGCTGCTGTAATAACCTAGGCTTGGTGCATAAAGCGCCGAATTCATAAACTGGGCAAAATCTATCCAGCCACCAGCTTTTTTAATTTGATGTTGTATGTGTGAAACTAAAGCAGCACTGTGCTCTAGTGCGTCAGAATCAGGTGCAGGTAATGAAATGTTCATAGTCAGACTAGATTATAATTGCAGCGACTAAAAGTCAGGGAAAAAACGTGAAATCAGATCTTGAAAATAAAGCAGTATTGATCACTGGGGGTGCAAAACGCGTCGGCGCTGCAATTTGCCGCCTTCTTCACGCCCATGGCGCAAATTTAATGATTCATTACCGCAGCTCAATCAACGAAGCACGGGCACTTCAAGCCGAACTAAATTTGCAGCGCCCAAACTCAGTCGCAATTATTCATGGAGACCTGCTAAATTTAGCTGTACTTCCAAGTTTAGTTAAAGAAACCGTTAACCAATTCGGTCATTTAGATGTTCTGATTAATAACGCATCAAGTTATTACCCAACAGAAATTGGCGAAATCGACGATGAACAATGGAATGATCTTGTTGGGTCAAACTTAAAAGCCCCCATGTTTTTATCTCAGGCAGCAGCGCCAGAATTACGAAAAAATCATGGTTGCATCGTTAATATTACTGACATGCATGTAGAGCGGCCCAAGAAAGGCTATGTCGTTTATAGCGTTGCCAAAGCTGGGTTAGTAACACTCACCAAATCCTTAGCGCATGAATTGTCACCTGATGTTCGTGTTAATGCAGTTGCTCCAGGTCCAGTCATGTGGCCTGAAGACAATCCCCAGTTCAATGAGGTTTATCGCCAACGCGTGATCTCACAAACTTTGCTCAAACGTATCGGCGAACCTAACGATGTCGCTAAAGCTGTAAAATTCTTAATTCAAGATGCTCCGTTCATCACTGGCCAAGTCATTGCTGTTGATGGTGGTAGATCCTTGAACTTATAAAACCATCGAATAAATATCATGATTAAACACTTACCAGACAACGCATCTAACACCTTCATACGCCTTCGCAATAGTTTAATTAGCGCCACAGGTAAAGCTATCGGCGATTACAACATGATAGAGGATGGGGATACCGTATTAGTCTGCATGAGTGGCGGTAAGGACTCTCACGCAATGCTGATGATTCTTTTGGCCCTACAAGAACGAGCGCCTATAGATTTCAAACTCATCGCAATGAATCTAGATCAAAAACAACCAGGGTTCCCAGCAGAAGTACTTCCTGCATATTTAGAGAAATTGGGCGTGGAATATAAAATCGTCGAGGCTGACACTTATTCCATCGTTAAAGAAAAAATTCCCGAGGGTAAAACAACCTGTTCACTATGCTCACGCTTACGTCGGGGTGTCATTTATCGCACAGCAAAAGAATTAGGCGCCAATAAGATTGCACTTGGACATCATCGCGATGATATTGTTGAAACCTTATTCTTAAACTTATTCTTCGGCGCGAAAATGAAAGCAATGCCTCCGAAGCTAGCGACCAATGATAAACAAAATATCGTAATCCGCCCTCTTGCTTATTGCTCTGAAAAAGATATCGCGGCGTATGCACGCCGAATGGGATTCCCTATCATTCCTTGTGATCTTTGTGGCTCTCAAGAAAACCTACAACGCCAAAAAGTAAAAGATATGCTTAATGCATGGGAATTAGAACAGCCTGGACGTATTAACAACATCTTTCGCGCTATTACCAATGTTGAGCCCTCGCATTTAGGTGACACCTCACTTTATGACTTCAAAAATCTAAGCCAAGCAAAGCCAGATGATGAAGACCCATTATTCGGCGATATCGCTGAAAAAGAAAAGGCGGACGGCGCATTAACTCTTGCCAACAATGAAGGCACACGCATAGAGTTCATTCGGAATATTTAGCACTGTTTTTCAGAAATTTAATCTGATTTTTAAAATTTTCTTTAAGAACTTGCGCGACTGTCCTTGTCTCGACAAGGTTTTACTCTTATCATCACCCCCACTCAGCCTCATTTTCATAAAGCTCACATGTCTAAACTGTTGATTGTTGAATCACCTTCAAAAGCTAAAACCCTAGAAAAATACCTAGGAAAAGATTTCAAAGTACTGGCCTCTTATGGCCATGTGCGAGATCTCATCCCAAAATCTGGCGCAGTTGATACTGAACATGATTTTGCAATGAAATATGAAATTATCGATCGAAACTCTAAGCACGTAGATGCCATTACAAAAGCTGTGAAAAATGCTGATGCCATCTATCTCGCAACCGATCCGGATCGTGAAGGGGAAGCAATCTCTTGGCATATTGCAGAGATTCTCAAAGAAAAGAATCTTGTTAAAAACAAAATCATGAAGCGTGTAGTGTTTCATGAAATTACAAAAAGCGCCGTACAGCATGCAATAGACGAGCCACGTGACATTTTGATGCCGCTCGTTAATGCACAACAAGCAAGACGCGCACTAGATTACTTGGTTGGATTCAATTTATCCCCATTACTTTGGAAAAAAATTCGTCGCGGTCTTTCAGCTGGTCGAGTTCAAAGCCCAGCATTAAGATTGATTGTTGAACGTGAACTCGAGATTGAAGCTTTTAAAAGCCAAGAATATTGGACTATTCATTTAGACTCGCGCAAACATCAGCACAATTTCGATGCAAAATTAATTCAACTTGATGGTAAAAAAGTTGAACAATTCACAGTCATTAATCAAGACCAGCAGGCAGACATTGTTGGCCGCCTGCTACTAGCAAGTGCTGGCAAAACAACTGTTAGCCGTGTAGAAAAGAAACAGCGAAGCCGCAGTCCAGCAGCGCCGTTCACCACCTCAACATTACAACAAGAAGCTGTACGTAAGCTAGGATTCACTACCAGCCGAGCGATGCGTATTGCTCAACAATTATATGAAGGTATTGATATTGGTGGTGGTGCTGTCGGTTTAATTACGTATATGCGTACAGATTCATTTAGTCTTGCCGCAGAAGCAATTGCACAAATTCGTGGTTATATTAAAGATAATTTCTCAGCTGACTATTTGCCAAAACTACCGATTGCTTACAAAACCAAATCCAAAAATGCGCAAGAAGCGCATGAAGCAATACGACCAACAGATATTTCACGTAGCCCAGCCAGTGTTGAGCAATTCTTAACGCCTGAGCAATTCAAGCTATATGAAATTATCTGGAAACGCGCTGTAGCGTGCCAAATGGCACCAGCTAGATTTGATGCGGTAAGCGTAGATTTAGCCATTGGTAGCGATGCGAATCTATTCCGAGCCACTGGACAAACACTTGTATTCCCAGGATTTATCGCTGTGTATATGGAAGGTGTTGACGATGCCGAAGAAGAAAATGAAACTAAATTACCAGCACTAGAAACTGGTGAAGTATTAGACATTAATAAAATATATGGCGACCAACACTTTACTGAACCACCACCACGTTATGGTGAGGCAAGTTTGGTTAAAGTACTCGAGGAATATGGTATTGGGCGTCCTTCAACCTACGCAAGCATTATCTCAACATTGCAAGATCGAGAGTACGTGTTACTAGACAAAAAAAGATTCACACCAACTGATGTGGGACGCGTTGTAAACAAATTCCTAACAGATCATTTCACACGTTATGTTGATTATGACTTCACCGCCAATTTAGAAAATCAACTAGATGGCGTGGCTGATGGTGATATGGAATGGATTCCTTTACTTAAAGAATTCTGGGATGGCTTACATAAGCAAATTGACGACAAAAAAGATGTAGAGCGTCCTGGTACAGAATTGCTTGATGAAGCCTGCCCAAAATGTGGCAAACCGCTTTCAAAACAATTAAGCCGCTATGGTAGTTTTATTGGTTGCACCGGCTACAACGACACGCCTAAGTGCGATTACAAACGCAACATGGCGGGCGAAGCTAATGCTAGTGAACCAGTAACCATTGGCGTTGATACCAATACCGGCAAAGATATTTTATTGCTTAATGGCCCTTATGGCCCATATTTACAGCTTGGTCTACCTGAGGCTGACGCTAAGAAAAAACCAAAACGTGTGAGCATACCGAAAGACATTCCTGTCTCTAGCGTAGATATTAATGTTGCGTTACAGCTCATTGCTTTACCTCGCGACCTTGGCCTACACCCGGAAACAAACAAAAAAGTGATTGCAAACATCGGTCGATTTGGACCTTACGTCAATCATGATGCGAAATTCAAATCCATCCCTCGGACTGATAGTGTGTTTGACATAGATTTAACACGTGCAGTTGAGTTATTAGCGCAAGCAAATAGCGGCCCAGCACCTATTAAAGAACTAGGTAACCACCCAACAGAGGATGGCCAAATTGCAATTTATTCAGGACGTTACGGTCCCTATGTTCAACACGGGAAAATTCGTGCAACCATTGCCAAAAGCCAAGATCCAGAATCTTTAACATTGGAAGAAGCTTTGGAATTACTCGCTGAGAAGGCTGCAAAAGAAGTACCTGCTAAGAAAAAAACCATAGCGAAAAAAGCTGCACCAAAGAAAGCGGCTGCGAAAAAATCTACTGTTAAAAAAAACAGCAGCTAAAAAACCAACAAAGTCAGCAGCCAAAAAGACAACCAAATAGTTAAAAATTCAGAAAATAAAAAAGCGGCTTTTAAGCCGCTTTTTTATTTTCTGAATTTAGTTTTATCCTATACGTCCAGAGCCGTTATGTTCAATCCATTTTCTAATACGCTCGGCATCACCAATTCTAGATAGCTTCCCCATAGAATCTAAGAAAACTAAAACCACGCCTTTACCTGAAATCTCAGCCTGCATTACCAAACAACGTCCAGCTTCACTAATATAGCCAGTCTTAGATAAACCAATCACCCATTTACTATTACTATTACGAACCAATAAATTAGTATTAGAAAAATTCACAGAGTGGCGATAACTATTTAAATTAAATTCTTGTGATGGGGAAGTACTAACTTGACGAATTTGAGGGTAGTTATAAGCAGCACGAACCATTTTAGCTAAATCAATGGCTGTAGATACGTTATTACTATTTAATCCCGTTGGATCTACAAAATGTGAATCATGCATACCCAAGGCATTTGCCTTAGCATTCATTGCAGCAATAAATGCAGCCTCTCCACCTGGATAATTACGACCTAAAGCAGAAGCAGCTCTATTTTCTGAAGACATCAGCGCCATGTGTAACAACTCTTGACGAGTTAATTCAGAGCCTACGGGCAATTTAGAACTAGACCCTTTAAGCTTATCGACGTCAGCTTCTGTCACTGACAACGTTTCATCCATAGGCAGATGAGCATCCAACATGACCATTGCTGTCATTAATTTAGTTACAGAAGCGATAGGCGTAGGTTTATCTATATTTTTTCCATACAGAATCTCTCCTGTCGCCTGGTCCATCACAAGCGCTTTAGCAGAAGCTAGTTTAGGTTCGCCTGCGCTAGTGTAGCTTTCTTTAAATGGATCTGGAGAATTAGATGCTTTTTGTAATTTATGTTGGTGTCGAGCACTAACAACAACGTGTTTTTTTACATGCTCATGCTTAGCATCTACGCGATGCGTTTTCTTTTGAGCAGCTTCGGCACCAGCAAACGGCAAAATAAGACTGAGCGAAAGGCAGAACAAGAAAGTTTTTTTAAACATGGGTAAATACACTTGTAAATTTTTTAACAATTTTAAACAAATAGTCACTATCTGTCATTAAGATAGAATATCTTTATAAGCTAAAAGATTAAATATATTAAGCCCACATTAATGTAACTAGCTTAATTAGAAAATACCCTTCTTTTATGAGAAAATATAATCACTCAAACAAAATGCAATCACAATGAAAACAGACAATTCACTTTTTTATTCCAAACAACATCTATGGGTGCGAGAGGCTGAAAACAATGAGTTTTTTGCTGGCATTACTGATTATGCGCAAGACTTACTTGGAGACATCGTATTTGTCGAGTCTCCTGCTATTGGAAGTCAATTAACAGCAGATGAAAGTTGTGGGTTAGTAGAGTCAGTAAAAACCGGTTCTGATTTGCATGCACCAATGAATGGAATCGTCACAGAAGTGAATGAATCTTTACAAAGTAATCCGGAACAGATTAATGACAAGCCTTATCAAACTTGGATTTTTAAATTCAAGTCAAACAATCCGAATGAGCTTGAAAAATTGCTAAATGCTGATGAGTACCAAAAAATGCTAGCTACTAACTAACTCCAGCTTTGCTATCATCAAAAACTGTGATCTGATAACCTCGATCACGATAAAACTTATAGCGCATCCTCGCTTGGTCTTTATCCGCTTCATCGATACCAACAATTTCCACCAAACGCTTAAAGCGACTAAAAAAAGGTGGATGGGGATGCTGAAAATTAATAAGCACCTCATCGTGCACTAAATGATCTCGCTGATAATCAACAATAATAGGCGTTACGTTGGCCAATTTATCGCTCAAGCTTAAGCTAGGTAAAAAACTAGTCGGTTGCTGCCACAGATAATTTTGAGTAGCAGAAACCGCCTCAGCATTCGATACAAACACCATCAATTTAAGACCTTTTGAGAGAAACTTCTCACTCAAATCTGCAATTTTCTGCTGCTTATCTCTAACATTAAAAAAGAACTCAACTCGCGTCATTAGTTGTTAAGCTTATCTGCGCGATTTTTCAAAAATCCAGTTAATAAAGGAACTGGTCGACCAGTAGAGCCTTTTTCTTTTCCTGACTTCCAAGCAGTACCTGCAATATCAAGATGAGCCCAATGGTATTTTTTAGTAAAACGTGACAAGAAACAAGCCGCTGTAATACTTCCGCCAGCACGTCCACCAATGTTCGCCATATCAGCAAAGTTACTATCTAATTGCGGCTGGTAATCTTCCCATAAAGGCATATGCCATGCACGGTCTAAAGCTTGCTCACCTGCAGAAATTAATTCATGAGCTAGCGTATCTTGATTACTAAACAAACCACTCGCATGATGTCCCAGAGCAATGACACAAGCACCGGTTAAAGTCGCAATATCGATGACCAAGGCAGGCTCAAACTTCTCCGCGTATGTAAGTGCATCACACAAAATCAAACGACCTTCAGCATCGGTATTTAAAACTTCAATTGTTTGTCCTGACATACTCGTTAAAACATCACCTGGTCGAATCGCATTGCCGTCCGGCATGTTCTCACATGCTGGAATAATACCGACGACATTCAAAGGCAAATCCATTTCAGCGATTGCTTTAAAAGTACCGAGCACACTTGCTGCTCCACACATGTCATACTTCATCTCGTCCATTTCAGCTCCGGGCTTAATGGAAATACCACCCGTGTCAAAAGTAATCCCTTTACCAACTAGAACAACAGGCTTGTCTGTTTTTTCACCTTTAAGATGTTGCAAAACAATTAATTTAGGTGGCTGCACACTACCTTGTGCAACGCCTAAAAATGAACCCATACCCAATTTCTGCATTTCTTCGCGTTCAAGAATTTGCACTGTAAGGCCATGTGTTTTCACCATAGCTAATGCTTGATCAGCAAGATAAGTAGGTGTACAGACGTTAGGTGGCAAATTGCCTAAATCTTTCGCAAAACCAACACCAGAAGATAAAGCAAGACCCTGTTGCAAACCAGTTTCCGCGGCATCTGTTGCAGAAGCATCACTCACGTAAATATCAATTCCAACGATTTTTTCTTTTTTGGATTGATCTTTCTGCGTAGCTTGGCCTTTCATTACACCAAAGTGGTAAAGACTATCTTGCGCGGCTTCAACAAACTGAGCTGTTTTCCATGTTACACATTCTTTAGGCAAGTCCATCTCTAACAAATAACTAGCAACATGTTTTGTTCCTGTTTTTGCTAATGCCTTAATTGAAGCCGAGACTGCCTTACGATAACAAGATGTCTTTGCTTCCCCGCCCTTACCCAAACCAACCAACAATACACGATGACTTTGAGTACCAGGAACATGGTGAAGTAATAAAGTGCTAGCTAGCTTACCGTCCATATCCCCCTGCTTTAAAACATTGGCAATAAAACCGTTAGAAGCTTGATCAATCGATGTAGCTGCGGGGCTTAATTTGCCTGACTCATAAATCCCAACAATGACACAATCACAGGCTTGTTTTTCCGCTTTGCCACTTTTTATGCTAAATTCCATGCCTCTATATCCTTTTTGCTAAATATCGTTGAATTATCCTGCCTTTTAATTTGAATTCAAAATTTACATGAATCATGTACTCAAAAAATGACGGACAACGTAAGAATTTTTATTTTTTATGATTTTTAAACGATCACTATTACAAGAACTTGTACAAACAGCAATCGCCACATTTGTCGTGCTATTTGGCATTGTGATTGCTCAGCGAGTGACTTATTACATAGGTGTTGCTGCCAGCGGTAGCCTAGCCAGCAGCGCCATCAACACTCTCTTAAGTTTCAGCATGATTCGTTTCATTCCTATGCTGTTATCACTAACTCTGTTTCTTGCTGTATTAATGACTTTATCACGTCTATACCGTGACAGCGAAATGGTGATTTGGTTTAGTTCTGGCTTAGGTCTATCTAAATGGATACGTCCTATCATGACTTTTGCGGCACCAATTATTGTTGTAATTTCATTACTAAGTCTTTTTGTCACGCCTTGGTCAGTTGCAAAGAGCGAAGACTTTAAAGCGCAATTGCAAAGCCAAGATGAGCTCGCCACAATTACTCCAGGTATTTTTAAAGAATCCAAAAAAGCTGATCGCGTTTACTTTATTGAAAGCTTCGATCAATTAGGTGAAGTAGTTAAAAATATTTTTGTACAAACCGTACAACACCAGAAACTAGGAATTATTGTTGCTGCAAGCGGCCATCGTGAAAAACATACTAACAACGATCAATTTTTAGTTATGGAAAAAGGCAGGCGCTACGAGGGCAAACCTGAATCTGCGGAATTTACATCAACCACTTTTGAGAAATATGCCATCCGCATGGAAACACCAGAAGTTGAAACTCCACCAATGCGAACCGAAGGTTTATCAAGTGCGAAGCTATGGTCTGAACGTACAGCACAAAATAATGCAGAATTACAATCAAGACTGGCAATGCCAATTTCCGCACTTATTCTGGTTCTTATGGCAATTCCATTGAGTTTCGTCGACCCACGCTCAGGAAGGTCTGGCAACTTGATGATGGCTATTATGATTTTTATTATCTACAACAATTTACTAAGTATTATGCAGGCTTGGCTTAGTCAACAAAAAGTACACTTTCTGGTTGGCTTATGGCCTGTTCATTTATTCTTTTTAGCCATTGCACTTTACATGCTTTATAGAAGAGCAAAGCAATTACCAATGCTACCGAGATTTACTTCACGATGAAAATTATCAATCGCTATCTCACAAAAGAAACAACCAATAGCATCTTGCTAGTAATGGCTGGTTTACTTGCCATGTTCTCTTTCTTTGATTTGCTTCAAGAATTAGACAGTATAGGTAAAGGCAGTTACGGCATAGGAAAAATTATTATTTTCGTCTTACTAAGCTCACCTGGACATATATATGAAGTTGTTCCAGTTGCCGTACTTATTGGCACCATGTATGCACTTGGTAACATGTCAAGAAACTCTGAATTAATTATTATGCGCGTTAGTGGGATGTCAATTCTAAAAATAGGCGCATCACTTATTAAAGTAGGTTTGATATTCGCTTTAATTACTTTCATTGTAGGTGAGCTAGTAACTCCTTACAGTGAAAAAATTGCGCAACGAATGCGGATTAAAGCTACCGACTCTGTCGTTGCACAAGACTTCAGATCAGGCTTTTGGGTTAAAGACGGCAATAGTTTTGTTAACGTAGAAGAAGTATTACCTGACGCAGAGCTTGTGAATATTCATATTTATAAATTCAATGAAAAATTCGAGTTAAATTCGATTAATAACGCCAAAAGCGGTAAATTTAACGGTGAAAACTGGGACCTAAAAAACGTCATCCAAACAGACTTATCCGGCACTCAAGTAAAATCTAGAACCTTTGCAAATACCAATTGGCAGTCATTGATACGTCCTGAATTACTCAACGTTTTATTAGTCGTGCCGGAAAAAATGTCTGCGTGGAATTTATATTCCTACATTGGTCATCTTACTAAAAATAAACAAAAAACCTCACGCTATGAAATCGCTTTATGGGCAAAAATTATCTACCCAATTGCTTGCGCAGTTATGGTATTAATTGCCCTTCCGTTTGGATTTTTACAACAACGAGCGGGGGGTATAGGAACCAAAATTTTTGCTGGGATTATCCTTGGTATACTTTACCAAGTCATGAATAGAGTATTTATTCACTTAGGCCTACTCAATGACTGGTCAGCATTCACCAGCGCGATAATGCCGACTTTCCTATTCTTAATTGGAGGCGTCTGCATGCTAGTATGGGTTGAGTCACAATAAAACTAATGCTTAGCGATAAGACGCAATCGCGACCCTATCAAACGGTCATGCAAATACAAGCCTTCACGATCAAATAGTGCCCAAAGAAAACCCGCACCAAAAAACATCACGCCTGCAGTTGCCAACACATATCTTAGTATGGCTCGATTCAAGCTCAACAATTCACCATTCATAGATTCGAGCTTAATACACCAAGTTTTCATTGCTAGAGTCTGACCTGTTTTTATCCACGAAAATACAAAATACATCCCTCCTACCAACCATAAAGTCACTTGTAATGCGAAATGATTAAAACCCTCTGTAGCATTACCAAAAATCAATATAAACAGAAAAGTGACTATCGAGAATACTGCCATTAAGAGCAGAAGCTCATAAAAGATGGCTGCTGTACGCTTAAAAAATGATGGGGATCTAGGCTGGGAAATATTAGTCATAATAAATTGATGGCGGGGTTAATTAGCATCTTCTGGAGCTGCTTTTAATTCATGCCATTTTCTACGCAACTCTTCTCTTTTTTCAGGCGGAAGAGATTTAAATTGCTGATATCTTTTTCTGGCGTTTTCACGCTCAAAAGGTGTCATTCTTGTCCAATCAGACAAACGCTTTTGAACTCGCTCTTGGCGTTCAGGTGTCATTTTCGGGTAATCTTTAGCAATTTCCAACATACGCTCACGCTGCCAAGGCCGCATGCTATCCCAATCATCAGCTAAAGGCGCAAGCACTTTATGTTCATACTCAGTCAAAGATGCCCAAGGGGGCGAAGCACTCTCTTCAGCATGAGAAACACCCACCAAAGACATAGTGAGCACTAGTAATAAAAAAATTACTGCGGATCTTGTGAAAGCCACGAATCAAAATCTCCATCGATGTAAGCCTCTGGTGGCAAATCTGAACCTAATAAATCTGCATCACCTAAATCGCTATTAAATCCCTGAATTAAGATGCTAGCTATTAATATGATAGTCACTATCAGCATCGTCATGATTAAGCGATGCTGATTGAAATACGATCCAAATAATCTTAAGGCACCTTGTTGATTTGAATCGTAAGTGTCAGGGCTCGCCGCTAAAGCTTGTTGCCGTGCAGTATTCAATCTAGAAAGTACAGTTGCATTCAAATGTTCAGAATGTTCATCTAATAATTGAATGATTTCTTTTGCTACTTGTTCATCACGCATCTTTATCTCAACCTCCTTTCACATTCAAAATGTCTTTAGTAATTCCATGCTCGGCCAAAGTCTTCGCAAGCGCCTTAACTGCTCTTGAGCAATGCGTTTTCACGCTGCCTTGAGAGCATCCCATTGCTTTCGCCGTTTCGGCAACATCCATATCTTCCCAATAACGCATGACAAAAGCTTCTCGTTGACGTGAGGGTAGTTTTTGTAAAGACATTTCAATCAAAGCAATTGTTTGGCTTCTATCCAACTGAACTTCAGGTTCATCGTTAGCGTTGTGATGACTAGATGTGAGTGTTTCCAAAGGATCCGATTCTTCACCATCTTCACCCACTGCACTAAATGCAGACAGTAAAGTCGTCCAAAGATTACGTACTTTTTGTCTGCGCCAATAATCTCTCGTGGTATTTTGCAAAATACGCTGAAATAACATCGGGAACTCATCAACAGGCTTATTACCGTACTTCTCAGCGAGCTTTAGCATTGCATCTTGGACGATATCCAAAGCAGCATGATCATCTCGCACAGCGTAAGTTGTTTGCTTAAAAGCACGTCGTTCAACATCAGCTAGAAAATCCGATAATTCTTGTCGAGTTGCCATTGTTGGCGCGCCCATCTATTTTTAATGAAACAAAGACAATTAACCCAGATAGAATCAATCGCTATAATGAACATCTATTTTGCTTAAGAATAAGCCATGATAAAAATTCTACTTCTTGCACTTGCCGTTTGGATGATACTTAGAATCCTTAAAAGTTATCGTACAAACCTAGACAAACCAAACTCAAAAAATACAGCGCTAGAGGATATGGTGCGCTGCGCTGAATGTGGGGTACATCATCCAATCAGCGACAGCTTTTTAGTTAAAGGCAAACATTATTGCTGTTTGGCTCACAGCAGAATATCAAAGCCTTAGTTCAATCTAACGTAATACGATACTCAAATAAACTAAGTATAAAAACCCATTAAGCCAAACATGCCATACACGCAGCTGGCCGCGAGCAATCATCACACGCAACCAAATCACACCCAATAAAGTAATGACTACACCAGCTAATACTTCAATACGTGGAGTCCATGGCGTCAGCATAATACCAATGGCTGGCAATAACGTACCCTGAAACACCAAAGCACCAGTAATATTGCCAAAAGCCAATGTATCTTTGCCTCGGCGAATCCATAAAATACTATTTACTTTTTCAGGTAGCTCCGTTGCAATTGGAATAATTAACAATGAAAGTAACAACGCTGAAACGCCTAATATGTGAGCCGCTTCCTCAATGCCAGAAATAAATCCTTTAGCGCCGGCGATTAACAAACCTAGGCCTATCAACAACTGAATGCCGACCACGAGCATATTATTTGGCAAACCTAAACGACACAGCATCATTGGACTCTCAGCTTCAGTTGCATGCCCTTCAGAAACTAATGCTTTAGATGCACTTAAAGTCAACATAATGTAAACGAAATAAATCATCACCATTACGAACCCAATGGCATAACGCACCTCTCTGACTTCATGTGGAACAAATAAAGCAATCGTCGCAAAAGAAAAAGCAGCAATAAAGAAATCTAAATCACGCTTCAATCCTGTTCGCTCAGGATGAAAATGTCCGCTCGCAGTACGTTTTTTAAGTACAGCGAAAGCAAGTAATGAGATTGATAATGTTGCCAACATCAAAGGAGCGCCTAGAATCGCGCCAACGCCGATTTCCTCGTTAAGCGCAGCATCTGATGTACCTGCCAATAGCGCAAGTAAAGGAACTGAAGTTTCAGGCAACGCCGTACCAACGGCTGCAAAAAGAGAGCCAGTAACACCTTCGGAAATACCAAGTTTTTCACCTAAATGCTCAAGTGCATTGGTAAACACCTCGGCTGCAATTAGAATAACGATTAACATGACAAACAGTTCAACAAATATCATTTCTAATACCTTTTAAAATTGACCTATGAATTTTATCGGATAAGCCATTATTAAGCATGCAGAATCTTCAAATTAATCAACATGGCATATGCCCTCAAGCGCAATTCATCGAATCTCCAAACTACGATTTGAGAGAAATCGACGATATAAGCTTAATTGTCATTCATAACATTAGCCTACCGCCAGGCGAATACGGTAGCAATGGCATCATTGATTTGTTCAAGAATCAACTCAACGCTAATGAACATCCTTATTATGCTGAAATTGCACATCTCAAAGTATCTTCACACTTTCTTATTCGCCGTGATGGTTGCTTAATTCAGTTTGTACCATGCACTAAACGTGCTTGGCATGCAGGCGTCTCGAACTGGAAAGGAAAGGAACGCTGCAATGATTTTTCAATTGGAATTGAGCTTGAAGGAAGTGACTTTGAGGCCTTTGAACCTAATCAGTACGAAACACTCAAATTGCTAATCGCATCATTAAAAACATTTTATCCAATTCAAGCAATCGTGGGTCACTCTGACATCGCGCCAGGAAGAAAAACGGATCCCGGCCCTTATTTTAATTGGAACGAAATTGATCGCTAATCAAGATTTAATCTGAGACTATCGTTATACTTCAAGCAAGAGTTAGTAACTATAAAAACGAAAGTAATACCAATGTTAAAACCGAGCACAACAATTCACACAACTGCCCTCATCATCGTATTACTGAGCTTAGTTTCATGCGGAAATAAGAGTGATAATAAAGAAGAAAAAAAACCACAAGGTTCATTAATTAGTGTAACGACAGCCGAATCAAAATCGCTTGAGCTACGAGAAGAAGCAATAGGCACATTAGAAGGGCTTATTGATCCTACGGTTGGAGCGGAAGCGGCAGGTCGCGTATTGAAAGTTTTCGTACATCCAGGGAATGTCGTAAAAAAAGGTGACCCCCTCATTTTAATTGATGCGACGGATTACAACCTACAACGCAACGAAGCACAATCAGAGGTTGCACGCTTAGAAGCGCTTGTTGCAAATCAAGGCCGCATCGTTGAACGTAATCAAACATTAGTCACCAAGAAGTTCATCTCACAAAACGCACTTGAAGATGTCACTACTCAACAAGCAGCTCTGCAACAACAACTCGACGGTGCAAAAGCGCGCATCGCCATCATTGACCATACCCGAGCAAAAACTAAACTCATATCACCGATTGATGGCGTTGTACAAAAACAAATCGTTTCAACTGGCGATTACGTCAAAATAGGCGACCCGCTTTTACAAATTATCAGTAAACAGCGTTTACGTGCGCATCTACCTTTACCTGAAAATATTGCTGCGAAATTACATGCAGGCATTAAAGTTCGTCTTAGCACACCAACTTCAAATACAGAAGTAATAAGTACCATTCATGAACTAAAACCGTTAATCA
>JAHEEA010000025.1 GCA_024640945.1 Candidatus Methylopumilus sp.
CTAACACGTTGAATGACTCTGGCATACCAGCATCAATCTTATGTTCGCCCTTCACGATATTTTCATAAACCTTGGTACGGCCAGAAACGTCATCAGACTTCACTGTGAGCATTTCTTGTAATGTGTATGAAGCGCCATAAGCCTCCAATGCCCAAACTTCCATCTCACCAAAGCGCTGACCACCGAATTGAGCTTTACCGCCCAATGGTTGCTGCGTAACCAAACTGTAAGGACCAGTAGAACGTGCATGCATTTTGTCATCAACCAAGTGATGCAATTTCAATACGTGCATATAACCAACAGTCACTGGACGCTCAAATGGATCACCAGTACGACCATCAATCAATTGAACCTGCGTTTTACCCGCAGAGAATTTCAATTGTTTTGTACGTGGATCTTCATCTGGGAACGCCAAATCAAGCATTGCCTTAATATCCAATTCCGTTGCACCGTCAAATACTGGCGTTGCAAAAGGTACGCCGCGCTCTAGATTCTTCGCCAACTCCAACACTTCTTTGTCAGACAATGATTTGATGTCTTCACTCTTACCATTGCTGTCGTTGTAAATTTGATCTAAGAACTTACGCACTTCAGATGTTTTAGCTTGCGTTTGCAACATGTTGCCAATACGCATACCAAGACCCTTAGCTGCCCAACCTAAATGGGTTTCAAGAATCTGACCAATGTTCATACGTGATGGAACGCCTAATGGGTTCAACACAATATCAACCGGTGTACCATCTGCCATGTGCGGCATATCTTCAACAGGGGCGATTTTAGAAATAACACCCTTGTTACCGTGACGACCAGCCATCTTATCGCCAGGCTGAATACGACGTTTAACGGCCAAGTAAACCTTAACCATTTTTTGAACACCGGCTTGCAAATCATCGCCTTGTGTCAATTTACGTTTTTTCTCTTCAAAACGATTGTCGAACTCAACACGGGCTTGCGCTAAACCATCTTTTAATTGCTCTAATTGACGAGCAGTTTCTTCATCAGATAAGCGAATATCAAACCAATCATAACGACCAATAGCTTGCAGATACTCTGCAGTCACTGTTTCGCCTTTTTTCAGTTTGTTAGGGCCGCCTGTTGCAGTTTTGCCTTCAATCAAACGCTGAATACGGCCAAACGCATCATCTTCAACAATACGCATTTGGTCAGCCAAATCTTGTTTGTAATGCCCTAATTGGTCATCAATGATTTGCTGCGCACGCGCATCACGCTCAATACCTTCGCGAGTAAACACTTGAACATCAATCACAGTACCTGACATACCTGAAGGTACGCGCAAGCTAGTGTCCTTAACGTCAGAAGCTTTTTCACCGAAAATCGCACGGAGCAATTTCTCTTCTGGTGTTAACTGAGTCTCACCTTTAGGTGTCACTTTACCAACAAGCACATCACCAGCTTCAACTTCGGCGCCAATGTAGATAATGCCTGATTCATCCAAACGACCAAGCATACGCTCAGACAAGTTTGAAATATCACGGGTAATCTCTTCGGCACCCAACTTAGTATCACGAGCAACGACTGATAGTTCTTCAATGTGAATTGAAGTGTAGCGATCATCAGCAACAACGCGCTCAGAAATTAAGATCGAATCTTCGTAGTTATAACCATTCCATGGCATAAATGCCACGAGCATGTTTTGACCAAGTGCCAATTCACCCATATCGGTTGAAGCGCCATCAGCAATAATGTCGCCACGCGCTAAAACATCACCAACATTCACAAGTGGTCGTTGGTTAATATTCGTATTTTGGTTAGAACGTGTGTACTTAGTAAGGTTGTAAATATCAACACCTACTTCACCGGCAACGGCTTCATCATCATGCACGCGAATCACAACGCGGCCAGAGTCCACGTAATCAACGATACCGCCACGACGGGCTTGCACTGTTGTACCTGAGTCAATCGCCACTGTACGTTCAATACCCGTGCCTACCACAGCTTTTTCAGCACGTAGACAAGGCACAGCTTGACGTTGCATGTTTGCACCCATCAATGCACGGTTCGCATCATCGTGTTCCAAGAATGGAATCAGTGAAGCTGCGACAGAAACAATTTGACCTGGTGCCACATCCATATATTGAACACGGTCAGGTTGTGACATCGTAAATTCATTGTGATATCGAGCAGAGATCAAATCTTCTTTAAATTGACCTTTGCTATCTAATTCACTGTTTGCTTGCGCAATCATGTACTGACTTTCCTCAATCGCTGAGAGAAAATCAATTTTCGAGCCCACTTTATTGCCTTCAACACGACGATATGGTGTTTCTAAGAAACCATATTTATTTGTACGTGAATAAAGCGCGAGTGAGTTAATCAAACCAATGTTTGGACCTTCAGGTGTTTCAATCGGACAAACACGGCCATAATGGGTTGTATGAACGTCACGCACTTCAAAGCCGGCACGTTCACGAGTCAAGCCACCAGGTCCCAATGCTGATACACGACGTTTATGTGTAATTTCAGACAATGGATTAGTTTGATCCATAAACTGACTTAATTGGCTTGAGCCAAAGAATTCACGAATCGCACTTGAAACAGGCTTTGCATTGATCAAATCATGTGGCATTAAATTGTCTGATTCCGCTTGGCTCAAACGCTCTTTGACAGCGCGCTCTACACGAACCAAACCAGCACGGAATTGATTCTCAGCCAATTCACCGACTGAACGAATACGACGATTACCTAAGTGATCGATATCATCAATTTCACCGCGGCCATTGCGCAACTCAAGCAACACACCAACCACAGCTAAAATGTCATCATTTGAAAGTGTCGAAGCACCCTCAGCACCTTGAGGACCAACCTTTGCATAGAACTTTTGCAACCATGCGGCAGTACGCTCTTCAATTTTCTCAGGGAACGCACGACGATTAAACTTCATGCGACCTACTACTGACAAATCATAACGATCAGGATTAAAGAACAAGCCTTCGAATAATGCTTGTACAGCATCTTCAGTTGGCGGCTCACCTGGACGCATCATGCGATAAATAGCCACACGCGCACTATATTGGTCAGGGATTTCATCAATACGTAATGTTTGTGAAATGTAATCACCGTGATCTAAATCGTTAGCATAAAGTGTATTGATTTTTGCCACTTTGGCTTCAATCAACTTCTCTAACAAACTTTCCGTGATTTCGTCGTTTGCGTTAGCAACAACTTCACCAGTTTCTTTATCTACGATATTAGCAGCGATTGTGCGGCCTAAAATAAACTCTTCTGGCACAGCAATTTTACTGATTCCAGCTTTTTCCATATCACGAATATGCTTAACCGTAATACGTTTATCTTTAGCAACGATTACTGTGCCATCTTTGCTAACGATATCGAATTTAGCAACTTCACCACGCAAACGCTCTGGCATTAACTCGAACTGAACTGCTTTTGCTGATAAATGGAAAGTATCAACATCGTAGAATGTTTCTAGAATTTGCTCAGGGTTATAACCCAATGCTTTAAGCAAAATAGTCACCGGCATCTTACGACGACGATCTACGCGGAAATATAAATAATCTTTCGGATCGAACTCGAAATCCAACCATGAACCACGGTAAGGAATAATACGAGCTGAGAATAACAATTTGCCTGAGCTATGTGTTTTACCGCGGTCATGCTCAAAGAATACACCTGGACTACGATGCAATTGAGAAACGATGACACGTTCTGTTCCGTTAATCACAAAAGAACCATTCTCAGTCATCAAAGGCAATTCGCCCATGTAAACTTCTTGTTCTTTCACTTCTTTAACGGTTGGCTTCGAAGCCTCTTTGTCCATGATAGTCAAACGTACTTTGACGCGCAGCGGTGCTGCATAAGTCAAACCACGTTGCTGACATTCTTTAACATCGAATGGCTCAGCACCAAGGTTATAACTCACGTAATCTAAACGTGCGTTACCTGAATGGCTAACAATTGGAAAAACAGAATTAAATGTTGCTTGTAAACCAGCATCTTCACGTTTATCAGCAGTAACATTTGCTTGAAGAAACGCAGCATAAGATTCTAATTGCATAGCGAGCAAGTATGGTACCTCTTGCACGCTCTCGCGTTTAGCAAAACTCTTACGAATACGTTTTTTTTCGGTAAAGGAATAGCTCATAGCGTCTCCTAAAGGGGGTAAAAGGTAGAAGGCAAGACACTTAAATTTGATGCCCTATCTTCTACCATCTTAAAAATGGTGAAGGCTGACGGTTTCCCGTCAGCCTAAATCTTACTTACAACTAGAATTACTTAACTTCGCCAGTTGCGCCAGCTTCGATCAGTTTTTTCAATGTTTCATCAGCATCAGCTTTTGAAACACCTTCTTTAACTGCTTTTGGTGCACCGTCAACTAGATCTTTAGCTTCTTTCAAGCCAAGACCAGTGATTTCGCGAACAGCTTTAATTACGTTCACTTTGTTGTCGCCAGCAGCAGTCAAGATAACGTCATATTCTGACTTCTCTGCAGCACCAGCAGCAGCGCCGCCAGCAGCTGGAGCAGCAGCAACAGCAACAGCAGCAGCAGCAGCTGAAACGCCAAATTTTTCTTCCATGTCTTTGATTAGTTCTGATAACTCAAGAACTGATAATGCTGCAACTGCGTCTAAAATTTCTGATTTAGAAATAGCCATTTGTAATACTCCTGATAAATAAAATGTAGTTTAAATCTGCGATTAAGTTACGCGGCTTTTTGATCACGCACTGCAGCAAGACCACGTACAAATTTTGTAGGTACTTCATTAAGCGTACGTACAAATTTCGCAACTGGAGCTTGCATAGTGCCGAGCAATTTAGCCAATAGCTCTTCACGGCTTGGTAATGATGCCAAGGCTTGAACGGCTTTAGCGTCCATCACCTGATTTGGCATTGCACCAGCCTTGATAACGAACTTATCGTTAGCTTTAGCAAAGTCGTTAAGTACTTTTGCAGCTGATACTGGATCGGAAGATATACCGAACACTAATGGACCAACCATTTCGCTCGCCAAACCAGAAAATGGTGTGCCTTCAACAGCACGACGTACCAATGTGTTTTTCAACACACGTAGGTAAACGCCTGATTTTCTAGCTTGTGCGCGCAATTCAGTCATTTCGCCCACTTGTAAGCCACGATACTCAGCAACAATGATTGCTTGGGCCGTCGAGACTTGCTCGCTGACTTCACCAACTACTGCCTTTTTCTGTTCAAGATTAAGACTCAAGGTCTTCTCCTTCCGTTAATTAAACTTCTGTAGCAAAACACCACAGAAGCTATCCCACGGCGACCTTTCATCAGGAGCATTTTTCAATACTGTCCTGTTTTCAGGGAACGCCATCTGCGTAGGTATTCATAAGTCAGCACCAGAGGATTAAGCAACCAACACATCATCACCCAATACTGCTCACTACCATTAAACCGACCAATCTAATTAATTGGTTTTTGGCGCCTACGGTCTTTGATAACCTTAATGACATTTTTAAATTAAAACTGCCATTAAGCCCAAAGCCCTTTATCGAACTGACACGTCAGCCCGAAAATACATCAAACCCTCTATTAAGCTAGGTTTGCTTGATCTACACGTACACCAACACCCATGGTGCTAGATACAGATAGTTTCTTTAAATACTGACCTTTAGCAGATGCTGGCTTGGCTTTATTTAAAGCATCAACCAATGCTGCTAAGTTTTGTTGTAATGCGTCTACAGTGAATGAAGCACGACCGATTGTGCAATGCACAATACCACCCTTGTCTGTACGATATTGCACTTGACCTGCTTTAGCATCTTTAACAGCTTTAGCAACGTCAGGTGTCACTGTGCCAACTTTAGGGTTAGGCATCAAACCACGAGGGCCCAAAACTTGACCTAATTGACCAACAATACGCATTGCATCTGGTGTAGCAATCGCCACATCAAAGTCCAACATACCACCCTTAACTTGCTCAGCTAAATCTTCAAAACCAACGATTTCAGCACCAGCTGCCTTAGCAGCTTCAGCTTGCGCGCCCTGTGCGAACACAGCAACACGTTTTGATTTACCTGTACCATTTGGCAATACCAAAGCACCACGGATCAATTGATCAGATTTACGTGCATCAATACCCAAATTTACAACCGCATCAACTGATTCGTCGAATTTAGCAGTTGCAGTTTCTTTCACCAATGTTAATGCTTCAGCAACTTGGTAGATTTTGTTGCGATCAACTTTTGATTGCAACGCTGCATTACGCTTAGAAAGCTTAGCCATGTTATACACCCTCCACTTCAATACCCATACTACGAGCACTACCAGCAATCGTACGAACAGCAGCATCCATATCAGCAGCTGTTAAGTCTGGCATCTTAGTCTTAGCAATTTCTTCTGCTTGCGCACGAGTGATCTTGCCTACTTTGTCAGTATGAGGACGTGGTGAACCTTTTTCGATTTTCGCAGCCTTCTTGATCAAGATTGTTGCTGGAGGAGTCTTCATCACGAATGTGAAGCTCTTATCAGCAAACGCTGTAATCACAACTGGAATTGGAAGACCTGGCTCAACATTTTGAGTCGCGGCATTAAATGCCTTACAGAATTCCATAATATTTAGACCACGTTGACCCAATGCTGGACCAACTGGAGGACTTGGGTTAGCTTTACCTGCAGGAATCTGCAGCTTGATATAGCCAATAACTTTCTTTGCCATTTTTAACTCCTAATATGGGTGCAAGCGCTTTTTACAGCTCCCCAGTTTGGTAATTGCAGCATTTAATTTATTAATACTGCCTCTATGCTATTTTCCAATAGCTAATGCCCGACCATCTCAATGATGCTCAGGCAAAAATTCTTATACTTCTTTTTCGATTTGGCCGAACTCTAACTCAACAGGTGTTGCACGACCAAAAATCACAACTGACACACGAAGCTTATTCTTCTCGTAGTTAATCTCTTCAACAGTACCTGAAAAGTCTTTAAACGGACCATCAACAACACGCACTGATTCGCCCTTATCGAAGGTAAGTTTCTGAGTGGGATTGCTTTTACTGTCATCCATACGCTGCAGAATAATTTCAACTTCTTTATCTTTAATTGGTGTTGGCTTAAGAGCCGTTCCACCAATAAACGCAGTTACACGAGGCGTACTCTTTACTAAGTGCCAAGTGTCATCAGTCATATCCATCTGCACCAAGACATATCCTGGATACAACTTGCGCTCACTGATCGTTTTTTGACCAGATTTCATTTCAACAACTTCTTCAACTGGCACCAAAATCTGACCAAATGAATCTTGTAACCCTGAGCGAGCAACACGCTCTTCTAGGCTGCGTTGCACTGATTTTTCAAAACCAGAAAAAGCTTGAACCGCATACCATCTCATACTCATTATGATCCCTGCCCCATCAGCACTTTAACCAACGACATAAAGCCGATATCCACAATCCATAAAAAAATCGCCATCACTAAAACAAGAACAAACACCGCAACGGTTGTTTGAATTGTTTCACGACGTGAAGGCCATACTACTCGCTTAGCTTCCGCAACTGAGTCACGTGAGAAAGCAAAGAAAGTTTTACCGGAAACCGTGGTGGCCAACAAAACAGCGGCCAAGATCAACCCCGCCAATACAGCAAGAATACGAAAAACCATCGCGTGGTCTTCTAATAAATAAAAGCCTTCAACACCACCACCCACTAAGAGTAGCGCAATCACTAGCTTAATCTTATCAATCATATTTAACTGCTTTAGCTTTTAAAATTTACTAAATTCATGGCAGGCCAAGAGGGTCTCGAACCCCCAACCCTCGGTTTTGGAGACCGATACTCTACCAATTGAGCTATTGGCCTGTACTTAAAAACTAAGATACTGCGCTGGGTTGTTAGCGCAGTATCCAAAACAACATCTTATTAATTACTCAATAATTTTAGCAACAACACCAGCACCAACAGTACGACCACCTTCACGGATAGCGAAGCGTAAACCTTCTTCCATCGCGATCGGAGCAATCAATTGCACTGTGATTGATACGTT
>JAHEEA010000014.1 GCA_024640945.1 Candidatus Methylopumilus sp.
GCTGCAGTGTGTGCCAAACTCGGTCGCATTCCAACCACACAGGAATATTTACAGGTCGTCGGTGACACCATCAGCAAGCATCATGCACAAATCTATCAGTACCTTAACTTTAATTTGATGGCGGAATACAACACTAATAACAAGCAAATTCAGAATGCGCAAGGCAAGAAAATCATTGCCATTAGTGCGTCTGCTGAAGTATAAAGTCAAAAACACTATTAAAATAAAAATGAGACATGTGGGAGCAAGGTTAGGATGAACTCAATCGAATCAGTGATGCATGAAACGCGCGTTTTTGAGCCAAGTGCAGACTTGCAAAAAAATGCCGCTGTTCCTGGCATGGCAGCTTATCAGGCGTTATGTAAATCAGCAGAAGATGATTATGAAGGTTTTTGGGCAAAACTTGCCCAGGAATTACTCTCATGGAAGAAACCATTCACCCAAACACTTGATGAGTCTAATGCTCCCTTCTATCGTTGGTTCGGCGACGGTGAATTAAATGCATCTTACAACTGCCTGGATCGTCATTTAGCAACACGCGGTAATCAGACTGCAATTATTTTCGAAGCTGATGATGGCACTGTCAGTCACGTTACCTACCAAGATCTTTACCACCGTGTTTGCCAATTCGCAAATGGGTTAAAAACACTCAAACTAAATACTGGTGATCGCGTCATTATCTATTTACCTATGGGTGTTGAGGCAGTTGTTGCCATGCAAGCCTGTGCACGACTAGGCCTAACGCACTCTGTTGTATTTGGTGGATTCTCATCTAAGAGTTTACAAGAACGCATTCAGGATACTGGCGCACGCGCAGTCGTTACTGCGGATGGTCAATTCCGTGGTGGCAAAGCACTTCCTCTCAAAGCTGCTGTAGATGAAGCTTTAGCTATGGAAGGTTGCGAAACTGTAGAGAAAGTGATTGTCTACAAACGTACTGGCGGTGAAATAAAGCTTAATGCTAAGGACGTTTGGTGGAGCGATTTAATCGCTGGCCAAGCTAACACATGCGATCCAGTTTGGGTCAATGCAGAGCACCCATTGTTCTTGCTATACACATCGGGATCAACAGGCAAACCAAAAGGTGTTCAACACTCAACTGCCGGCTATTTACTCCATGCAATGAATACCATGCGCTGGACTTTTGATGCAAAAGAAGGCGACGTATTCTGGTGTACCGCAGACGTGGGTTGGATTACCGGCCACACTTATGTTGCTTACGGCCCTCTTGCACTAGGCGTAACTCAAGTCGTATTCGAAGGCATTCCAACCTATCCTGATGCAAGTCGTTTTTGGCGCATGATTGCTGCACATAAAGTCAGCATTTTCTATACAGCACCAACAGCGATTCGCTCTTTAATTAAGTCTTCAAGCACGAATCCAGAGCTACATCCAAAACAATATGATTTAAGCAGTTTGCGTCTGCTTGGCTCTGTGGGTGAACCAATCAATCCTGAAGCTTGGATGTGGTATTACGAAGAGGTAGGAAACAGCAAATGTCCTATTTTGGATACTTTCTGGCAGACTGAAACAGGTGGTCACGTGATTACGCCATTACCTGGTGCAACTCCACTCATTCCAGGATCTTGTACATTACCTTTCCCAGGCGTTCAGGCTGATGTCGTAGACGAAACAGGACACGATGTTCCTTGGGGTACGGGCGGCTTAATGGTGATTAAACGCCCTTGGCCTTCTATGATTCGTACTATCTGGAACGATGACGCACGCTACGTGAAGTCTTATTTTCCTGAAGATTTAGGTGGCAAATTATACCTTGCAGGTGATGGCGCAATCCGTGATGCCGAAACCGGTTATTTCACTATCATGGGTCGTATTGATGATGTTCTGAATGTTTCAGGTCACCGTTTAGGCACAATGGAAATTGAATCTGCTCTAGTTGCTAACACACTGGTTGCTGAGGCTGCTGTCGTTGGTAAACCGCACGACATCAAAGGTGAATCTATCGTTGCCTATGTGGTACTTAAAGGTAAACGCCCAGAAGGCGAAGAGGCCAAAAAAATTGTGGCAGAATTACGCGAATGGGTCGGCAAAGAAATTGGTCCGATTGCTAAGCCTGATGAAATTCGTTTTGGTGATAACTTACCAAAAACTCGTTCAGGCAAAATTATGCGTCGTTTACTTCGTAGCCTGGCCAAAGGTGAAGAAATTACATCTGATATTTCAACACTAGAAAATCCAGCAATTTTAGATCAGTTAAAACAACCTATTTAAGTCAGTCGTTAAACAAGTATTATCCTAGATGGGGCGTTAAGCCCCATCTCTTTGTCTAATGCTGGATTTACAGATTAAGTATTCACGCTTATCATGCGTGCGCCGTAGAGTTATTTGTTAATTAGATTTTTTAGAATGAGGAATTGATGTCAAATCAGCATGTCGATATTTTATTAGTGGGCGCAGGAGTAATGAGCGCAACGCTAGCGGCTATGTTGAATCATCTAGATTCTGATTTAAAAATCAGCATGGTGGAACGCTTAAGTGAAGTCGCATCGGAAAGTTCCGATGGATGGAATAACGCGGGAACTGGCCATGCAGGTTATTGTGAGCTAAATTACACACCACAAAACTCAGATGGCAGCATTAATATAGAACGCGCCTTAGGCATCAATGCGGCTTTTGAGATTTCTCTTCAATTTTGGTCTTACTTAGTTGACCAAAATATTCTAGAACCTAAGAAATTCATTAACCCCACCCCGCACGAAAGTTTCGTATGGGGTGCAGCAAATGTCGCTTTTCTAAAAGAGCGCCATGCAAAACTCAGTACGCATCCATTATTTAAAGACATGGAATACACTGAAGATCCTGAAGTACTGAAGCAATGGATGCCGCTTGTGATGAAAGGCCGCGACCCAAAACAGCCAGTTGCTGCTACACGTCTTGCTTATGGCACTGATGTAGACTTTGGCGCTTTGACACGAGATCTAATTAGCCATCTAAAATCAGACTTAAAATTTGACCTCAGCCTCAATCAATCTGTACGTCGATTAAAACAAGACAAACGCGGTCTTTGGCATGTCAGCATGCAAGATCGTTTAAGCAAGAAAACTCATACGATTACTGCTAAGTTTGTATTTCTAGGTGCGGGTGGCGGAGCACTGCCACTTCTACAAAAATCAGGCATCGCTGAAAGTAAAGGTTATGGCGGATTCCCCGTCAGTGGATTATGGCTAGTCTGTAAAAATCCAGAAGTCATCAAACAACATCACGCCAAAGTATATGGGAAGGCGGCAATTGGCGCGCCTCCAATGTCTGTACCCCACTTGGATACACGCATCATTAATGGCGAACCTGCATTATTGTTCGGGCCATATGCCGGCTTTACAACTAAGTTCTTAAAAGAAGGCTCATTCTTAGACCTTCTTAGTTCAGTCAGAACAAACAATGTAAAACCAATCATGGCAGCAGGCATTCAGAATGTAGATTTGACCCGATACTTAATCGGTGAAGTATTTCAATCACAAAAGAGCCGAATCAAATCATTGCAAGAATACTTCCCAACGGCAAAAGCCGAAGACTGGCATTTAGCAAAAGCAGGGCAGCGCGTACAGATCATCAAAAATTGCGATAAAAAAGGCGGAAAACTAGAATTTGGGACTGAAATTGTGACGGCTAAAGATGGCTCTCTCGCAGCATTACTTGGAGCATCGCCAGGCGCATCAACATCAGCACAAGCAATGATTGCAATTATTGAGCGCTGCTTTAGCGACAGAATGCAAACAGCTGAGTGGAAAAACAAAATGAAGGACATGGTACCTTCATATGGCCAGTCATTAATTAATGACGCATCACTTTTAGAGTCTGTGAGATCAAGAACTTTAATTAGCTTGAAATTAAAATAAAAAAGCCCAGTTTTCACTGGGCTTTTTTAACATCCAAGAAATTACTTCATTTTCTCTTCATTCACTATTTTTTCTAATAGCACTTTAAAATCAGCGCCAACTTCAGGATGACGCAAACCTAAACGCACCGTTGCTTCCATATATCCTGCCTTAGAGCCACAATCGTATCGCACACCATCATATCGATAAGCGAGGATCTGTTCTTCGGCAAGCAAAGCAGAAATGCCATCTGTGAGTTGAATTTCGCCACCAGCGCCCGGCTTAACATTATCTAAATGATGGAAAATTCTTGGCGTCAAAATATAGCGTCCAACAACACCTAAGGTTGAAGGCGCTTCTTCTGGTTTTGGTTTTTCAACAATCGCTGAAACTTGTTCGATTTTTTCATTAACTGGTGTTGCCGCTACAATCCCGTAACTTTTTGTTTGTTCACGCGGTACGTTTTGTACACCCAATAATGAACAACGGTAATAATCATAAGCTTCCACCATTTGCTTCATCACAGGCACTTTTCCGTCTAACAAATCGTCAGCCAACAATACGGCAAACGGTTCATCATTCACAACCGGACGTGCAATTCGAACAGCATGGCCTAAGCCCAAAGCCTGCGCCTGACGAATATAAATACAATTGACATGCTTAGGGATAATGTTTTGAACGATTTTAAGCAATTCTGTTTTGCCATTGCGCTCAAGTTCATTTTCCAACTCGTAAGCCATATCAAAGTGATCAGGAATCGCACGTTTATTTCGGCCGATAATAAAAATCAAATCGGTAATACCCGCTTCAATCGCTTCTTCCACCGCATATTGAATTAAAGGCTTATCAATAATCGGTAGCATTTCTTTAGGATTTGCTTTTGTTGCTGGCAAAAAGCGTGTGCCAAGACCCGCAACTGGAAAAACAGCTTTCGTCACTTTTTTCATATCATTACCTTTGATCTTCAATTAGATTATTCAGCAACAGGTGTTTGATAATTTGATTTTAAATTATCAGTTAAATGCGGAGTTAATACTTGTAGCATTTGTGCAAAAACCTTTGGGTTACCAGCAACAATATTGCCAGTATCAATCCAAGTCTCATCGCCTTCAAAATCGCCAACAATGCCGCCAGCTTCTTGAATCAGTAATGCCCCCGCAGCAATATCCCAGGTAGATAAATCAATTTCCCAGAAACCATCAAACCAACCTGCTGCAACATAAGCTAAATCTAATGCAGCAGCACCTGGACGACGAATACCTGAAGTCTTTTTGACCATGTCTTTGAACATGCCCATGTAAGCATCTAAATTGCTAAAGTCTCGGTATGGAAAACCTGTACCGACAACAGAGTCTTGCAACTTAGCACGATTACTTACGCGAATACGCTTGTCATTCAAGAAAGCACCACGACCACGTGTCGCAGTGAATAAATCATTTCGATTAGGATCATAAACAACCGCTTGTGAGAGTTGTCCGTTACTCATCAGCGCGATAGAAATTGCATACTGAGGAAAACCATGCAAAAAGTTAGTCGTGCCATCTAAAGGATCAATAATCCAAATATGCTCAGCTTCTTTACCATCCTTGCCACTTTCCTCACCCCAAAAGCCGTGTGTTGGATAAGCTTCTTTAAGCGTATCAATAATCGCTTGTTCAGCATTACGATCGACTTCACTCACAAAGTCATTGTAAGTTTTAGTTTGAACCTTAATTGCGCCTACGTCTTGTGATGCACGATTAATGATAGCGCCAGCGCGGCGAGCGGCTTTAACCGCATTTGTAAGCATTGGATGCATGTGTATTTTCCATGTTTGCCCACCGCCCTTAATAGGCAGTTTTGTAGTAAATCTACATGAGGCAAGATTAAAGAGCTGTTAAAATAGTATTTTAATGCTTTCTGCCACTAGCGCCAAACATCTTGCTTAATCAATTCCGCATTATTCTTTGTCAAACAAGCCACCCAGGCAACATAGGCTCTGCTGCGCGCGCTATGAAAACAATGGGGCTAAATCAACTGTATTTAGTTCAGCCGAAACACTTCCCAGATACTGAAGCCAATGCCTTGGCATGTGGCGCGGTAGATTTATTAGAAAACGCTGTGGTTTGTGAGACCCTTGAAGATGCATTAAAAGGCTGTGCTTTAGCTATCGGCATGAGTGCTAGAAAACGCCAGATTTCCCACGAACTCATTTCAGCCAGAACGGCAGCAATTCGTGCTGCTGAGATTAGTGCTAACCAACAACAAGTTGCTTTGGTGTTTGGTACAGAGATGAGCGGACTCTCTAATCGTGAATTAGATTTATGCCAACTATTAGCAATGATCCCAACAAATCCTGACTTTTCATCATTAAATGTCGCGGCAGCTGTACAAGTGATGTGTTACGAATTACGTATGGCATCATCAGAATCCAAGCTAGTAGAAAGTGAATCTAAAACACCGCTGGCGACTAGTGACGATGTTGAGGGCTTTTATCAGCACTTAGAAGAAACACTTATTAAAATTGGGTTTCTTAACCCACAAGAGCCGAAGAAACTAATGCCACGAGTTCGCAGAATTTATGCACGAGCACGCCTAGAAAAAGAAGAAGTGAATATCTTGCGTGGTATATTAAAACTTACGCAACATCCTAAAAACTATCATCAAAAAAATGATGGCGATAAAGAGTAAAAAATATGTTTGATCAAATTAAAGAAGATATCTCAGTTGTATTTGAACGAGACCCCGCAGCTAGAACGCACTGGGAAATCATCACCACTTATCCTGGTGTACATGCACTGATTATTCATCGCCTTTCTCATTGGGTATGGCGTAAACGTTTATTTTGGATTGCACGATTCATTTCCCATATCGCTCGATGGCTAACTGGCATTGAAATTCACCCAGGCGCCACAATAGGTCGTCGTGTATTTATTGACCATGGTATGGGCGTCGTTATTGGAGAAACCGCTGTCATTCATGATGATTGCACGCTCTATCACGGCGTAACACTTGGCGGCACTTCATGGAATAAAGGCAAACGCCATCCAACCCTAGAACAAGGTGTTGTCATCGGTGCTGGCGCAAAAATTTTAGGCCCTATTACCATCGGTGCTGGCGCAAAAATTGGCTCCAACGCAGTAGTAGTCAAAGATGTGCCAGCTGGCGCAACTGCTGTGGGAATTCCTGCGCGCATTCTTGATGGCGAAGTTTCAAAACAACGAGATGAAATGGCTGAAAAAATCGGATTCTCAGCATATGCCGTCAGCGACAACCAAAATGATCCTATGACCAAAGCAATTCATGCTCTTCTAGATCACGCTACAGCTCAAGATTTAAAACTTCAAGAAGTCATGCAGCAACTTAATAAACTAGGTGCAGACGTTGAATCGGATGCTGATGTTGGCAAGGCATTCGATGTTGATTCATTTAAAAAGCTATAAATCAGCAGATAAATATTAAAGTACATAAATCTGTCACATAAAAGTCATAAAATAGCTAAAGGCTTAATCAACACCAAGCCTCTCAATCATTTATTATCTAGAGTCTGATTTGTTAAACAATAACCCTCAATTCTCCGAAATTGCAGCCGTTGATTTAGGATCGAATAGCTTTAGATTGCAACTAGCAAAAGTAGTTGATGATCACCTCATTTTCCATGACTCGATGCGTGAATTAGTCAGGTTGGGGGCAGGTCTATCCGAGGACAAAACACTCAATAAAGAAACTCAAAAGCGAGCCATTGAATGTTTGAAACGCTTCGGCGAAAGACTTCGCGGCCTACCACCCCAAGCTGTAAGAGCCGTTGCAACTAACACCTTCCGAGTTGCAAAAAATGCGCCTGAACTTCTCAAGGCGGCAGAAGAGGCCCTGGGATTTCCAATAGAAATCATTGCTGGCAGAGAAGAAGCTCGAATGATTTTTGTAGGCGTCAGTCATGGCTTACCTAAAGCAGAACATAAACGCTTAGTGATTGATATTGGTGGTGGTTCCACAGAATTTATTATAGGCGAGGGCTTAGATCCCATCCATATGGAAAGCCTATACATGGGATGCGTAAGCTACAGCTTAAAATTCTTCCCAGATGGGAAAATTACAGAAGCTGCTTTTGAAAAGGCAAGAATTTCGGCTGCAGCTGAAATTCAAAGCATCTCAAAAACATTTAATTCAAAACACTGGCAAGAAGCTGTTGCTTCATCAGGAACAGCGAGATCACTTGGTGAAGTATTACGATTAAACAATATGACCAATGGCGAAGTTACTGCGGAAGGCTTACGTCAACTTAAACAGGTATTAATTAAAGCCAAAGACGTCAAAAAAATTGAATTAAATGGCTTAAGCACTGATAGAGCAAGCGTTATTTCTGGTGGCCTCGCCATCATGTTAGCAATCTTCGATGAACTTGGAATTAAACAGCTGACAGTCGCCAATAGCGCATTACGTGAGGGCGTTCTATATGAGCTTCTCGGTCGAATGCAACATCAAGATACCCGAAAAGTAACGGTTAACAGCTTCATGAGACGCTATCACGTAGACAAAGATCAAGTGAAGCGAGTGCAAACACTTGCAATCAAGCTACTCAACAGTGCAAAACATCTATTATCAATGGATATAGAGATCGCTAAGCAATATCTAACATGGGCATCTATGCTTCATGAAATCGGCATTTCAATTGCTCATAGTGGATATCACAAACATTCTGCTTATATTGTTGAAAATGCCGACATGCCTGGCTTTTCTAAAATGGAACAAGAAGCACTGGGATTCCTGGTTCGCGCCCAACGCCGCTCACTCACCAAGCTACCAATGCACTCTATGAGTCAAGATCACCGCTTACTGGTCATGATCTTGCGACTAGCCGTCCTATTTCATAGGAACCGACAAGAGATCACTTCGCCTGAACTGAATTTATCCTGGTCAAAATCAGGGTTTGGTTTAGATGTGGAAAAAAGTTGGTTATCAGAAAATCCCCTCACCAAAGCAGAATTGATCGCTGAGGTTAACTTTTGGAAAGATATTAATATTAATTTAGACATAGCTTAATATTAAGCCGTGTCTAAATTAAATATCTTGGCCAAACGCCTGCATTAGGCTTTGTTGAGCGCTCAATGGTGTACCCCGCTTAGGCCTTAAGTGATAAGTCCCTGCTGAAGTCATTTCCCAGGCATTCAAATTGTCTTTCAAATAAATTTCCAAGCCTTCTTTGATCACACGCCTTTTGACTTTAGGATCTAATATCGGGAAGCATACTTCAATTCGCTTGAAGAAGTTACGATACATCCAATCTGCGCTAGATAAATATAAATGATGCTCACCATGATGATGGAAATAAAAAATACGTGTATGTTCCAAGAATCGTCCCACAATAGAACGTACACGAATATTTTCAGAGATCCCAGGAATGCCTGGTTTAAGTGCACAAACACCTCGAACTAACAAATCAATATGAACGCCAGCAGCAGAAGCTTCATATAAAGCACGAATAACATCAGCATCTAATAATGCATTCATTTTAGCGATGATATGGGCTTTCTTTCCTGACTTGGCGATCTCTGCTTCTTTATTGATTGCTTTGATTAAATTGCTATGCAAAGTGAATGGTGATTGCCACAAATAATTGAGTTTATTTGACTTACCCAACCCAGTTAACTGAGCAAAAATATCATTAACGTCTTTGCATATCGATTCATTGCAAGTCAATAAGCCGAAATCAGTATAAAGCTTTGCTGTTCTTTGATGATAATTACCAGTAGAAAGATGAACGTATCGACGTAATTTTCCGTCCTCTCGACGAACCACCATTGCCATCTTAGCGTGTGTTTTGTGGCCTACGACTCCGTAAACCACATGTGCACCGGCATCTTCTAACTTAGCTGCCCAATTGATATTAGCCTCTTCATCAAACCGTGCAAAAAGCTCAACTACAACCGTCACTTCTTTACCACGTCGAGCAGCTTCAATGAGTGCAGTCATTAACTTAGAGTCGGCACTCGTACGATAGAAAGTTTGTTTAATTGCTAGCACATGCGGATCTTCAGAGGCCTGGGTAATAAAATCAATGACTGGATTAAAGGACTGATAAGGATGATGCAAAAGAATATCTTGCTTACGAATCGCTTTAAAAATATCAGAATCCTTATTAAGCTCTTTTGGCTTACTAGGTGTGTAAGGTGAAAATTTTAGGTCTGGGCGATCAACCAAATCTGGAATTTGCATTAAGCGTACCAAATTAACAATACCGTTCACCTGATACAAATCTTCTTGTGTTAGGCCAAATTGACCCAATAAGAATGCTGTCATTTCAGGTGGGCAATTATCAGCGACTTCTAAACGGACGCCATCACCGAATTGACGATGCGACAACTCACCCTGAAGCGCAATCCGCAAATCTTTAGCGTCTTCATCATCTAAAGATAATTCCGTATCACGCGTAACCCTAAACTGATAACAACCCTTAACAGTCATTCCTGAAAACAACTCGTGTACATGGGCATGCAAAATAGAAGAAAGAAAGACAAACCCGTTCTCACAACCAGCAATATGAGTTGGCAGCTTAATCACTCGCGGCAAGGCACGCGGTGCTTGAACAACAGCAACGCCTGAGTTTCGCCCAAAGGCATCTTTACCTTCAAGCTCGACAGCGAAATTTAAACTTTTATTTAAAACACGGGGGAAAGGATGCGCAGGATCCAAGCCTATCGGGGTCAAAATTGGCATGAGCTCTCGAAAGAAATATTCCGAAATCCACTGCCGCTGCTCATCAGACCAACTTCCGCGACGAAGAAAATGAATATTTTCTTGCGCTAATTTTGGCAAAACCACTTCATTTAGAATTTTGTATTGATGCGCTATCAACGTATGCGCTTGAGCACTGACGCGATCAAAAATTTGCTTAGGACTTAGACCGTCGGGGCCGGCATGCGTATCTTTTAGCCGAATTTGATGCTTGACGCCAGCAACACGAACCTCAAAAAATTCATCCATGTTACTGCTAAAAATACACAAGAATTTCAAACGCTCCAGGAGAGGAACACGATCATCTTCAGCTTGCGCAAGAACCCGTTGATTAAAGGCTAATAAACCCAATTCACGATTAACAAAATATTCTGGATTCAATTTGTGATTTACCGACAAAATAATTCACCACTCTAATCTTAAAATGTTACGTTTAGATGACATACATCTATTTATTGACATCACTTCATCATACGACAAATTTAAGTTAGCGCATTATAAAAACTAGACTGGATAAAACATGAATTAATTTTTATTAAGGATTTTTAAAGACTGAATCAAACCTAACCACTGAGCTTTATGTTTACTTGCTTTTGATGCCGGCATATCAAAAATACTAAAGCCCGTTTCAGCAGATTCTTTATAGATTTGAGCATCCGACAAATGTGCTTTTACTGGAAAGCCTGCCTCATCCAAATACTTTTCGAGCAATGCAGCAGATTTCGTTCTAGCATCGATCCGCATGCCCACCATCAATACAAAAGCCTTACCCTTGCGAATAGGCTTTTCAGCTTTTAATAGATCAAGAAATTTTTCAGTCGCTGCAATATCAAACACTGATGATTGGATTGGCACGATTATCCAGTCCGCAGCTTTGATAGCGTCTTTTAATTTCTCACCACGCAGACCTGCAGGTGAATCAATAATGTTGATATCAGCACTCAAGCTAATTAAGTGATCGCCTCGGCCGTTTAAAGCATTCACAAAAGGAAGCCTGACAGGCCTATTTCCAAGCCACTTGAGTGCAGACTTTTGCCTATCCATATCAGACAAAACAACATGGTAACCAAGCCCTGCGAAATATCCGGCTAAATTTGTTGCTAAGGTGGTTTTTCCACTGCCGCCTTTAGGATTGGCGACGAGAAAAGTTTTCATTAGTTAGTAGTTTTTTTAGCCACATCGTTAACAACAGCTGGCTTTGCTACCATTGCTTTGGCCGATACCTTAGTTACAGCCGCTTTTTTTACAACTGGCTTCTTAGCCGCAGTTTTTTTAGCCAACTTAAGTTGCTCTGCTGCAGCTTTCTTAGCTGCCTTAGCTTGCTCAGCAGCAAGTTTTTTTGCTAACTTTTCCTGTTGTGCGGCTGCTTTTTCAGCAGCTTTGATTTGCGCCTTTTGAGACTTAGCTTTTAATTCAGCCATAATTGAGCGCCACTCCTGCAATTGCTCATCTTCTAATTCCAATTGAATTGCAATTGCTTCATGTTTAGTCAATTTTTCTTTTTGCAATCGTTTTGGCAATTTACCAGCCATACGAGAAAGAAGTCGCTCTTGCTCTTCAATGTCTAATTTTTGTGCTTTTTCTAAATAACTCACATTTGCTGTTTTCATCTTTAACTCCCTAGTTAAACATTTTAATTTCGCCATACTTTAACGCTTTCTTTAAGAGCCGTGTGTTACATATTTATGACAAATTAGTGACAGTAAATCAGCGTTGTAATACTTGACTAAAGAGTTAGGGTATTATAGAATTTAAGCTGATTTTTAAAGTGCTCCATTTCTCTACCTCATTTAGGAAAAATGCTATGCGATTAACCACAAAAGGTCGATTTGCAGTGACTGCAATGCTAGATCTCGCGATTGACGAGTCTGACAAGCCTGTAACGTTAGCTGGAATCAGCGAACGCCAGAGCATTTCTTTATCTTATCTAGAGCAATTATTCAGTCGTTTACGCCGTAGCGGTTTAGTTAAAAGCGTGCGCGGTCCAGGCGGCGGCTATCGTATTGCAAAGCCACTCGCAGAAATTTCAGTTTCTGAAATCATCAGCGCCGTAGACGAACTTATTGATGCGACCCAATGCGGTGGCCATGAAAATTGCCGCGACGAACGTCGCTGTATGACACACAATTTATGGTCTAGCCTTAACGTTAAAATTTTAGAGTATTTATCAGGCGTTTCTTTAAATGATTTAGTAGTGGCACATCATGCAAATGGCGATGAAGCCAAAAAACCAATCACATTTAATGCAAGTAAAAATATCAATGCAGCGAGCTTAGTGGCTTAAAACTGATGCATTCAAACCCTATTTTTCTAGATAACAACGGCACCACCCTTCTTGACCCGAGAGTGTTAGAAGTAATGTTGCCTTATCTATCCAATCAGTACGGAAACGCGACTAGTCGCCACAGCTTTGGGCGTGCTGCACGACAAGCATTAGACCAAGCACGCGAGCAAGTTGCTGAGGCTTGTGGTGCACATCCTTCACAAGTCATTTTTACTGCAAGTGGCACAGAGTCTGACAATTTTGCGATTGCCGGCATGGCAGGCGATGAACAAAAACAAATTGCCGTGAGTGCGATTGAACACCCTGCAATTACCCGCCCAGCATTTGCAATGCGAGCTTACGGCCATCGTGTTGGTGTAATTGCCGCCGATCAATTTGGCGTGGTTGATAGCAATAGTTTAGAAGTTGCACTTGAGAAACCGACAAGTCTCATTTCCGTGATGTTGGCGAACAACGAAACTGGCGTAATTCAAAATATTGCTCAGTTAGCTGAAATAGCAAAATCTAAAGGTGCCTTGATTCACACAGACGCCGTTCAAGCATTGGGTAAAATCCCAGTGAACTTTGATGCACTTGGCGTGAACGCAATGACAGTCTCATCACACAAGATTAATGGTCCTCAAGGCGCGGGTGCTTTAATTTTAGACAAGCGAGTGGATATCAAACCACTATTGCATGGTGGTGGCCAAGAACGTGGCCTACGAAGCGGCACAGAAAATGTAGCAGCGATTGTTGGTTTTGGCGCAGCATGTGCACTCATAAAAAATGAAATGGAACAACGCGCAAACATTACCAAATTACTACGTGACACTTTAGAGAAAAACCTTAAATCTTTAGGCGGATCCATCTTTGGTGACAAAGCAACGCGATTGCCAAATACCAGCTTCTTCGCTTTCAATCAAATTGAAGGTGAGACTTTAGTTATGGCGCTAGACCGCAAAGGCTTTGCGGTTGCAAGTGGCTCAGCCTGCTCTAGCGATAGCACAGAACCTAGCCATGTACTTATGGCCATGGGTGTTGCTCCAGATTTGGCACGAGGTGCCGTGCGTGTAAGTTTCGGCGCAAACAACACAAGCGAACAACTTAATGCATTTCTTGCTGTCATAAATGATGAAGTGAATCGCTTGCGCCAATTAACAGCAGTGACTATTTAATATTTAGAAATTAAGTCTTAACAGGAAAAATATGACCGTTCATACCCCTATCTATCTTGATTACTCAGCAACGACACCAGTTGATCCACGTGTTGCAGAAAAAATGATTCCATACATTACGGAACATTTTGGTAATCCAGCTTCACGCAGCCATCCCTTCGGTTGGACTGCAGAACAAGCGGTAGAAGAAGCACGTGATGAAGTTGCTAAATTAGTTAATGCAGATCCACGTGAAATTGTTTGGACTTCTGGTGCGACAGAATCGAATAACCTTGCGATTAAAGGCGCAGCTAATTTTTATAGCGGCACTAAAGGCAAACACATCATCACAGTGCAAACCGAACACAAAGCGGTGATTGATGCCGTACGTGAACTAGAGCGCCAAGGTTTCACTGCAACTTACCTTGCTCCTGAACCGAACGGCTTAATTGACTTAGAAAAATTCAAGGCTGCAATTCAACCAGACACTGTGTTGGCATCAGTCATGTTTGTAAACAACGAAATTGGTGTGATTCAAGACATTACAGCGATTGGTAATATCTGCCGTGAAAACAACATCATTTTTCATGTGGACGCTGCGCAAGCAACAGGCAAAGTGGATATCGATTTAGAAAAACTTCCTGTTGATTTAATGAGTTTCTCAGCACACAAGACTTATGGTCCTAAAGGCATAGGCGCTTTATATGTACGCCGTAAACCACGCATCCGCATTGAAGCGCAAATGCATGGTGGCGGCCATGAGCGTGGTATGCGCTCAGGCACTTTAGCAACGCATCAAATCGTTGGAATGGGTGAAGCCTTCCGCATTGCACGATTAGAAATGAAAGCTGAAAACTTGCAAGTGCGCCGCCTACGCGATCGCTTGCTCGCAGGCCTAGAAGAAATCGATGAAGTGTATGTTAATGGCGACATGGATCATCGAGTACCTCACAACCTAAACATCAGCTTTAACTTTGTTGAAGGTGAATCGTTAATTATGGCCGTCAAAGACATTGCAGTTTCTAGCGGCTCGGCTTGTACATCCGCAAGCTTAGAACCTAGTTATGTATTACGTGCATTAGGTCGTTCAGATGAATTGGCGCACAGTTCTATTCGCTTTTCTATTGGTCGATTTACCACTGAAGAAGATGTGGATTACACCATCGCCCTTATGAAGAGCAAGATTGGTAAATTACGCGAATTATCTCCACTTTGGGAGATGCATTTAGATGGTATCGATTTAAGTAAAGTTGAGTGGGCTGCCCACTAAAAGGAGTATCAAAATGGCATATTCAGACAAAGTTTTAGACCACTACGAAAACCCTCGTAATGTTGGAACATTAGATAAAAACGACCCACAAGTAGGTACAGGTATGGTCGGCGCACCAGCTTGTGGTGACGTTATGAAATTGCAAATCAAAGTGAATGAAAGCGGCATTATTGAAGATGCAAAATTCAAAACTTACGGTTGTGGCTCTGCGATTGCTTCTAGCTCATTGGTCACAGAATGGTTAAAAGGTAAAACATTAGACCAAGCAGCTGAAATTAAGAACTCAGCCATTGCGGAAGAGTTGGCTTTACCTCCAGTTAAGATTCACTGTTCAGTATTAGCAGAGGACGCCATCAAAGCTGCTGTTGCTGACTTGAAATCCAAACAACCAGCTTAAGGCTTATAAGATTTATGGCAATCACACTCACAGAAGCTGCAGCGCAACGCGTTGAGAAATTCCTAGATAACCGTGGCAAAGGCATTGGCCTGCGCCTTGGCGTTAAAACCACAGGTTGTTCAGGCATGGCTTATACATTAGAGTTTGTTGATGAGATGCAACCAGAAGATACTTCATTTGAAAGTAATGGCGTCAAAGTGATTGTTGATCCTAAAAGTTTGGTTTACATCGATGGCACAGAATTAGACTTCACAAAAGAAGGCTTAAATGAAGGCTTCAAATTCAACAATCCTAACGTCAAAGACGAATGCGGATGCGGTGAAAGCTTTACCGTTTAAGCGGCTGTATGAATTTGCTTCAAAAAAACCACTTTGAATTATTAGATTTACCTACTCAGTTTGAAGTGGATTTTAATTTACTAGACCAGCATTACCGTCAACTTCAAAACGAAGTGCATCCAGATCGTTTTGTGACCGCACCAGCTAATGAACGCATGCAGTCCATGCAAATTGCAACACAAGCTAACGAAGCTTATCAAACGCTCAAAAATACCACTGCACGCGCCCGCTATTTATTGCAACTACAAGGCGTCGAAACACTTGAGGAAAGCAACACGGCGATGCCTGCTGATTTCCTGATGCTACAAATGGAATGGCGTGAAACAATCGAAGATGCAATTTCAAGCAAGGATGTTAATGCTTTAGATTCTTTGCTTACTGAAATCAAACAGAATGCCAAACAACTGGCACTACAACTCAAGCAATACTTTGATGAAAAAGCTTATGCTTTAGCTAGTGAAATCGTTAGAAAACTTAGCTTTATTGATAAAATCAGTATTGATATTCATCGCGCTATTGAAACACTAGAAAACTAAACCTCACATGGCTTTATTACAAATCGCAGAACCAGGCATGAGTGCCGCCCCTCACCAGCACAAGCTGGCAATAGGCATTGATTTAGGCACAACAAACTCTCTGGTAGCCACAGTACAAAGCGGCATGAGCACTGTGCTGCAGGATGAATATGGCCACGCCCTATTACCCTCAGTTGTACAGTATTTACCTGATGGCGATGTCATCGTGGGGCATGCAGCACAATCTGCCCAAAGTGCAGATCCTAAAAATACAATCAGCTCGGTTAAACGCTTTATGGGACGTGGTTTTAACGACATCCCAGATACAACGCACATCCCATACAAATTCCGAGACACTGGAAGCGGCATGGTGCAAATTGAAACATGTGCCGGCATAAAAAGTCCTGTTGAAATCTCCGCTGAAACTTTAAAGACACTCAAAACACGTGCCGAAAAAGCACTAGGTGGTGAACTTACAGGTGCCGTGATTACGGTACCAGCTTATTTTGATGATGCGCAACGCCAAGCAACAAAAGATGCAGCACGTTTAGCCGGCCTACATGTTTTGCGACTACTCAATGAACCCACAGCAGCAGCAGTTGCTTACGGCTTAGATAATGGCGCGGAAGGTGTTTACGTCATTTACGATCTAGGTGGCGGCACTTTTGATGTTTCAATTTTGCGTTTATCTAAAGGGATCTTTGAAGTATTAGCAACTAATGGTGATTCAGCTTTAGGCGGGGATGATTTCGACCATCGTATTTTTTGCTGGATACTTGCTGAAGCACAATTACCTCCACTGAACCAAGAAGACACAAGATTACTCCTGACAAAAGCACGCGAAGTCAAGGAATGGCTCAGTGAAAACTACGAAGCTGACATTACAAGCGTACTAAGCACAGGAAAACTAATTAATTTAAAACTGAATGCACAAAAGTTGGTTGAACTCACTGAAAATTTAGTCACTAAAACTCTCAACCCAACACGAAAGGCTTTGCGTGATGCAGGATTAGATGTGACAGAGATTAAAGGTGTTGTGATGGTTGGGGGCGCAACCCGCATGCCGCAAATACGTCAAGCAGTTGCCAAGTTTTTCCAACAAGAACCACTGACCAATTTAGATCCAGACAAAGTCGTTGCCTTAGGTGCAGCCATTCAAGCAAACGTGCTAGCAGGTAATCGCAGTGAAGACGATTTACTGTTACTAGACGTGATTCCGCTTTCCCTAGGCTTAGAAACGATGGGCGGCTTGGTTGAACGCGTTATCCCACGCAATGCAACTTTGCCTGTTGCGCGTGCACAAGACTTCACAACGTTTAAAGATGGCCAAACAGCCATGAGCATTCATGTACTTCAAGGTGAACGTGAACTTGTTTCTGATTGCCGCTCACTCGCTAAGTTTGAGTTACGAGGCATTCCACCCATGGCTGCCGGCGCAGCGCGTATCCGTGTGACTTTCCAAGTAGATGCAGATGGCTTACTTTCAGTGACAGCACGCGAACAATCAAGCGGCGTAGTTGCAGATATTGTCGTTAAACCATCATACGGCCTAACCGAAGATGAAATCACCAACATGCTAAAATCTTCATTCGGGGCCGCAGAGCAAGATAAAAAAGCACGAGCGCTTCGTGAAGCAGTTGTAGATGCAGAACGCCTGATTGAAGCAATTTCAGCAGCTTTGGCACAAGACAGTCACTTATTAAATACCGAAGAAATCAATGCCATTAACGCGCAAATGCAACAACTAAAGAACCTAACAACGGGTAATAATAGTGATGAGATTCACAAGGCTGTCGAGGCACTTAATCACGCCACAGAATCATTTGCCGCAAAACGGATGGATGCATCGGTTAAACATGCATTTGCAGGTCAAGATTTGAACAAACTAGAACTATAAAAGCGACATTAAAATGCCACAAATTATCGTACTCCCACACGAAGAACTATGCCCACAAGGCACCGCAATAGAAGTTGCCAGCGGCACTTCTATATGCGATGCGCTACTAGAAAACGATATTGATATCGACCATGCTTGCGATAAGGTTTGTGCTTGCACGACTTGCCACGTCATTGTTCGTGAAGGCTACAAATCTCTCAATTCTGCGGAAGACAACGAAGAGGACTTGCTAGATAAGGCTTGGGGCCTCGAACCAAACTCACGATTATCTTGCCAAGCAATTGTTGGAAATCAAGACTTGGTTGTTGAGATTCCCAAATACTCAATCAACATGGCTAAAGAAGGTCATCGTTAATTAACACGAGTATTGGCTAAATAAAAAAACCCGCTTATAGCGGGTTTTTTTATTTAATAGTCCAAACTAAATTCAAGCGTTTAAAACATTACTGTATTTTCTAAAAACTCTACATGACCTGTTGAAACATCATACACAGCGCCCACCAAACCAATCGCTTTATTCGCCAACAACTCCCGAATAATCTCACTTGCTTGCACCATTTCATTCATTTGATGACGAATATTCAGCTCACATACCCTAGCCACAAAATCATCGTTACTTGAATCGCGAGTTTGCTTAACTGTTGATTCTTGTATCACTGCAGGCTTAATCAACTCTAATAATTGACTAATGTGACCATCTTCAAAGTTGTCGCACGCAGCTTTCACTGCGCCACAACTGCTATGCCCTAGCACCACAATTAACTTACTCTTAAGATACTTAGTCCCAAACTCCAAACTTGCAATCGCATAGTTAGAAGCAATATTGCCCGCTAAACGCACACTAAAAATATCACCCAAAGCCTGATCAAATAACATCTCAACTGGCGCACGTGAATCACTACAACTCAATACAGAAGCAAAGGGATGCTGCTTATCTTTAGTGAGCAATACCAAATTTTGCAAATCGCGATCAGCTGTTAAACGACTTGTAAAACGTTGGTTCCCCTCAATCAAAATATCCAAGGCTTCTCTTGGAGTCATTTTGTCGCGATTGAGTAATGGGTGTTTGTACATAGGTATCCTTTAATTCATCTACTGCAACTTAGTAGATTAAGCATATTTTACGCCAAAACATCTCTGGGCGCCTCTGCTAAAGGGCTCAAACTAAATATAAAGACATATAAAAGAAGCTTACAGAGCTGGACTAGTAATTAAATACAGCTGTCCATCTTCCACTAACTCAGGATCACTAGATCTAGCGTGAATTTGAATAGTACCCAAATAATAACGGCGTTTAGCATCAAACCATTTAGCTTCTTTAACTAAATCAGTCACTTCAATCACCCCTGAATTTTCTTCGTCTTGCGTTAAAAATTGTGCGCTATTTTTATTCGTAAAATATTCAGGACTCACCGCCAGTATTTTCTTCGCAACTTTAGTCATTGGGTCAAACTGCCAAATTGCTGCCATGTGTGGGTTATCGCCTGGATCTTCTTCAATCAATAATTTGCCATCGCTACCGACGGTTAAGTTATCAAACATCTGTGCGCCAATATCCCTAGCATTTAACACGACCTGAATTACTCCACCCTTTTCTGGCTGGGTGACATCATCATAGCGCAATTGAAATAGCTGGCTAGTTCCATCAATTTTATCTGTGGTCGCAAAATAAAAAATATTGGGGCTCTTAATATCCCAAGCGCCATCTTCAGGACGCATAAAGTTGGCCACTCCGCCATCACGCCCAGCTTTTTCAAGTGCATCACCGTTCATAGCAGACACATCACCAAAACCAAACAAGCTAAAACGATTGCCGTTCAACTTCAACGCATGGAGTTGCCCTCCCACCAAGCCAGCACGCTCAACTGGATTACCGACTTCACGCTTCTCGCCAACGTACACATAAACCTGACCACCTGGACTATCATCCATACCCATCACTACAGTTTTAATCCCAGTTGCAGGGTTAGCTACTGCATTTTCCCAAGCAAACTGACCTAAATGCGGCAATTCGTAACTGATGCCAGCTTCATCACCAGTAAGCACATGGGCAAAAGCACGACCGCCGTTACGATCTTCTTCACCATTTAGAAACATGCGGCCAGCAAATCCCTTGCCAGATGCTTTATCAAACAAAGATGAAGCTGGTGGCAAATCTGCAGAACATAAGCGATTGAAACTATAAGCCACTGCATTTAAATGCTTCTGCTGTTCAGGCAACCATAGTTTCACCTGTTTAACCAAATCTTCACCATCCACCACTTTTAATGAATCAACATCAAGCTTCCAATGTGAAACAAAAGCGCCTCTGCCATAGTGACGACGTGCTTTACCCATATCATTAGCAATTTCATGATTCATAAAAATACTTAACCTACCGTCAGTATTTTTCATCGCACCCAAACCATCAGGAATGCCGACCATACGATAGCCTTTAGCACCGACTTTATCGCCTACGTTAAGTAAAGGTTTAACGCTCCAACCTTCTGCTACTGGCTTTAACCAAACCTCATCTGCATGGGCTGTACTTAAAGCAAAAGGCACAATCACTAATAAACAAACCGACAAAAAATATTGGCCTAACTTCATCTCTCACCTCTTAAGATTTTGATTACAGCTTACCTTCAATAAAAAACATCACACTACGATAAGCAAACTCTTGATTATCGTATTGCCATGCATCATTCGCTTGCAGATAACGACTTCTTCTCACGATGTCTTCACCCAATATATTTTGAGCAGAAACCCGCAAATTAAACTTAGGATGCATTTGATATAACCAAAATGCATCTAACAAAGCACGCGCCTCAGTAAATGCAGTATTTTCATTTGGAATATCCGTCACGCTTCTACCTGAAAGCTGCAAAGACCAACCAAAACTAGATTTCCATTGCGGTAAACTTTGATCCAAACCTAATGACAAAACATACTTAGGCGTATCGCGCGCCATTCTTGTAATACCCAAACGCGCATCATCCACGCTGGCTTTAGGTAAAGTTAGATGTGATTTCAATGTACCGCCCTGCCAAGCCCAATCGTCTGTCGCAATCTTGCCATCTAGCTCTAAACCCCAGTGCACTGCATCACCCTCGTTATAAGGTCTATCCACCCAACGGCCAGATTCTTCTTGTACTCGACGCTCAATAAAATCTTGGGTTGAGCGCACATATAAATTCGCTGCCATCACCCCTTTTTTATTAGCCAAATAACGCTCAGCGACCGCTTCAAAGTTAATGCTACGCTCAGGCTTAAGGTTAGGATTGCCTCGCTGATCCGCATCGAGTGGTGTATTAATAGCAAAGCTGCGTGACGTTGTATTACTGATTTCGTTAATTTTAGGCATCTTCATCCCGGCACCTAAGGAACTACGTAACACCCAAGCATCATTCGGCTGCCAACGCACAGCGAGAGATGGCAGCAAAGCCGTTTCTGATTGTTGCTGTTGATCAGACTTCAAAGTTGCATGCTCAAAACGCAAACCTGAAGTTAAAGTCACAGCATCTTTTGGCGTCCAAGCATCTTGTATCCAAACAACCTGCTCTTGCGTTTTCGATTCGTAATCTTCACGATTTACAAAAGACCCAGTAAATTTCTGCGTATCCTTACGCTTAAAGTCTGAAACCTCGGTTGCCATCGATAAATAATGGCTATCAACTGGCTGATCCCAGCGCAATGAGGCGTTCACCTCATCATCCTCACTACGTGCGCGCTGATTTGATAGCGTTGTATTATTAGCAGCATCCACAGCAAACTGATTCACATCAGAAACATTCAAACGGTGATTCAAACTCAAACGACTACTCAATTTAGATTCACCAAAAAATTTCTCACCACTCATCCGCAATCTCAGCATATGGCCATAACCATCATCTTGTGAAAGACGATATCCATTTGGCAACCATTGGCCAGCAGCATACTCACTCAAATCTGTTCTAACATCTCGCTCACTCGGCCCCATGAATAACATTGGCGCCAACGTAAAACTATCTCGCCCTGACTTCCAAGTGAATTTAGGGCTAAAAGCATGATGGCCCATTTCAGAATTACCTGCCAAAGACTCCTCCTGAATGCCAATACCGGAGAGAGGAGTAACTACACGAGGGCCTTCTTTTAAAGTATTAGATTTGACTGGGGACTGACTAAAATTTAAAGACACAGGTAAAGACCATGAGAAATCATCAGTGCCACCATTTTCAGTCCAAGACAACTGCGCATTTGGCTCATCGCTTTTAAACCCAAAGCCAGCTTTATATTCGCTCGCGTTTTTAGCTAAGGCTTTATTTAAAACAATATTAATCGTCAGCGGCGAACCACCACCAAATTCTGCAGAAGCTCCGCGATGAATTTCCACACGATTAATCTCGCTGGCTGGTAAACGAGACAGCACACCCATCGCACTACGTGACTGTTTCTCGCCATCAATCATGATTTGAATAGAATCACGCGACATACCACGGGCTCGCTGGCCACCATCTTTAATTTCGACGCCAGGCAATTTATTTAATACCTCACCTACCGTCATCACGCTCATATTTTCAATTTCTTGGCGACCAACCATCACCTTTTGCGTATTGCTATCTTGTCGCTCAGATAAGGTGTCACGCACCCTAGAAACATCAACGGGCGCAATTTTAAGCACCTCATCTGCATAAGCAATTTCAGAGAGCAATAATAAGAAAATTGAGAGAAATTGATGTTTATTCATAGCGGTCATTATCTCACAGGCCAATATCCGACAATCTTAAAATCCAAATGTTCGAAACAATAAAAAACCCGCAAAAGCGGGTTTTTTATTTAACAGATACTAAATCTAAATTAGATTAGAAATCCATTTGTGCACGAACAGTTAAAGCCTCTTCTGAACCAAAGTTTTTACTATTTAAAACAACATCTTTATCAAAATTTGTCTTGGTGTAGTTTGCCATAAACCGCCAATTTGCCATTGGAATCCATTTCAAACCAATTGTTGTTGAATCTACTTTTGTAGCTTCTGAAGCTGAAAGCGCTGCTGTAGCTCCAGCATTTGTAACACCTTTTTTGAAATCATTAGCGTCTAAACTAGTATATCGAATACCAAGCTCCCACGCACCCATACCAGCACCATCAGGATTGAAGTCATTTTTTGGTTTGATACGGTCAAATTTAGCGCCCTTGTAAGAGTCAGCATACTTTTCACCCGTTATTAACCACAAAGCCTCCGCATACCAAACATCAATGTCATTATCAAATTTAACACCTGTTGAGTTTGTTCCATCAAGGTTCATTCGAACCCATTCTGATTGAAGTTTTACAGGACCAAGAGCTAATGCACCCTCAATTCCATAACGAGTTCTATCTAAACTATCCGAAGTTGCAGTAGTAAAGGTTTGATCCAAAAAAGTTAAACCCTTTCCTTCTGTTGCACTTTTCGCATTGAAACTATTCATTTTCCCTGAGGTATAACCTAACCCAAAATGATAAACATTATCTTTATCACCAATCATCTCGGCAAAGTTAGCCGTTACTCGCCCAATGAACTCTGCACTATCTTTTTTATTGGCGGCTTCATTCATATTTTTACCTTCGCCAGTTGAAAGTGCCAAGCCATAAGTCACGCCATTAAAGGGAGCACCCCAAACCATCGCGCCGATTTCTTTACCCGGAACATAGGCATTAACTAATGATCGCTCTTGGAAATCAATAAACCGTGAACTTGTTTGCTCTTCTAAGCTAAATGGCATTTTAAATTGACCGAACTTAAACTGGGCTTGATCCCAGTAATGCAAGTTGATAAACGCAACGTCAAGTTGAGCAGATTTAGATTTAGATGTTGAGTCAGCTGTACCAAAATCTGTCGCCACTTCAAATTCATAATATTTATTAAATACACCTTTAGCACCCAGATAAGCACGACGTACATCGAATGTGTCTGGAACTGAAGTGTCTTTATTGCTATCGCCAAATGAACGGTAATCCATTTGGATACGACCGTTAACACTCATGCTATTCGCTTTATCACCAGACTCCCACTTGATACCATCTTTGAAAGAAGCAGTAATCGCTGAATCTTTCTTCTTAGCAGCCGCTTCTTTTTCACCAGTACGGCCTTTAGTTAGCAACGCACCTTCTTCTTCTGTTAACACACCTTTAGCAATCAAGGCATTTAAGATGTCATCTGTTGAATCAGCCATGGCATTTGTACCGAAACCAATTAACAAGGCACCTGTTACCGCAGCAGCAATACCGCGCATTTTGATAGTCTTCATAAATACTCCCGTTTAAAAATTAATTAATACTTCTAAAAATTATTTTGTTAACCTTCAACACCGGAGTGATTTTGACCACCGAATATGACAGTTTGATGACAAAGACTGATTTTCTTGATTATGTGTTGTATTTTTGCAACAACTACTAACGCCTCACAAAGCTTAATCTAATCGAGCTTGGTAATATTTTTTGAAGAGATGTGACAGGTAATTACTTAGATTGGTACCAGAGTTTTGTACGATTAACGCAACTAACCACCAAAAGCATAAGTGGCACCTCAACCAATACGCCTACTACCGTCGCCAAGGCGGCGCCTGAATGCAAACCGAACACGCTAATGGCTGTGGCAACAGCAAGCTCAAAAAAGTTGCTGGCACCAATTAATGCCGATGGACAAGCTACTGAATGTTGCTCACCCAATTTTTTATTGAGCCAATACGCGATGCTGGCATTCAAAACCACTTGAATAACAATAGGCACAGCAATAAGCGCAATAATGAGCGGTTGTGACAAGATAGTACTGCCTTGAAACGCAAACAACAAAATCAAAGTCACTAACAATGCCGCCATTGAATATGGTGTGATTGTATTCATAAAAGCATTAAAGCGAGACTGACCTCGCTTGAGCAGTAAATCTCGAAGTGATTGCGCAACGAGAACAGGAATAAAGATATACATAAACACTGAGGTCAAGAGCGTAAGCCAAGGCACGCTAATCGCTGACAATCCTAATAACAAAGCGACCAGCGGCGCAAAAGCAAACATCATAATCACATCATTTAAAGCGACTTGAGTGAGGGTAAATATTGGATTGCCGTTAGTGAGTCGGCTCCATACAAACACCATCGCGGTACATGGGGCAGCGGCCAATAGAATTAAGCCTGCGATATAGCTTTCAATGTTTTCAGGGGGTAGGTATGAAGCGAACAATACCCTAATAAATAGGTATGCCAACAACGCCATTGAGAATGGTTTGATTATCCAATTAACAAACAAAGTGACCACCACGCCACGCCAATGCGCTTTCACTTGATCTAAGGCGCTGAAGTCAACTTTCATCAGCATGGGGATAATCATCAGCCAAACCAGCAAACAGATGGGTAAATTGATATGGGCAAATTCAGCGCGGCTAATTGCCTGAAAAAAGGTCGGTAAGCTATCGCCCAATAAAACACCAACAACAATGCTAAGTCCCACCCATAAGGATAAGTACCGCTCAAATATATTCATACTATTAATTTTCCATTCCGCCAATTTTATCCATCTCATGCTTAATTGCGAGCTGACTAAGATTGTTCAGCGGCAGTTGAGAAAAGATATCGATCCGACTACGGATTTGATGAAACACTTTTCTAAAGAGGGCGCGCTTTTCATCATCCGTGGCTTCTAGCGCTGCAGGATCTTCAAAACCCCAGTGGGCGCTAATTGGCACACCAGGCCAGATTGGGCAAACTTCATTTGCGGCGTTATCACATACCGTAATCACAAAGTCCATCTTAGGAGCATCAGGCATAGTAAATTCATCCCAACTTTTACTTCTTAATTGCTCTGTGGGATAACCAGTGGCTTTCACCATCTCAATGGCATAGGGATTAACCTTGCCATTAGGGAAGCTACCCGCACTATAGGCTTTGAAACGGTCACCAGCGATGGTGTTAAATAAAGCCTCAGCCATAATACTGCGGGCTGAATTTCCTGTGCATAAAATTAAAACGTTGAAAACAGTTTTAGCCATCTTATTTCACTTCTAAAAACTTAATTTTTATTCATAAAACCTTCATATAAATTCATTAGGATGCTCGCAAACAATTAAGGAGAAACCAAATGAATCGTACTGAATATATTGTAAAAGTAGATACCAAGGGCGTTAAGCGCGCTGTGATTTTAAATGCTGACAACGAATTGTCCGCCGCACGCAAAGCACTTTCTTTATTTAAAAACGTGGAATTAATCAAAGTAGAAAAATTCCAAAATCCAAAACTGCAAGCTACAAACCTAGCTGCTGCTTAACCGATTTAAGGCAAAAAAGGCACTGTCAATATTCTCAAACCAATATTGACCCATTGCTCATCACTACTTAATCGGTTGCCGTAAGCGGCATCGATCTGCAAAAGGTTCTCTACCAACCAATGACGTAAACCTAATTGGTAATACGCAGTTTCTTGATTTTTTCCATAGGCTTCAGCAATCAACCAAGTGTTTTTATTAAGCTGCGTCTCACTACCTAAACCCCAGGTCTTATTAGTTTTAGCTGCTTCTCTGTCGTAAAACAAACCAGCATTAACGTGTAAGACAAACTTATCATCCCAGTAAGAAATACTCGTTGGGATATTCACATAAAAATCACCTAAAGTATTTTTTGTCTTATCCGCTAAAGGGTGCTCAATGTTACCCAGCACAACACCCAGCCCCCAGCTATTGGTTTCTAGCTTTTTAAATAAGGTCTTACCTTGAAGAATAAAGTCGGTTTCATCCTCAGCACCCTTAGTCTGCCGAGATGCTGCCCCCAAGGTAACTTCTAAATTGCCAGTAAAATTACAAGCTGGCAATGCCCAATATTCGGTCATGTTTTTAGTGCTTTTTACCCAAGTTTCCAACTGACAAGCTTTTGCATCTGTCACGCGAGCGTCGTCCGCAATCATAGGGCGGGCAGCATACGCCGGCGCTACAAAAGCAAGGTCACACATCACTAGCAAACTTAAATAAAACCGCATAAGGAAAAACACTTTCATATTTTTTACCGTAATTCTAACAAACCAACATGACAAATTTATTAAATGAAATTTAGTCATTTTGCTGTCACATGCCGCTATTAATATCGCCCCCATAAACTTTCTCCTAAAGTTTATGTACTTCCGTTTTTGGGCGCGTTAATCGCGCCCTTTTTTTATAAATTTTTCGGATGATACGTGGCCATTACACTTTAAAAAACAATTGAAAATACAGAATAAAAAAGCCAAGTAGGCTGCTTGGAATAAGCAACCTACTTGGCTTTTTGTGAGTTTAAGACTTAAGCTTCTTTACGAAGATGCGGGAATAAAATCACGTCACGAATACTTGGACTGTCTGTAAGCAACATCACTAAACGGTCAATCCCAATACCACAACCGCCTGTTGGTGGCATACCATACTCTAAAGCACGAATGAAATCGGCATCGTAATACATGGCTTCATCATCGCCGGCTTCTTTAGCCGCCACCTGCGCATGGAAACGTGCTGCCTGGTCTTCTGCATCATTGAGCTCAGAGAAGCCGTTAGCAATTTCACGACCTGTGACAAACAATTCGAAACGTTCAGTGATTTCGGGATTTGCATCTGAAGCACGGGCCAAAGGTGAAACTTCAACTGGGTAATCAATAATATAGGTTGGTTCCCACAATTGGCTTTCGGCTGTTTCTTCAAACAAGGCCAATTGCAATGCTCCTAAACCAGCATGATCAAAAGCTTTTACACCAAACTTTAATAATTCAGTACGAATAAAATCACCATCCGCCAATTGTGAATCTGTATATTGCGGGGCATATTTCTTAATGGCGCCAACAATGGTCAAGCGTTGGAAAGGCTTGCTGAAGTCAACTTCGCGACCTTGATATTGCACGGTGGCTGTTCCACACGCAGCCATTGCCGCAGCACGAATACAGTTTTCGGTGTAGTCCATCAACCATTTATAATCGGTATAAGTGGCGTAGAACTCCATCATGGTAAATTCAGGATTGTGCCTTACGCTAACGCCTTCATTACGGAAGTTACGATTAATTTCAAATACACGCTCAAAACCACCAACAATCAGACGCTTGAGATAAAGCTCAGGTGCAATACGCAAAGTCATTTGCATATCAAGCGCGTTATGGTGAGTGATAAAAGGCTTGGCAGAAGCACCGCCTGGAATTGGATGCAACATAGGCGTTTCTACTTCTAAGAATTCATTTTGCAACATGAATCCACGAATCGCTGAAACAATCTTGCTACGTGCAATAAAAGTATTACGCGTGTCTTCAGAAACAATCAAATCAACATAACGTTGACGATATTTAGTCTCTTGATCTGATAGACCATGAAACTTTTCAGGAAGTGGGCGCAATGATTTAGTGAGTAAACGTAGTTCGCTGACCTTAATTGATAGCTCACCAGTTTTAGTTTTAAATACGACCCCAACCGCGGCAACGATATCTCCCAAATCCCAATGCTTGAATGAATCGTAAAGCTCTTCGCCAATATTATCTTTAGAGATAAACAACTGAACACGGCCGGTTTTGTCTTGTATCGTCGCGAAACTGGCTTTACCCATAACGCGCTTAAGCATCATACGACCAGCCACTTTTACAACGACAGCTTGTGTATCTAAAGTTTCATTTTCTTGCTCACCAAATTGCGCATGTAAAGGTGCAGCAAAATGTTCTGGCTTAAAGTCATTAGGGAAAGCAACGCCCTTTTCACGAATGGCCTTCAGCTTCTCACGACGCTCAGCAATGACGTGATTTTCGTCTTGTAATGGCGGATTTAAATGTTCACTCACGCTAAACTCCCTGCTTTAAGCTTTCAGATATAAATGGATCAAGGTCGCCATCAAGCACCCCTTGTGTATTGCCAACTTCAACGCTCGTCCGTAAATCCTTAATACGAGATTGATCTAGCACATAACTACGAATTTGATGTCCCCAGCCGATGTCTGTTTTAGCATCTTCCAAGGCTTGTTTTTCTTCATTTCGTTTATTTAACTCTAGCGCATATAGCTGCGCTTTCAACATATTCATTGCTTCAGCTTTATTACGATGTTGCGATCTATCGTTTTGACACTGAACAACGGTATTCGTTGGAATATGCGTAATTCGCACAGCAGAGTCAGTTTTATTAATATGCTGACCACCTGCACCACTCGCACGATAGGTATCAATCCGCAAATCGGCAGGATTAATATCTACTTCAATAGAGTCATCAATCTCCGGAAATACTTGCACGCTGGCAAAAGAAGTATGGCGACGATTACCAGAATCAAACGGTGACTTGCGCACTAAGCGATGCACCCCAGACTCTGTGCGTAAAAAACCGTAAGCATATTCACCTGAAATTTTAAGTGAGGCACTTTTAATCCCAGCAATATCGCCTTCGGATTCTTCCATGACTTCAACTTTAAAGCCCTTACGCTCGCAGTACCTTAAATACATCCTTAGCAGCATTGACGCCCAATCTTGCGCTTCAGTACCACCACTGCCTGACTGAAAGTCCATAAAGCAGTTATTAGGATCCATGGGGTTAGAGAACATACGGCGGAATTCTAAGGCTTCAACTTGCTGTGACAGAGCTAGGCTATCTGCTTCAATACTTATTAGGGTGGCATCGTCGTTTTCTTCGCGTGCCATTTCAAATAACTCAGTTGCGTCGCTGAGACCTTGATTAATGTCTACTAGATTTTTGACAAGCGCTTCCAACTCACGACGCTCTTTACCGAGTTTTTGCGAGCGTTCGTTATCGTTCCAAACACTAGGGTCTTCTAAAAGCTGACTTACCTCTTCTAGACGTTGTTGTTTGTTCTCAAAGTCAAAGATACCCCCTAAGCGCGTGTTGGCGCTCCGAAAGGTCGGCAAGTCGATTGCCAATTTGATTGAGTTGTTCCGCTTCCATGACTTAGATCACTTTAGTTAATTCGTGAGTTAATTCTTCAAAGCGAAAATTATACACGAAAGCCACCCACGAAAGCTAAGCACAGCAAGCTTATAGAGCAGGGAAAGAATCATTCATTCAACTTAAAATTTGTTTCGCAAAAATTGTCACAAAAATGTAATATTCAGACACTAATATTCATTGCATATTTTGCGGTCAATTTAAGGCAAATATCGATTTTTCAACGGAGGCTATATGCAAACCAAGTTTATTAAAGCAATCAGCGTTGCAACACTAGTTGCGGCTACATTCTCAGCAAATGCTGCAGAAAAGATTATCAAGATTGACGGCTCTTCAACTGTTTACCCAATTACTGAGGCGGTAGCTGAAGAATTCCAAAAAGCACAAAAAGTTAAAGTAACTGTTGGTGAATCTGGCACTGGTGGCGGCTTCAAAAAGTTCTGCCGTGGTGAAACTGACATCTCAGATGCATCACGCCCTATCTCACAAAAAGAAATTGATGCTTGTAAAGAAGCTGGTATCCAATACATTGAGTTACCAATTGCTTACGATGCATTAACAGTGGTTGTTAACTCAAAAAATGACTGGATCAAAAGCATTTCAGTTGATGAATTAAAGAAAATCTGGGCACCAGGTTCTAGCGTTAAAAACTGGAAACAAGTTAATAGCGCTTACCCAGACAAAGCAATGCCATTATTTGGCCCAGGGACGGCATCTGGTACTTTTGATTACTTCACTGAAGCAGTGAACGGCAAATCAAAAGCAAGTCGCTCTGATTACACTCCATCAGAAGATGACAACGTCCTAGTTCAAGGTGTGTCGAGCAACGTTGGTGGTATGGCTTACTTTGGTTACGCTTACTACGAAGAAAATAAAGACAAATTACGTGCGTTGCCAATTGCTGCAAAAGCTGGCGCAACTCCTGTGATGCCTTCTCCTGAGGCTGTAATGGCTGGCACATACCAACCGCTAGCTCGCCCATTATTTATTTATGTAAATGCAACTGCAGCTGCATTCAAACCAGAAGTTAAAGCTTTCGTTAACTTCTACTTAGAAAATGCACCAAAATTAGTGAAAGAAGTGAAATACGTTCCACTTCCTGCAGCTGATTACGCAGCAGTAACAGAACACTTTAAAGCAATGAAGCCAGGTTCTGGTTTTAATGGCACACCTGAAGTAGGTGTTAAAATTACTGATTTAATCAAACGAATCAAGTAATAAGCTCTTGATTGGGGCGGGTTATTCCGCCCCATTTGTTACTTCATTTTCTGACTAACCATCAATGAGTGAAGTAACAAATGTATTAAGTTCTGCTTTAAGGCTTATTCCAGTCTCGTTTATTTCCGCTACAATGCGAAAGTCTTATTTTTATGAATACGTCGTCTAAAGTGCACAATAAAAATTCAGAATCATCGATAAGCCCTCGCTTAGCTAAGAATATTCGACGCAATGTAAAAGAGCGTGTTATTGAATTTATTTTAATGCTCGCGGCGTTGTCAGCTGTTGCTACGACATTCGCGATCGTGACAATTTTGGTTGTTGAATCACTAGGTTTCTTTAAAACCGTTTCAATTATTGATTTCTTTACAGATACGCAATGGACACCGTTATTTGAAGATGCGCATTACGGCATCATGCCCCTAGTTGCCGGCACACTTACCACCTCATTTATCGCACTTTCAGTAGCCATCCCAGTTGGAACAATTGGTGCAATCTACCTTTCAGAGTTTGCATCACACAAAACCCGTGAAATCGTTAAACCAATTCTAGAATTGCTAGTAGGCGTTCCAACCGTAGTGTTTGGTTACTTTGCATTATTCTTTGTAACACCAATGCTACAACACATATTTCCAGAACTTCCAGGCTTCAATATGCTTGGCCCTGGTATTGTGATGGGCGTCATGATTGTTCCTTACATCAGCTCTGTCGCTGAAGATGCAATGCGCGCTGTACCGATGAGTATGCGTGAAGGATCTTATGCTATGGGAGCAACACGTTTTCAAACAGCTATTCGCGTTGTGACACCTGCAGCAGTATCTGGGATCGTAGCTGCGTATATTCTGGGCATTTCACGCGCAGTCGGTGAAACCATGGTTGTAGCAGTAGCTGCCGGCCAACAACCAAACCTGACTTTTAATCCAATGGAAAGTGCTGCCACGATTACTGCGTACATCGTTCAAGTAGCCTTAGGTGATTTGCCACACGGCAGCATTGGTTATCAAAGTATCTTTGCAGCCGGCTTAGTACTGATGGTGATGACCTTAGGCTTCAATATCCTAGGTCACATGGTTCGTAAGAAATACCGTGAAAACTACTAAACAAATTTAATCGAGCACCATTATGGCTATCAAAACCGATATGAAAGTTTCAGCGATTCAAAATCTTGCAGAAGTGCGCGCAATGATTAAGCGACATAAAGCGAATGATTATATCTTCGCAATCATCGGCCTAATCGCTTTAATGCTTGGCCTTCTTACACTACTCACATTGTTTGTAGATTTGCTATATGACGGTAGCTCACGTTTCAATCTGCAGTTTCTTAGCGACTTCCCTTCTCGTCGTGCTGAACATGCAGGTTTACTTTCAGCATGGGTAGGCTCTGCCTTAGTTATGACAGTAACATTTATTGCTGCTGTTCCGATGGGTGTTGCTGCGGGGCTGTACTTAGAAGAATACGCCCCAAAAAACTGGTTTTCTGACTTAATTGAAATTAACGTTTCTAATTTGGCAGGAGTTCCATCAATTGTTTATGGGTTACTAGCACTTGGTTTATTCGTTTATGCATTAGGATTTGGTCAAAGTATTTTGACTGCAGGTTTAACTTTAGGTCTATTGATTCTTCCAATCGTGATTGTTTCAACACGAGAAGCAATTCGCGCCATTCCTGTAGCAATTCGTGAGGCAGCTTACGCGGTAGGTGCAACAAAGTGGCAGGTTGTTTATGACCATGTACTTAAGTACTCATATGGCGGTATTTTAACTGGCATTATTATTGGCATGGCACGTGCACTTGGTGAAACAGCGCCAATTATTACCATTGGCGCCCTGACATTTATTGCGTTCTTACCTCCTTCACCAGTAACTTTAGAACCGCCTTTCTTGAACTTTGAATGGCTGAGTTCTGGCTTCACTGTGATGCCAATTCAAATGTTTAACTGGCTATCTCGTCCAGACCATGCATTCCATGTGAATGCAGCGGCAACCGGCGCAATCATTATTTTGGTAACATTATTAATGAATGGCACAGCCATCTATTTACGCTACAAGATTCGTAAGAATATTAAGTGGTAATCATCCGAGTTTAAGCACGACAACTATTTAATTCATTGGTGAAAACATGCATACGTTAAATTCAACAACTCCAATCAAAGCCGAAGCGCGTAATTTGAATTTTTATTACAGCAACGGCACGAAAGCGCTTAAAGACATTAGCATGCCTTTGCACGAGAAAAAAATTACTGCGCTGATTGGACCCTCAGGCTGTGGAAAATCAACGTTCTTGCGTTGCTTTAACCGTATGCATGACCTATATCCAGGTAATAAATATGAAGGTGAAATTATTATGCATCCTGACAACACCAATGTGTTGGCAGACGGTGTAGATCCAATTGAAGTACGTATGCGCATCAGTATGGTTTTCCAAAAGCCGAATCCGTTCCCTAAATCCATCTACGAAAACGTTGCTTATGGCCTGCGCGTTCGCGGTGAAACAAATAAACGCGTAGTGGATGATAAAGTTGAAGAAGCCTTAAAGGGTGCAGCAATCTGGGATGAAGTTAAAAACCGTCTTAATGATTTAGCGTTTAATCTTTCAGGCGGCCAACAACAACGTCTATGTATTGCACGTGCTTTAGCAACAGATCCTGAGATTATGTTATTCGATGAACCGACCTCTGCTCTTGATCCAATTGCAACAGCAAACATTGAAGAGTTAATGTCTGAACTACGTAACAAGCTCACAATCCTTGTAGTCACTCATAACATGCAACAAGCAGCTCGGGTTTCTGATTACACGGCTTATATGTATTTAGGTGAAATGATGGAATATGGCGACACCGACACCATCTTTACAAACCCAACACGTAAAGAAACTGAAGATTACATTACAGGTAAGTTCGGCTAATCATAAACAGACGAATAGATCGACCAATAAAAAAGCTGGCATTGCCAGCTTTTTTATTTCTAGTACAAAACACCTACCTATTCCTTAGGCATTATTTCTTTATAAAAGGCTATCATACGCTCAGCTTGCGCTTTATCTGTCCAACGTGTTTTAGCGTAGTTAAGGGCAGCTTTACCTAGCTTTGCTCTAAGCTTAGCGTCACTCAACAAAACATTTACTTTATCAGCAAAAATAAACTCATCATGCGGGGCAATCATGGCACCCTCACCTTCGATCAATATAGACTTGGTACCTAACTCAGCAATCGCTACTACAGGCTTCGCCTGAGCCATCGCTTCAAGTAGCACCAATCCTTGCGTTTCACTCAGCGAAGAAAATACAAATACATCCGCACTGGCATAGCAATCATTAAGCTCGGTGTTTCTATCCATATAACCGATGAATTTAACATGATACTCGAGGTTAAGTGTTTTAGTTAAAGCATGAAGACTAGCTTCAGCTGGACCCTCACCTGCAATAATCAATAATGCATCAGGCTGATGTTTGATGAGCTCAGTCCACATGCGTAATAAGAAGCCGATATTCTTTTCAAAAGCTACACGACCAACAAATAGGCCTACGGGCCTGTTTTTATCAATTCCATGTTTCTTTCTAAATTCAGCACCATTTGATTTATTGAAGCTATGTGCTTGCAAACCAGTAGGTACAACTTCTGCTTTTGATTTAACACCATATTCACGCAGAACATCCAACATAGGCTGTGAAGGTGCAACAATTGCATCAACCGCGTTACATTGGCGCTTAGAAATAAAGCGGGCTATACCGCGTGCAATCTTCTTGGGAATGATAGGTAGGTAAAGATGAAGGTAGTCTTCAAAGAATGTGTGATAGGTTTCAACACTGGGTACATTCAACAGATGTGCAAGTTTCAAACCTAAATAATGTGCAACAAATGGCGTATGGATATGAACAATGTCGTAATTTTCTTGGCGCAGCTCACTTAATCGATCAACAGCCGCACCATACTTCATTAATTTATCTTCGGGATCAAAATAGATTTTTCTAGCAGGAATTCGCTTAATCCAAGCTTCATCTGGAGTCTTAACCCCATATTCAGGAGCAATCAAATGTACTGTATGCCCCATCGCTTGCATCTGAGCAACAAAAGTACGAATTGAAGTAGAAACCCCGTTGATACGCGGGAAGTAAACATCAGAAACAAATAATATTTTCAATTGACGGCCTTTGTATTGACGCCGCGAATTGCGGTCGCTAACAATTGAATATTAGCGACCATTTGTGACACTTATATGAAATGTCACAAATAAGTCATTATCCAAATAGCACAAGGCCCCAGACAATTACTAAATTAATTAAACTTAACAACACAGCAGCACTGCCAATATCTTTGGCACGCTTTGCAAGCAAATGGTGATCTAAAGAAATTCTATCTACCGTTGCCTCTACTGATGAATTCAGCAACTCAACAATAATCACTAAAAATACGCAGGCAATCATCAAAGCGCGATCTATAGAGCTATGTCCTAGATATATCGCCAATGGAATAAGCAGGAGTGCCAAGCGCACTTCTTGTCTAAATGCATCTTCATTCTTATGTGCAGCTGCTAGACCTTCCATCGAATATCCAAAAGCATTAATTAATCGACGTAATCCTGTTTTACCTTTAAATGGACTTTCCATAATGTTCCTTAAAGTAGCATCTTAAAAATTAATTTGCAGCGAGTATATCAAACATCTGAACAGATGTTACATCTGTCATCTACACATCACAAAAGCTTCATATTCTCTTAACCTGACTGATTACAATGGTTAGTAATGAAAAACCACTTTAGGCATTTTTTCTGGTTTATACCAATTATTTTTCACGCAAATGAAGCCAATGCGTGGGGGCTTATTACCCACGTTTATTTTGCCCACTCTTTACTCTGGGCAATGCCATTACTTGATCCAAGACTAAGAAAGGCGATACAAAACTTCCCAGACTTAGTAATGGCTGGTGCATGTTTGCCAGATCTGGCTATTATTTCTAAACGTTATCGCAAGACACATGATTGGCAATATGCTCATGCCTTACTTGAAAATGCAAAAAATGAAGAAGACTTAGCGATTGCCATTGGATTTGCAAGCCACTTATATATTGATGTGATTGCACATAATCACTTTGTTCCAGCCCACGAAGAAATGTGGTCAGACAAAGGAATGCTTGCTCACATTAGCTCCGAATGGGCAATGGATGCTCATCTAAGTCCACTATTAAGCACATCTCCCGCTGCTCTTCTTAGTAGGAATGTAGATAAGCTGGCTCAGTTTATTGCACCTCAATTTGATTGCGGCATTAAAGATACTAGAAGACTAATTCTTAAACTCAGTTTCTGGGACAGGATGCTGCGGACTTTCAAAATCCCAAACGTGATTTATCACGCATCACGAGTCTTAGATAAACGGGTAGACAAACACTTCATTTACTACATTGCAAAGACGCAAGTGGCAATTGCTGATATTGGTATTGTTTTGTCAGGAACAAAACCGGCATGGGAAGCTGAGTTACTTAATTTAAGCGCTACACAACTCAGCGCTTGGCGACTTGAATGCTTAGGTGAGTTGGCACTCTTTCATCCAGCGCCAATACAATATTTCGTACCAAATGATTAAGCAGTTAGATAAGCAATAAAGATAACCCTGATACAGAGAATCCAATCAAAGCACCCATGAGTACATCACTTGGATAATGTAAACCCAGTACAACCCGAGATAAAGCCACCATTACAGCGAATGGAACAACCAATATAAAGAGTGCTGGGTAATAGAACACTGCGATTGAGCTAAAAGCAACTGCGTGCAGTGTATGCCCAGATGGAAAACTAAATCGATCTAATGGCCGACCAGTCAACCATATATCTTGATGCACTTCATAAGGACGCGGACGCAAGGTTTTACCTTTGAGCCATTTGTATAAGACTGTGCCAGAAAGCCCAACAGCTAGCATATGAACCACAGGCACTATTCCATCACTTCCATTAATGGCAAGAATAGCCAGCATGATGGTGTACCAAAAAACACCATCGCCTAAACGGCTGATTAATCTAAACCAGACACGTATTGCAAGATTGTGACTGGTTTTATTAACGCGTATACACAAAGCGCTATCGATCGCCTTAGCACGTGCAAAATACAGGCTTAATTTATAGGGCATATCTGCTCCTAACTTATTAATATTATTTTAATCATTCCCACATCATGCTTTTCAAATATGACAATTTAATGAATAAACATCAAACAAGCCCATCAAAAATTTTATTTAATCTAGACGTCATATAAACTTCATACCGATGTAATACTTTAAAAGTACATTGCTCTAAATTAAAAAAAGGAGCGATTTATGCTGACAGAAAGTCTTGGGTTTAGCGAATCAAACGAACAAAGTTTAATCACCACGCCTAGCGAACATGGCAAACTGATTGTGAGCCTAGCGCGAGATAAAAACGAAGTTGCTGAAGCTCAACACCTCAGATACAAAGTATTTGCAGAAGAAATGGGTGCAAATATTCAAAGCAAAAACGCATTAGATCAAGATGGATTTGATGTGTTTTGTGATCATCTAATTATTCGAGAGAGTATTAATAATAAAGTAGTTGGTACTTACCGTATCCTCAATCCAAAAATGGCAAATGAAGCCGGTGGATATTACTCAGCTGGCGAATTCGATATTAGTCGCTTACAACCCCTATTTGACCGTACTGTTGAAGTTGGTCGGGCATGCGTACATCCTGATTACCGAAATGGTGGCACGATCACAATGTTATGGGCTGGCCTTGCAAAGTATATGCAAGCCAATAAATATGAATACATGATTGGATGTGGAAGCGTAGGAATGTCAGATGGTGGTCACGTTGCAGCCAGCTTGTACAAGCAGTTGTCCGCAAAGTATTTAGCTCCAAGTGAATATCGTGTATTTCCTCACTGTGCACTTCCACTAGAAGCGCTTAATCAAGAATTAAGTGTTAGTTGCCCTCCATTAATTAAGGGTTATTTACGACTTGGTGCATACATCTGTGGTGAACCTGCATGGGATCCTGATTTCAATACTGCTGATATGTTGGTCATGCTTCCGCTTTCTCGCATGAACAAGAGATATGCAGATCACTTTTTTAAATAAATCAAAAAGTAAGAAGCAGAAATGAAAAAACCCCAGTCGATTCGACTGGGGTTTTGTATAAATAGCCTGGCGGTGACCTACTTTCGCATGCGAAGAGCATACTATCATTGGCGCAGAATCGTTTCACGGCCCTGTTCGAGATGGGAAGGGGTGGTTCCAATTCGCTATGGCCGCCA
>JAHEEA010000019.1 GCA_024640945.1 Candidatus Methylopumilus sp.
GCTTTATGTGTACCGAAAAATCTTACCGCTTGTTGTGGTGTCATATACCCTCCGTTAATGTCATCTAAATATAGCGAATACGTTATCTAATATCAAGCTAATTATTTTAGATAATGCGCTTGCTATTCTGTTTTTGTGTGTTATATTTAGGTCACAGAAAACAACAACGAGGTGATGTGATGGACGGGATTATCTATGACAAGTCGGCACAGCACGCAATACAGCGCGTGACAATGCCAGTAGCATATAGAAGCGAGTTTGACGCGGAGTGTTCACGGTCATTATGGGAATATGCCATTCGTAAGAATCGCAAAAATCCACAGGTTTATCGCACTGAGTACGAGTTAGCGGATAAATTGGTAGATGACCTAAACGCGCAGTTTAAGGCGCGTCAAGCTGCTAAAAAAGAACGTCAAGATGATGAAGTCTTGGCGTTTCAACACATTAACTTGAATGAGTAATGAAAAATGACTACTGCTACACAATTAATCAAATTCTCTGTCACTGACCAAGCGATTGCCGAGTTGAAACAGAAATTCACCGGCCTTGTCGTTAGCTTTGGCGATGTTAAAGGCTACAAGGCTTTAGCTGCTGCAATCTCTGAGATTCGCGGCAAACGTACTGAAGTTGAAGCCACTCGCAAAGAGTTGAACGAAGACGCTCTTAAACATCAGCGTAACGTCAATGCTGAGGCCAAACGCATCATTGCAGCACTTGAAGAAATTGAGCAGCCGCTCAAAGGCATGAAAGAAGCCTACGACATTGAGGTTGAACGGGTTAAGGCTGAAAAAGCCAAGCAAGAAGCGGATCGTATCTCCGCCATTCACGTCAAAATCGCATGCATCAGTAGCATACCACTTAAGGCTACTGGTAAAAATTCGGCAGCCATTAAGCGCGATATAGAGTATTTGCAAGCATATGCAATCGACGAGTCGTTTCAAGAGTTGGCGGGTCAAGCCGATTTAGCGAAATCCGAATCTATCTCTATGTTGCAGCAAATGCTTGTTGAGCGTGAATCGTTTGAAGCTGCTGAAATTGAGCGTAAAGCCAAAGAAGCGGCAGAAGCAGAAGCACGTCGTGTTGAGTCGGAACGGTTAGCGGATGAGGCTGAATTATTGCGTAAAGAGCGTGAAGCATTTGCAGAGCAACAACGTATTGCTAACGAACAAGCTAATAAAGCCCGTTTGGCCGAACAAGCATTGCACGCCAAATATGAAGCCGAAGCGCAGCAAAAACGCGAAGCTGAACAGGCTGAAATTCGTCGTCAACAGGCCGCACTTGCTGCACAAAAAGCAGAGCAAGAAGCGGAGTTAGCGCGTCAACAAGTTGCTATCAATGCCGAACGTGAACGCTTGGAGCGTGCCGAAGCTGAACGTGTTCAAGATGAAAAACTGCACCAAGCCGAATTAGCTCGCAAAGAGCAAGAACGGTTAGGCACTGAACAGGCTGAACGTGATGAAGCTGAACGTGTTGCTCGTGCCGATGCGTTGCGGCCTGATCTTGAGAAGTTACAGGCGCACGTTTCGCAGTTCATCAAGAATATGCCAGTTTTGGAAACAGAGCACGGCAAAAAACTAAGCAAGCAATTGTGCGTAATTTTCAAAGACATGGTTAAAGGGGAATAATATGACAAATAGCGAACAAGTAGCATATCAGCAAATGCTAAGAGAAAGTGAGGCGCGTATGTTTGGTGAGGATGACACCGAAACAACACACACATGGATTGATGCAAAGCGTGAATCACCGATTGCAGCGCAGATGTGTTGGGTTGCAGTTAAAAATGTTATTACATGCCGCCATCAAACATTACTTTGCTACATGGACTCAGACGATCAATGGCGTGACGCTAGTGGAGTGTTGATGTTCCGTAAGGTGTCGTTTTGGCAGTATGCTGATGTTCCTGAGTGCGATGTGCCATGTTGAAAATCAGTGAAGGGATTTACAAAGGATACCGTTTCCAGTTCGCGTATCATAGCGCGACTGAGTTGCAGTTGTTAATTTTGAGCTTTCAAAACACTGTTGATCTAGTGTTTTGTGAGTCGTATTTTTAGGTAAACGCAAAGGAAATAACCATGATTAACTCGGTATTTATCGGCTTGAATGATGGTTAGATACGCTAACTTTTAACGATGAATTTTTAACAGTGAGATGACAACATGAACACACTAAAATGTTTTGACTTTGAAGATGATTTTATTTGTGCTGCTGAGAGCTTAGAACAAGCATTGGCAATACAAGCAGAAACAAACGGCGAAGGCCACAACGTAAACGGAGAATACAACCCAGAAGAATTAGACAATGAGCAGATGAAAGCAATGCCTTGCTACATTGATGAAGCACACACGCAAAAAGGAACGGTTTTAGATGTGTTTTTAGCTACTAAGGCTGCGGGTATTATTTTGTACCATGATGTTTAGTATCTAACTACCAAAATTCAGGTGCAAGTACCCCACTGAATTAAGCAAGTGAGAGTTTGCTAAAAACATAAACAATTTAGCAGCTAGTGGCTGGGTACTTGTCACACTGCAATGAGAGTTAGATACAGGATAGGAAAATGGCAAATTATAAAGTTGTTTTTAACCCAAACATGGGCGGTCAACAATTTGAGAAAGAATGCCCGGCATTAGACATTGCAAAAGCGGTGTTTGATGCGGTTGCAGATTACACATTGTTTTTGCACGATAATGGGTTAATGCCTGATTACTCAAATTGGGGACAGATTCTAATTGAAGATGACGATGGCGATTGGATTGGCTATGAAGAAGATGATGATGAATAGTATCTAACTAAGTAGTTTAGCCGCAAGTACCGCGCTAACAGTGAACCTAAAACAATAGTCTGGGTACTTGTCGGACTACAACGAGAGTTAGAGGCGTAGTTAAAATTGAGAGGACGTTATGGACGCAGTAAGTTTACTGGCACAGATTGAAAAGCTAAAAGCAGACAATGAAAAATGGGCTAGAGCTTGGCAGAAAGCTGAAAATGAAAAACTTAATGCTGAGTATAATGCTTGTGTTAAGTCAGGGCTTTATGTAGCAGATTTGCGTGAAATGCTGCAATGCGTTGCTGATGATGAAATAACAGTGGCAAAGGCGGAGGAGCTAATACGCGCATGGGTGGCAGGCAATTACGATAAAGAATGTTTGCCGAACGCATAAGCGTCTAACTCAGTATTAGACACCTTTGCAGGTGTATAACACGTTTTCCATTGCGTAAGTTATTGAATTAACGAGGTGATGAAATGACAGAGAAAAATGAACAGTTAGAGGCTGGGTTAGCATCTGACTTGAACCGCGAGTTATACACTTTTTGCGATGAATTGGAGTTAAGGTGATGATTAAATGGTTTAAGTGGCGGTTTTTTGAGGTGCGTAAATGCGAACACGACAAGGGAGAATGGTCAAAAATTAACGCAGGTATGGGGAAAATACGGCATTGCACTAAGTGTGGTAAGTGCTTAGAAATAATTTAGGCATGGTGTATAACTACCGCGCATTAAGACGTGCAGCCCCACAACAAAATTTGATTAACGATGGTGATTATATGACAGAGAAAAAAACACAGCAACCGCTTGGGGTTGCATCGGACTTGAATGCTGAGTTAGACCTGACTAGCGATGATTTAGATAATTTGCGGCATATGGTTGGCGCGGTATCTAATGTTCCAAAAAGGCTGTGGGGATATAGGAATCATTTCGCTGCTGGTGAATCGGATGTGCCAAGCATGGAAAAGTTAAGAAAAGCTGGTTTTGTGGTAAGAGGACGAAAATTTCACATTGGCGAAACTGATTACTACTACCACGCGACATTAAACGGTTGCAAAGCTATCGGTTTGAGCAAGGCCGCAACTAAACGCGCCTTAGAAGATTGGTAGGCCTAACTAAGTAGTTTAGCCGTAACCACTATTAACGGCTATTTGATTTACACGGGCGATTGGGTGGTTATCGCCTGCAATGAGAGTTAGAACCGTTGAGGATATAGCGATGAAAATAGTTATTAGTTTGAGTGAGGCTTGTAAAAGAGCTTTAGACTGGGAAGTTTTTTGTGATGATTTAGGTCTTGATTATTATTGTTTACAGTATTCCGATGGAGAGCATGAAATAACACTATCGGAAGAACAAGCAAAAAAGAGCGGGCTTATTAAAGAATAATCGGAAATACCGAAAGGTTCTAACGTCAGCGCGTAAGGCGTGGCAACCCACAACGATATAAACATTAACACAGGAATAACTGACATGAGCAATGAGAAATTAGAGGCTGGGTTAGCATCGCGCTTGACGCAAGAGTTAGATTTTGATGATGTAATTTTGTGGCATGGTGCATTTAGCTACTATTGCGGGCGGGCGACGATTGCTGTTAGTGCATTTATTAGCGATTTAATAAAGAACTGGCCAAGACTTAGTAAGAAAGTACGCTCTTTGATTGAGCGTGATTTAGAGCGTGCTTTTTTAGAAGATGATGATTTGCGAGCAAATGGGGCGAGTTATAAAAGACTAGGCCACGATTGCGATAGACAAGAATGGGGAAAGGTTAGACGGCTTTGGACTGATAAAATCTAACTACTAGGTTAAGCAGTGCTACCCCCACTGCCCTACAATTAACGAGGTGATGAAATGACAGAGAAAAATGAACAGTTAGAGGCTGGGTTAGCATCTGACTTGAACCGCGAGTTAGAAGCGTTAATGCCACTGGCTGCAAAGGCATTAGGGCGCGAACTAGGGACGGATGAAGGATTCTATATTTTGAAGCAAAAAGAGCCACTTGTTAAAGATGGTGACTGGTATGAATGGGATAGTTTTGAGCCGTATTTTGAAAATGATTCAGCAATGAAACTAGCTATTGATTTGCGAATGTCGATTTATTGTGCAGGAGTAGATAAAGCCTGTGCAACTACATACGCAAACGGACTCATTGAGGCATACGCTGATTTTGACGACAGGCCGCGAGAGGTGGCTATAAGAATGGCTATATTAAGATGCGCTGCCGAAATTGGCAAACGCATAAGCGTCTAACAACCTATTAAGCCGTAACTACCACAACAAAATATACATGGGCGAGGTTGCCAAAAGCAATGAAAGTTTATGTGATTGACTGGGTAGTTATCGGACTTCAATAGCGAGTTATAGGCGTTTTTACGATGAATTTAATGAGGTGGTTTATGTTGAGTGATTTTTTTGCTTTTTGTTTTTTTATGGTTGTTTTGGTAGTTGTATCTTGTGTGCTTGGAAATATTAGCGGTGCTTATACTTGCAACAATTACCAAGATATGACGGGTATTACTACAAAATGGGTGGCAGTTGACGCTTGTTATGTAAAAACAGAAAAAGGCTGGCAAAGATGGGACGAGTACAAAGCTAGAGCGATAGCAAGCGAATTAAAAGACTAGACATATAACGGCCTAGCAATAAGGCGTAAACACCCAACTGAACTAAACATTAACACAGGATTCACAATTTTAAGCAAATAAGCGATAAATGTCTGGGTGTTTATCGCGCTTGATTGCTGAGTTAGACACGATAAGAGGTATTTGATATGTGCATTTGTACACCAAACATTAGAACGCCATTTTGCCCTAAATGCCCTTCTGCAATGGGTGGACGATTTAAGCAGGAAAAACAAAATTTGCCACGTGAGGCAGAGCCTGTGTTGGCACAAATAAGCCAAATAAACAGCTTAGGTAAATCAGGTTGGCATGAGGTTGTTTACCATGACGGGCAAAACTGGAAGTCTTACGAAGCAAGCAAAACTTTTAATGATGGGGAAAGAGTTGTGCAATGGCGTTATGTGAACGAATTAATGCCAAGTGTATAACTCATTATTAGACACCTTTGCAGGTGTATAACACGTTTTCCATTGCGTAAGTTATTGAATTAACTACGCAATGAAAAACAAACACACCTACAAAGTTGCTGTCACTGTATAGCCTGTTTCGCCAAAGCGATTCAATACAGTTGGATTATAGCGATACTCGACAGCCGTACCCGTAACCGCGTTATTGACACGATAAATCATCCCTTGTACGCCTTTAACTGTACCGACTGGCGTACCAGTACCTGTTGCAACTAAGCAGCCATAGAAATTAACATTTGCATTAGTTGTTGCTGCATTAGCTAAAATCGGAATAACTGACGGCCTGAAAAAGCCAGATAGACTAATGCTAATTACTTCTGTCATCGTATTGAGCGACATGATCGCGCCGCCCGTCCATTTTTGAGGGTTTCTAATATCGACGTTGCAAGCGTAAGTCGGTTGATTTGATATTAAAATAACAGCAGTATTTCCCGATAATGAACCGCCATCTAGCACCACACTCCCCATTCTATTTGTTGTCATAAAATAGTCTAGTGCGGTTAATGCGCGACAATCAGCGATTGAAATTAAACGTGTAGCATCGGATGTGGCAACAGACGGCGTGATGTAGTAACCCGTTGTCACGCCTGAATCGACATCAAATGTGCTGTTTTTAATCTCGATGTATGCGCCTGCAACATCATGCCATACCTGAATATAATCAGCCTCGTCGATGTTCACCTTGCCTTCTGACACTTGGAAATGGCACTGGTCGAATTTAGCAAAACACCTCTGTATTCTGCTAATTTTTGCAAAATAACAGTTTGTGAAAAATCCCTTGACAGCGTAAAGATTGCATATCGGCAAACCTACACCATACGTGCCAAGCTGCCTTACATTCGTTGCTGTGATGTTCGCCGTTACTGTATCACCTGCCAAATCCAATGCACCACGGCATAAAATGTTGTTCATATTCCATGTGTGTGTTGATACTGTGCCGAACGGCTCAGACTCTAACGCATCGCAAGTAATATTGTTTAGGTTGCTTGATATAGTCGGAATACGTGAGAACTGAATATCTGCACGGGGTCTACGCGTACGGCCGTAACTAATCCAGTTATTGATGTGCAATCGTTTAAACTGCACGTTCATGTAAAAGCCGTCACCGATGATTCCAGTCATATAGACATTATCAAAACTTACGCTCTCAGTTAATCCAGCCGAACCTGTCATCGCAACATTAGCGCAATGCTCGTATTTATATATTGACGACAGTTTTACAGTTGTCCCAACCGCAGGAGCGCGAAGGAAAGTTGCCGTCCAGTTTGGACTCACGCCCGTATGATCAACTTGTGGCTGTATCGACTCAACACCGCTTACAATCCACGATGCCGACAATTGAGATGTTGACGTGTAGTTAAACGCAACTGTCACACCATCACCTGCAAACGTTTGACCTTCGTCGATAGGGCAGTTTGCTTCATTGCCATCAAACATCAGGTCTTTAAAACTAAAACTATTACCGCTTGCTGTTTGCAATCTAAAAATAGATGACGAATCAACTAGCGTCGATGTTGCTTCTCGACGCAATACACTCGCTTTGCCGTCACCATAAATCATTAGGCCTTGGTTTGCAGCATTGGCGATAGTACAGCCGCTAGTCGTGCCATTGTTTGCCAAAAAGTCATAAGTGCCAGCAGGGACATAGACAGAGCCTACGGCAGTAACCGCTGCCGCAGTACACAGATTAAATTGAGTACGGTTAACTGTGCCAGTTTGACTTGGCATAACGCCGAATTGACGAATATTAAAAATACTTTTATCAATCTGAACCCAACGACCTGCACCGCTAACCGCAGTTGGCTTAATGATAGAACCGCTATTATCAGTCGTTGTTAGTGTTGAATCCCAATAAAAATCATTGCCGCCGCCATCACCATTAGCATAATAACCAAGTGTTTTGGCAATTGCGCCAGTGGCCGAACCAGACACGTTACGCAATGCCGCAATAGATGCGAGTGATTGCGTAGATGATTGACTTGCCGATGTAATCGGGTCTTTGTCAAATTGGGTAGTGCCTGCAGCGTTTTTTAAGATAATGCGATAAGCGACAGTATCATCAAGGTATAAGTCACACTCGCCGTCACTGTTAAGCACTATCGGGTTGGTGTTGGCTGTACCCGTTGATGTGCTGTACGTTGTTGCAGGTGTCGTTGTACCCGTCAAATACGTGTACATCAAACCGCCAGCAAGTGGGCGATTCGTACCAGTGATGAAAAAGCGAGGCTTAAGCCACGGGGAAAGAGAGTATGCCATTATTGATTAGCCTCTTGTTGTTGCAATGCGTTGAGATAGTTTTGCAATGTGAATACTCCGCCCTGTGTCGCAGGCATTAGCCGTCTGTTTTGTGCGGCACTTGCATCAACCGCCCTTTGTGCTGATAAGTCACGCAACGCGCCTAATGTTCGCGCCCTTGCATCAAATTGCGGGTCAATGGCTCTATTAGTGTTTAGCGCACGATTAGCAGCCTCAGCTTGCTGTTCTGCCATCTTATTAGCGGCATTTGCGCCTTTACCAATAATGCCGCCAACGACAGGTATTTTTCTGCCTTGATTGCCGAGTATGTCGATAATCATTCTTGCCATTTTGGCATTCTCAGGCGCACTACCGAATGATTTTGTACCCTGTGGCGATGAGCTTAATTCTTTCCATGTGCGCTGTAGCAACATGACTCTATCGGCAGTAGGTTTGCCATAAATCATGCTTAACTTGTCATAGCCAACATTATCAATATAACGAATCATCTTTGCAGGTGAACCTTGCTCTAAACGATTAACGCCAGCGTTTAACTGCATATTGCTAAACACTTCATTACGCATTTCTTGCGCTAGTTGTGCGCGTGTTAAGTCTCGCTGTTGAGCGTTCATTCTTGCCCATAAAGGCGAAAATTCTTCCTTAGATGTGTGCTTAATGATGCCATCGAATAGGTCTTTATTATCCAATCGATAAACACCTTGATAATCCTTTTCTTGAGCGAATACTTTATCTAGTAATGGCTGTTCCCACTTTTTACCTTGCACAATACGACCAATGCGAGCTTTAGTGTATAGTGGTGCAGGTGAATTAGGATTAGCTTCCATTTTGTTCAATACGCCGCGAATACTATTCAATTGCGCCTGTGTAGCATTATCCACATTTTCCCATTTAGAATTGACAATCTGGCGCAGTGTTGCCAGCTCTTGCATGGTCAACTCTTTAGGCTTGTTTTGCGCGTTTACGTTTTTAGCAGACGGGAAAAACACCTCATCTTTGCCAATTACTTTTAGGTATTCACGCACAGGTGAATCAACTTTAGTAACGGCAAAAGATTCAGGCTGTTTAAGCATTGCTGCCAATTCATCGGCATTAGTTAAAATAGTGCCTTCATTCTTAGCAGCCACATTATATAAGTTTGATGTTCTGTTTTCGGCAACTGCTTTTTCTGCACCTAAACCTTTTCTGATAGTTTGGCCGTATTGTGGCGTAGGCATAGCTTGCACGTTATCAGGTGCTAAACCTAAAATACTACGCTCTAAATTCTGATTGTTTGCAACGTTAGCTAGTCGTAATTGTTCGCCTTCAGGATGTAACATTAACGAGTTTTGTACGCTAAAATCTTCTGATTGCCCTGTAACGTCGGCACGAGTAGGAATAAACTTTTGATACTCTAATAATGCCTTACGAGCCACTTGTACAGGCGTTAAGTCGCTGCCTAATCGCAAAGCATCATCGGCACTAGCAGCCATGCGCCGTTGTACTTCTGTATTTAACTCTCCCCACTTAAATCCCATTTCAGCCGCGCCTTGCTGTGCAATCTTGACAGCATCAGGATTAGCAGGGTTAGGCATGGAGTTTGGCAAATCTAAAGCGGGTGTAGGTGGTTGAGTGGGTCGCAAGCTGCTAATGATAGCAGAAGGGTCAACCTCAGTACCCAAGATAGCCGATGTTTTTGGGAATCTAGCATTTGCTGTAGCAATGACGTTAGATTTCGCATTGTTGATAGCGTTAATACCACGATTTACCCCTTGTGATAGTGCTTGTGTGGCTTGTGGTGCAATACGGTTTGACGCGCCTGCAATAGCTCGACCTGTGGCATTAATCATTGGAGGCAATGCAACACCAGCAGCCGCACCCATAGCTGTGTTAGCGGCTCTTGATTCGCCTGTGGCTGTTGGCTGTGCTGCACCAAACAAACCGCCGACAACAGCACGATTAGCGATTGGATTGTTAATCATTGGCACTTTCATCGGCATAGCTAAACCGACAGCAGTTTGACCTGTAAACGAACCTAAACCTCCTGCACCTGTGGCCATTAAATCAGCGTCTTGGCGTTTCATCTCATCAATTTGTTGTTGAGAATAAGCACCTGACAACTGACCTAAACCGCGTGGTATTTGCATCATTCCTTGACCAACACCCGCTAAAAACTTTTGACCGCCCGACATATCATCAGTGGCTTTAGGCCGCTTTAATTCAGCAGTGTATTGTTGTTTAACTGACTCCATAGGGTATTCAATGACGTAGCCGTCTTTACGATTAGCTTTTGGCAACTCAATAATATAAGCCATTATTTAGAACCTCCGACTGGAATCCATTTAGAGCCGTTAAAAACATACTCAGGCTTTCCAGTTTGCGCGTTTTTGGCAACTGCTCCCTTTGGAGCTGTAGCAGGCAATTCACTTAGTGTATCGCCGTGGTTAATTTTACCGCTAGACTCAAACTGTTTTAAAAAATCTTTAGTCTGTGAATCCTTCGGTAAATAGCCATTTTGTTGCAAGAAGTTTTCTTTAAATGCTAATTCAGCCTCACCCAACTTCATGGCTTTTTCAGCTGTTAGTCTTATTTCACGGTTTGCTGTACCTGATTTTGACACTTGTGGAATGCCACGACCATACATTTTTCCTTCAAAGTCGGATGTTGCACCACTTCCAGCAGGTCGCATTTGTGGTGTTAATCTTGCCTCGATGGCCTCCATTTCCTGCTTGTCTGCATTAAATGTCATCGGATTATATTTGTCGTTTAGTCCGCCAGTTCCTGTGCGCTGATTTAACTCACCAAAACGCTGCATATCTCGTAAGTTTGCCCTTCCTCGTGCTACAGAATCGCGCAACTCTTGTAGTGCGGCATTGTCTTTGATTGCGACAGTGGCCTTTAACTTTTCGCGCTCTTTAGGATTAACAACTTTTTCCCATGGCGCATTTGGGTCAATAGCGTTATCAGATGATTCAACACCAACCTTTGCGCGTTCAATCTCAATCTTTTGTTGTCCTTGATACAATTCTTTAGCATCTTTGTCTTGTTCGGCTCTAAATTTACGCTCTTGAAAGTCGCGCTCTAGTTTGTCTTTTTGCGTCAAAACATCAGGCTTAACAGTGGTAGTACCTTGAGTTCCGAAAGCAACCTCTCGCCCTGCCTTCGTCATTACACGAGTTCCGACAAAGTTACCTTGTGCGTCATAAGTAGGGTAAGGATTGCCGACAGGTGCATTTTGTTCGCGTTCTGCTACACGTTGTTGTTGCATAGCCTGTGAGTATTTAAACGCGCTATCAATATCACCAACCTGTAGTGCACGTTTAGCGGCAATCTGTAGTTGCTCAAGATAGCTAGGCTCACGACCTGCAACAGCTTGTTGCGTAACTTCTCCGCCACCCAATTGATAGTTGCCATTCATCAAGTCCTCACCGAAAGCTTGAGGCTGTGGCATTTGTTGGCCTTGTTCAGACATCAATACGCCAGTCATACCGTTAGGCATTTGCCCTTGCCGTGGGGCTTGCTGATAGGTCATCGGTGCGTACTGTGCAGGCGTACCGCTTTGAATCCCTGCCAAGTCTGAAGCGATGCCCATTTGCATAGCTTTCTCTTGCTTGCGTTTTTCTTTGGCAATATCGTAATCTTCACGCAATTTCTGCATTTCAAAACGATGCTTCTCTAATGCTGCGCCGTTTTGTTGCGCTTGCATGAGAATGGATGCAGGGTCAAACGTAGTGCGTTGAGCTTGTAACGGAATGCTTGGGTCAATTTGAAAGGCCATTATTTACCCCACTTGCTCATGCCGTATAAGTTTGTCAGGCTGTTTAGCGTGCCATTTAGTGCATTGGCATTAGCAGCATAACCGCTTGCCCTTGCGTTGGCTTGTTGGCCTAAAATACCTGTCTGTGCGTTTGATAAGTTGCCAAACGTATTACTGGCGTTATTAGCGTACTGACTACCAGCTTGCGCCATAGAACCTGCCGCTTGTTGACCACCTTGTGATAAACCCGCTAAACGGTTGTAATAGTCGCCAAACTCACTATTTGCGCGATTGTATTGCTTGTCGTATTCTTGACTTGCCAAACCTTGACCGTATTGTTGGCTTGCCTTCATTTGTGCGCCACTATAGCCCATGCCGCGTGCCGCAGCAGAGTTATCTAATGCGCGTTGACCTTGTTGCAGTTGGAATTGATAAGCAGGGTTTGAAGTGTCGAATTTACCGCCTGCTAAACCTTTACTTGCCAAATAACTGTCAAATGGGTTATTTAAAAAACCGCCGCTTTGTGATGTGCCGCTTGGTTTTGATATGGCTTGCCGCCCATTGAGCAAATATCGAGTCGGTGATTTTTGCGCTGTTTGATTACGCATCAAGTCGCCTAACCGATTAATACCCCATGTCCCTTGCTCTAGGTACGGCTTATAGTCGGCTTGTTGTTTTTCCCAAATCTGACGTTGGAGTTCTAACTGCTTATCGGCAGACTCTTTTTCTAATAATGCAGCACGATCACCCGCCGCTATTTGAGCATCAACACCCTTACTCGCTTGATTAGCACCATAAAGACCTGCACCGATTGAGCCTAAGCCCATTAGCGTATTGCCTAAACCTAATCCACCAGCCGCACCTGCGCCACCTGCCGCAGCACTGCCAGCACCTAACGCACCCAAGCCGCCGCTTAACGCCATACCGCCACTAAGCAAAGCACCGCCACCAGCCATTAAAGCTTGGTTTTCAGGTGTAAAAGGAATCATTGCGGCAATCAAAGGATTCTCACGCCGCGTATCGTCAAGATTAGATAAATTGCTTTTTACGCTATCCTCTACGTTTCTAATATCATTCCATCTATCACTAAGCCAGCCCATAAGTCACCTCTCTGTCATCACGACAGTAAATATCACTATTTATAGCATAAATATCAGTTAAACACGAACAACAAATCAGCAGCAGTACTGCCAACAATATCGACAGTCAATCCAGTGTTAAAATCAATGTTGTATGTTGTCTCACCGTAGTTTGTATCAGTGTTTAACGTGATTATTGGCGTTCCTGTCACTGATAAAGCATCATAGACATTGCAGACGCTACCGCCTGTACTTTTGATATTTACACAAATACTTTTAATCGTGCCTTTTCCAGACTTTAGTGTTTTCGTTGATATTGTAGAAATATGGACGTGTGGTACAACATAGAAAATTGATTGCCACATGCCATAAAGCCATGTTTTCAATGCTCTGGTATTTGTTAAATCTAAATTTGCAGGACTGGCAACCTTACTCATGTTTTACCTACATCAACGTCAATATATCCGCCCATTAACACCGTTTTTACTGGCTCACTGCCAAAAACTTTATAAACACGATCACGCGAATTGCCAAGCCTAGCCCACATTACACGATTTTTACGTTGCCCGATAACGCCTAAACTTGCTTCGCGTGGCGTGATGTAACTATGACCGCCATCGTCTGAATAAGTCAGATAGACTAATGGGTCAGTGCCATCTTCTAAGCCTACGCCTGTCTGAAAGTTTAAAACAACTTCATTATGCCTAACGCGCTTATAACCACTGATAATATGTTCCGTTGTTCTCGACCATACAATCGGCAATCCTGCATCGGTATGCGTATTTTCATCCAACTCAAAAATTGCACCGCTAACAAAATCACCGACAAGATGTTTTCCAAACGCAAATGCATAGCACGATGCACGATCACGGCCTAGACCGTAGGTGTCACGCATCGACCATGCTAGGTCATTGTCAGGAATTGACGCATCATAAACTAATGTTTTGTTATCAGTTGGAAATGTCAGCACATAAAAACTATGGCCATTTTTTTGATAAGTATAAGCAAACGCGTCATCAATACGGGTTAATGAGTTGATTAGAAACTCGACGCCACGATTAGAAATTATCTGTGGTGAGTATTGGTTCAGCTTATAAACAAGGCCATGCCCATGACTTGTGCGGCCTAGAAAAAATACGGTGTTGTCAAGTTTAGCGACGGATAGTTTGGCAGCGCAACCCACTTCCATTTCTGCGCCGTCACGGCGTGACAATGGGAATGCTGCATCACCTGAGTTGTACCAAACAGTCGTTGTTCGTTCGCCAAATAAAATTAACTCTAAATGGTCAACGATAAACGTCACTAGATTGTCGGGATCTGCTTCGTCGCTTGCAAAGTCTAAAGCGTCAAATGTTAAAAAGTCATTTAGTTTTGATATATAAAACTGTTGGCTGTTTGGCCGAACAAATACGCCGTAGCCGTCAAGATAATCAACGCGTGGTGAGCCATAAAACGCCGCACTTGTGATCTCTGTTAGCGTCAACGCAGCAGTATCATAAACAAATGCTTTATTCGTTATGCCGCTATTAAAACAAATCTGCCCAGCATTGTTAGCTGATATTGTTGTGTCAAATTTTAAATCGACAGTGCCAATTGATGTATAGCTAAAATCATTTAGCACTTTATAAAGTGTGTTTCCTGAAACAACGTATAAAATCCCCCTAAACTCAGCCATGCCATATAGGGGAGCTGTAGGCAGAGTTAAAAACGATTTTTTACCATCGACACGATATAGCGTTAATTTGTTATCTTCGGACGCGTCAACTTCGAGAAACATATTGATTGTTTCTTGACTATTTTGATTAGGACTAAACCCTTTATGTTGACCGCCTATAAAATTAAATTCCATTAAAATCCACCGCCAGTGATGAATGTGCGAGAAGTAACTTGATTATTAGATGTCGGAAGTAACGCATCAAAACGCGCCAACGGCACTGTCACCATAGACCGCATGACCACCGCTTTTGACTCTTGTGCCAGTGCTACTAGCTCAGGCGATACAGTAAAGCCAAACTCGGGTGATAGTTCAATAGCAAGATTGAACTTCATGGCGCGAATCCATTCGGGTGGATATGGCAAATCGTCAGCTAAAGTTAATTCAGTAGCAGGACGCACATTATCAAGCGTCAATGTGCCACTAGCAGGAACAGGAAACAGATAAATAGTTGACAGTGGGTTATCGGGCTTGAGGACGATATACTCAGGAATTGAACCGATAGTCTTGATGCCAATATCTTGATAGTCGGAATAGTCTAAAAACGATAAAGGGTAGTCTTGACCGCCACTTGTCCAATGCGCGTTATAAATTGCAGTAGGGCGAGTAGTATCAATGTCGCCACCTACACCTATTGTATAACTAGATGCACCTGTCATGGTCTTTGTGACTTTTCCAGTGCTTGCAGATAGAAAACGTGAAGCACCCCATGAACCTAACATCAGGTTTAACGCTTCGAGAGCATCGCCCGATTCATCAGCGTTTGGAGTTTCAGAAGATGATATTGCACCGATTAGGCGCAACGTGGCGCGAATTAAATCAGCAGTGACCATGTTGCACCTACAAAATTAGAGACTCATCCTTGAGTCATAGGGTAATTACAATTGATGAACTAAACGACAAGCCAACTCAGGATACAAAGCGGCAGTGCCGTAAAGAATATCAAAACGGCTTCTCCACTCGCCTGAGTCGCCATCAAACCAACGCACAAAACGCATAGATATGTTGCCAAAGCGTTCACGTGCTGCCATATCAACACCTTTCGGGATGTCCAAGTCGGCAGATACGAAAGTAAACGCATCTTTATGGAATGCCAAGTTTTGACCATATGCTGTGGCAGAAGTACCCAAAACAGTGATTGCAGAGTTATCAGCGATACGGTTAGAACAATTTTGATACGCACCGCCAGCGATAACGCCAGGTGATACAGTCATGGTGATTGCACCAGTCGTGTCGGAAACGTCAGTTGTAATAACGAACTTCTTCAGCACGCCGGTAGAAACTTTTGTTTCAGGATGAACTTCATACACGCCTGCAAACGTAATGCTATCGCCAGCTTTTAACGCTGTGCCGCCACTTGTCCAACCGTCAGTAATGATGTCAGATGTTGCAATGTAAGCGTTTCCTGAACCGGTACTACCTTGTGTCGCGCCATTTGATAATGGAGTGCCACCGTAAGTGCCAGTAGTATGAACTGGAATCATTGTGTTTTCAAACACGTCAAAACCACCTGTACGGCCAACCATGCCTTCACGGTATTGGTCGTCGATATTGCTTGAGCTTTGGAATAAGCCCTTAACAGCATCGGAAAACTCAACACGGCTTGCAGGGTCTAGCAAGAATGTGCGGTCAGATGACGGAGCAAGGTTTTCAGTGAGTTTTTGACCTGCTTGCTGAAATTTCTTGTAGTCGATCTGAGTCGAAACAGTGCCTACAGTGTTCGGAATGCTTTTATACATCGCTAACATTGCAGAGTATTCAATGTCAGAGGCTAATTGATTCATAGCAGGTTTTAAGAACTGCTCGCTAAAATCATTTAGGCTCATGGTCAATTCTGTATCGGTAATCGTACAGTCAACACCTTTGACCGTGGCAACGGGTAACGATACTTTACGTTCAACCATGTTTTGTGCGGTATAGGTCGAGCCAGTACGCACAGTGAATTTATTGGGCAAACGAACATCTAAGTTAGTACCAATTTTCGCGCCATTGACAGCAAAACGGCTATCGTATTGGCGGTTGATTTTGGTTAAAAAGTTAGATTGAGCGTGCAAAATACGCAACGCTTCTTTAGTGATAATACTAGGGGTTAAAATGCTATTAGCCATGATTGAACTCTCTTAACGCTTCTCAGCGTTTCTTTTGTCGTAGTTGGTCGTTTCGCCACTTCATCCACTCATCTATGTCAGCAGGTGGGGAGCTATTACTAGCACCGCCTTGAACTGGTTTAATCGGAGCGGGTGCGGACGATACCGTTTTGGGTTTTGGTACATTTGTTCTTGCTGCAATCTCACCAATCGCCATTAGTTGCTGATTCGGTGGTAATGCAGCAATCCGATAAGCCTCGCCTACATCTTTGCCCAACATATACGCGATTTCCGCGCCTTTCGGATGTTGTGCAACGGCTTCAAGTGCCATCGGTGCAAACTCAATACTGGCTACATTGTTAAAAACTGCGTCAAAATCAGGGGCAACACTACGAACTTTGTCAACTTTAGCTACCCAGTCTTGAGCAACTGCTTGTGATTGGGTTTGTTGTGCTTGTTGGCTTTGTGTGGCCTGTGTTTTCTGATTAAGCTTGTAGTCCGCGACTGCTTCGACGTAATCATCTAAAGTGTCAAACTGGCTAATATCAGGAGCTTCTTGCTTTGGTGCAAGTTGCGCCCGTAATTGCTCTAATTCGGCTTTATAACGATTACTTTCTGCAATGGCTTCATACTTTTGACGAGTAACTTTATCAATGCGCTTTTTAACGCCTTCGGGTAGGCTGCTTTCGTCGTGTTCTTTTTCGGCTTCTTTGGCTTCAACTTCGGGCTGTTCGCCTTCTACTTCTACCTTTTCAGCTTCAATAGGCTCGACTACTTCGACCGTTGGTGATGAATCCAACACGACATCAGACTGAGTAGCATCACTCATGGGATATGGTTTCCTTGTTCTCATGCTCAACTAATGCAAGCAATCGGATTTACACGCGCCATCACGGCGACCTAGTTTTGACTGTCTAGTAACAGTGATATAAACATAATCTATAACAGGTGTTTAGTCAAATGATTGTTCTTGCTCAACACCGGGTAACTGCATTTGTGATACATCAACTCCGCCGCCCATATCCATTGGCATTTGCTCATCCATAGGCATTTCCATTTGTTCTCCTTCTTGCTCCATTTGCTCGACACTTGGGTCATAAACTTCTTGTTGTTCATGTTGATAAGTCTCACCTTCTTCGGGCAGCTCAGGCTGTTGTGCGGCATTGGCTAAGGCATCGTTAATGATTGACTCAACTTGTTCCATGCTCATTCCCATATCTTTTGCTAACTTGGCGAATTCAATCTCAGCCTTGACATCAATCTCATATTTTTTGAGTCTTAGCTCGTCATCTTTGTCGTCTTTTTCAGACTCCAGCATTTTGATGTGCTTACCCATCTCATCAATCTGTTGCTTGCCTTGCTCGATCATGGCTTGCACTTCGGGCGGCAATTGTTTCTGTTCGCCGTTTTCATCTTCATTTTCTTGCAATTGTGGCGGCAACATCTTTTTCATGCGATCGGCAATCTCATCAGCACCATCCCAATCCATGGCTTTAATTATTAAATCACCCGCAATCTGCATAATGGCAGGATTGACGCGTGCTATTTCGACCATGCTGTTGAGTGCTTCAATACGCTTAGTGGCATAGCTTGCGCCTTGAGTCACGACTAAATCATATTTACCAACTGTTAAGTCGATATTCTTCGGCTCGCCTTTCTGCATCACCACCTGATTGATGCGCTCTAATTTCTTTGAGCCATCACTACCCATTACCGACACAACACGCGCCGCATCATAGATTTTAGGGATTAGGTCAATAATGATTTTACCCGTCCATTTGATAGCACGAGCGATATTGTCAATGTAGGCAAAGTTTGCTGTATCACCTTTGCGTTGCTGAGCAAGAATGGCGCGGCCTGACTTCTCGTTATCTTGTTCGCCCAATGACGCGCTAAAGATACCTGTTGTTGACTTCATTTCATCAACACACATCATAGCGGCCTCATTTGCGCCTTTGTCCATGATTCCAGCATTGATACGCTGTGGACTTGGTGCTGTTGGCACATCATTAATAACAAGATAAGGCGCGTTAGATGTTAGACTTTCTTGCCATTGTTGCTCGTAGCCTTCAATCTGTTTAGCAGTCACTAAAACAGGTGCTTTCGGAGCTAGTGCTTTCTGTTCAGTGTCGATTGTGCGCCAGTAGTTGTACATTCGTTGCGGATCTTTCGCAAAACGAACTAGGCCGCGCAATGTGCGCTTACCATCAACTAAATCCTCTTTGCCGTTTACACCGACAATCGGTAAATACTTACCTGCCCAGTCTGTTGTTTCAAGAATGCCTGCGCCGCTAATCATGCAGCACTTAACTTTTGTGATAGTTGTCTCGCGCTGTTTAGTAATGATGAAAGTATCGTCAGGCTTTTCTAAAGTAAACGATTCATTACCATCAAAATCCTGCACCGCGTACAGTGTTGCCTTTTCGTCAACTTTGTGCCAATACTCAGCAACAATCACTTGGTCTTTATCAACAATCCAGTCGCTAGTGAAGTCATCAAAGTTATAATCTGACTCTTCTTTTTTTGGCCATCTTACTTTGTAATCATCCTTTGTAATTTTTGTTCGCACAGTCACCCGTTGAGCATCGCTGTAATCAGGAAATACTGAATTCTTGTCAAAGTAAACAGATAGAGGGTCACTAATCCGTTTAATACCAATAATCTGATTAAAACTATCTTCATACTCGTATTCAGTCATTACACGCCATGCACCGAAGCCGAAACAAGCGGTATTCTCGACAGCAGTGTCATAAGCAAAGTCAGCATTACTTTCGTTTTGAATAGCACGAATCAACCCATCGTAAATTGCTGCGATATCTTCGTCGCCATCCTCACCCGCATGTACCTTGATAGACGGCTTGTTTTGTCGCGCATCACCGACAATCTGGTCGATAAACGCTGGTAAACGGTTAATCGTTTGGATAGGCCTCCCTGATAACTCTCGACCTTTGCGGATTAAATCAGGCCACTGGTCACCTGCTGCGAATCGTTGGTCATCACGCATTAGCTCGCGTTCATCATGTTTAGCGTCAATGTCGGCTTTGATGTTGTCGCAATACTGCGTGTATAAATCTTGCTCTTTCATGTTGTCGTCTCGACAATAAATAAATTATTAACCCATCCAGCCGTGTTGAACGTAAGCCTTTTTGACTGGCTTATGTTTTACTGATTCTTTAAACGCTACAGCCATATACCTGAACGCATCGCAACCATGACTCGACCAATCGTGCGCGGGTATGTTGCGCCTGTTGCCGTTCTTGTCAACTTCATAATGATAATACTCTAATGCTTTTATCCCTTCTTTGCACTTATTTTCATCTATCCATACATTCGGCATAGCCATACGCACCGCGTTGATGCCGTTATCAATCCCGATCTGTGGTGTTATCTCAACTTTAAGGCCAAACCCCTCGACAATCTCTTGTATTGTTTTGCCTGTGGCTAAGTTCGCGTGTCGGCCATCGTGTGGTAGATAATGACGCTCAAACACATACGGCTTGTTTTGTATAAGTCGGACGTAATGGTCTATCGACTTGCGATTGTCTTCAATGTAATCAATAACCCGATACTGCATAGCCACCATTTGCACGAACCAAATAGCTGTACTGTCACCAAAACCCAAGTCCCAAAACGTATAGACGGGTTTTGATGGTTCATAAGGCACGTTAGATATGCGGCCATCATCGCGCATCTTACGCATTTCATCCATATAGACCGCACCATCTAAAACCTTTAGACAATGACCTTCCCAAACCCATAGATATTTGTCTAAGTCGCGCTCTTTTAAGTCGTTTTTCTCATCAATCAATTCTTGTGATATGTATTTGTTATCTGTCCAATTCATTTTTATGGCGATACAGTTAGCGGGAGGATTGCTAACAAATCGGACATATGTTGCATCGTCATCGAATTTAGGGTTAAAGCTAATCCATATTTCGCTACCTGACTTACGGATAGTCGGCACTAAAACATCCCACGACATATCACTAATGGCCTCAGCTTCTTCAGCCCAGCATACATCAATACCTTCCATTGATTTTATCTTGGTGATGTTGTGCTTGATACCTTCGAATATAAATTCAGTGCCGTTTATTTTGCTAAATATCGTGGTATTTTGGATTTCGTAGAATGATTGCAGCCCTAGAGACTCAATCTGTTGTGATAGCAGCTTATGGACGGACTCAGCGATAGAGTTTTGCACCTCACGGACACATAAGACACGTAGCTTTTTGCTTGCTCCGATTAGCAGTAATGCCCTAGCCATTGCCCATGATTTACCGCTACCCCTGCCGCCGTATAAGACTTTGTAACGTGATGGTTTGAATAAGAATCGTGTTTTAGGTGGGAACTTGGCGACAAGCTCACTCATCATCAAACTCTATCTTGATACTGACTGCGTGTTGAATAGGTGCGCCGTCTTTTCCTGTTGTTTCGTTTTTGTCAACAACCAAGCCCAGCAGTTTAGCCTTGCCCATCGTTGCAGCAACACTTGCGCTAGACTGTACAACCATCGCTGACAATGCAGCTTGACGTGCTTCTTCAAGCTCCGCAACAAGGTCATCAATAGTCAATTCGTGGCGTTTAATATGGCCTGATTTTAATTCTTTTACCTTTAGGGCAACGCTAGGGTGGTCAAGTAAGCGACAAGCCTCTACACCTATTGCTTCATTACTCATATTCTCAGCATTATAAGCTTGACGATAAGCCTCACTAGCATTGCCAGTTTCCACATAAACCATGCAGAACTTTTCTTGCTTAATCGTCAATGCCATAAATCAAACCTCTGTACCAATCGTGATGTTTAACCCTGTTGAACCACTCGCAGTAATAAAGCCAACATTGCGCGCACCTAACATTGAATCAGGCAAATTAACGAACTCAACCGCACCAGCAGGCAAGAAAATATCATTAGTTGTTGCTGTCACTGCCGCATCATCAAACGCATAATACAAACCAACCACACCTGTATTAGCCAAACGAATCGTGTTAGCAATGATACCTAAACCACTTAACGCATAATTTCCGCTTGTAGTCGTAACACTTTGAGTTGTGCCGACTGTGCGATTGTTTGCATTAGTTGCTAGTTTAAACTTACTCATAAAATCACCTTAACTGTTGAGCCTTCGTAATTGATTGACGCTCCCGCCGCAGCAGCCACCGCATCTAATTGACCTGTGAAAACTAATGTAACAGGCATGCTTGTATCAATTGCAAACGAGCTTAACGCGCCGCCTCCTGTCGCGTAACCAACCGAGCTAGTTGTTGCAAATACTTTTTGGATTGCGGAATTATTTACGTTACGAACGATTGTTTTTGATTGCTGCGTCAATCCTGTTGTTAAATTCCATGAGCCAACAACAGCACCTCCAATACCACCTAAACGAATACGAAATGTTTTAGTATTTGCGCTTGATGTCCATGAAAAAAGAGTATCAATATCAATACAACTATTTGCACCAAGTGCGGGTAGATTGACAGTTTTAAGCACCGTCTCAGATGTGTTTGCACCCGTACCTGTTAACGCAACTTGTACTGCATCACTATTAGCAATCAAAATACTGTTATTAGTTCCGCTAAATCCGCCCATTACCGCATCCCCTCAACAATCCACCACAACAAATATAAAACCCACCCACTAAATCCGATAATAGCACAAATCCCCGACAGTAGGCATAACTGCAAAAACAAGCGTAGTTGTTTCATTTCTTGCACTCACTATCATTTGAGCGTTTGCAGTAGTCAATCCACCCCTGCGGATGTTCGACTTTATCGCCCCATTTAATCGCGTCATGGCTTGTGCATGATGTCAATAATAACATTAAAACGATACTGCGTACCATTCGCCACCTCGTAACGCTTTATCCCATGTATAACCTAGCATTGTTGGCAGCATCGGCCAAGTGTGGCGGCTATCCAATATATAAACGCCGCTAGAAGTCTCTGCAATCAATACACAGTGATATTCACCTGTCTCACACCAACAACACGCTAGATGTAGTTTATCAGCGTCAAAGCCTTGCTCTAACAGCATAGCGCGTTTAAGTAGCGCGTAGTCCTCACAATCACCAAACGTACCCGCAATAACCCAATATTCAGGTCGTGAATATTGCTCAAGGTCTGATTTATACGTCACCGACTCATTGACTAATAACTGTATTCGTTCAGCCAATGAGTATTTATTCATAGACAAAGTACCGCTACAAATAAAAACCATTCCCACCCATCATGGCCAGTAACTGCAATACACAATGCGGCAATAGCACACACCATCGACACGTGAACGTCTTTCATTTTAACACCAGTGCAATTAGCGCAGTGATAACAGCAGTGACAATCAAACCCAAACCAACCATGAGCCATTGCCTTGATTCAACTAATTGCGGCATTTGTAACTCAATCGCGCTTATTCGGTCATCTAGTTTTTCAGTATTTGCGTTTTGCTTTTCGAGACAGTTAATGATTGTTTTATTTTGCTCTTGCAGCACAACAAATGCGGATAATGAGTCGCTGATTTTGACGATTGCATCATTAAGACGCGTATAGTCACGACTCAGCATATCGTGACCGTTTTCAAGTTTTTGTAGTCGTTGTTCGTGTTCAATCAATTCACCGCCCCTTATTTTTATTATTGTATTGGCGTTGAAACGCTAATCTGTGGCTGTAGTTGTTGCGCTTGGTCGGGTGTCACATAACCATGCTTGACAGCTTGCCCAACGATTAACGCGGTAATAATACTTGAGATTAAATGCCGAAACTCAGGCGGCAATCTGCTAAACCATTTCATGCTCTAACGCTCCAATAGATACGCTCAATATAGCACATGATAAAATTATGGCAATAAAAAAAGCCCCAACATAATCAGGGAAAAGTGCGCTTCCATGCGCTGCGAGATGTTTATTTAACAAAAAGCAATCGTTCGCTTTCACGGCGTTTAGTTAGGCCATCTAAAACCTTACCGTTTGACCTATTCCATTTTGCAAATTCTAAAGCTGCTTGTGTGAATTTGCCCATGTTTATATATTTTAATAGCGTCGATGATCTGAATGCACCATATCCAACATTAAATACAAAACTTACTAGCGCATCGAATTGCCATTGCGTTAATTCTTTTCTGCAAGCTGCATTGATATCATTTTCTGATTCCTTCAAATCATCACCCAAAAACTTATCCGCTTGATTTTGATCTATCTTGTCACCTTGCTTAACGCCTTGAGTGTGGCCATAACCGATAGTCCAAACACCAGCAGGGCATTTATAAGCTGTTAGTTTGCACGACTCATATTTTTTTATTAAGTCAATTCCGTGTTGCCCCGTTTTCATATCTCAAATCCCGTTTATATGCCCTGCAAAGTATCGCTCTATCTGATACCGCATGTTGTTAGTAAACCATTGCATTTTACACAAATCGCGCACTAACAGTACCAGCTCATCCCACGATTTAACCGCTTTTAGGTCTTTTGTCACTATCGCCCGTCCCGTCAACCCACTAACGAAAACAGCATTACCATGCAAAATATCAAGCGTTACACCCTCGAAAGGCACATTCTCAGTATCAGATAACATATAATCACCGACCTAAAAAACACTATCAGCTGAGCATAGCATGAGCGAACAACAATACAATATTATTTTACATTGCATGATTTTGGCGTTGGGCGGATTGGTGTTGTTGGTTGTTTTTATGTTTGTTTAAATCACGTCCTTGTGATTTTGTGAGTTAGAATAATTGACCTTGTGTGATGTTTTCTGCATCACTCAAATTACGTTTAGCAAGCTCATAATACGACTCTTTCAACTCAGTGCCGATGAATTTACGGCCAGTCTGTAACGCGACATATCCCTCGCTACCAATGCCTGTAAACGGACTAAAAACAACGTCATTAGGTGCAGTCCACAGTTGCATGGCACGTTCAATCACATCTAACTGCAAAGGGCAAATATGGCGTTCATCATCAGCAGACCGCGCATTCAAATATTGCAATGTGCGAGTCGGGTTAATGTCAGACCAAACTGGGCTAGCGTACTTTTGCCAAATATCAATCGGCGTGGCGTTTTCGCTTTCAACAGTCCAAAACAAAGAACCATCGCCGCGCTCATTCTTTGCAAAACCAGCAGGCACATCATCACCCACATAGTACTCGAGTGCGCCTTTAATCGGCTTTGTGTTTTCGCCATGCTTACGCATAACGATAAGATAATCAGGTATGCCCATGCGAGACATTGAGCTGTCTTTAACAATCGTTTTATGCAACAAACCGAGTGCTTTTGTGCGAGTCATTGCAACTACAGGACATTTCCATATGCAGACTTCGGAATGAAAAATAAAGCCTGCCTTTTGAAATGCGCGGATTAAATCGCCTCTAAAATCCTTAACGCCAATAAAGCCATCGTTTTGTTTAGACGATGGTAAATTCATGCAATGTACGGCCATCAATCGGCCTGCGCGTAATGTGCGATACATTTCTTTGATGAGATATCCGAAGTGAATAAAAAACTCATCATCACTTTTGCAGTTGCCCATGTCTCGTTCATCGTTTGAATATGTGTACAATGACGAAAACGGAGGACTATAAATTGTAAAATCTACCGATTCATCTTTTAACTGACGCGCTACTTCTACGCAATCAGCGTTATAAAGCATGAAGTTATTGCCTTGAGTAAAATCTTTAACGTTCATAATCGTGTCCTTAAAACTTAGGTAATGGTGCTTTTTTCTTTGGATTGTATGTCGCCATGTTCTTTGACGACTTTGTAAAATCAGTGAAAAACGATGATGCAATTTTAGCCATCTCATTCATCATTCTGTCTGACTGCTCATCTTTACGCTTAATGTTCTCAACGACTGCGCCCTCAATATCAGCAGTCACTACGGTTACATTAACTTCATTCTGTTGACCAAAACGCCAACAACGACGCACAGCTTGATAGTATTGTTCCCATGAGTCGGATAGGCCAACAAATACCATGTCTGAACAGTGCTGGAAATTTAAACCAAAGCCCATTATTTTTGGCTTACTAATGATTACGCGGTATTTTTCACTCAAAAACCCCATAATCATTTCCTCTTTTTGCTCAGGCGTATTACTGCCAGACACCTGAACAGAATCAGGAATTAACGATTCAAGCAAATCACCCTCATCATTCAACGCACACCACAAAATAACAGGCTTATTCGTGTTATTGGCAATGTCGGCAGCAGCTTGGCAACGGTCTTGGATAGTGTTACGTCTTGCGCCTTGACGCTCAGATAACGATTGAGCCAACGCAGGAAGTAAGCCATCGGTAATACCGCTATCAATCACAATCTGATTTATTTTGAGTGGTGGCAGTTTAGGCTTTTCTTCAAAACCAAATATAGACGGGTCGCGCATAATGACAGCCCATGAAGCAAGCCACTCGAAGAACTTTCGCTGACCATGACCTTTCAAACGCCATTTAGCCGTATCTGCACCATCGTGGATGAAGAAAGTAGCTAGCATTTCAGTCTGTGACATGATGCCTAAGAACTCGCATTGTGTACCAAGTTCCATATAATCGTTTGGAGATGGTGTAGCACTGGCTGACAAGCGATAAGGTGTGCGGCTAAAACATTCAGTTATTTGAGTGCGTAGCTTGCCATTAAGCCCCTTTAAAATAGATGACTCATCAAGCACGACACCTGAAAACACCGAACAGTTGATATTGTGCAAAATCTCGTAGTTAGTGACATAAACACCACGAACGCCAATATCAGAATCAGACCGCGCAGGCTTGACTACATAACCAAACTTTTCAGCCTCGCGGATAATCTGTTTAGATACGCATAATGGCGCAAGAATGATGACAGGTTTTTGCGTGTGAGATTCAACAGCAAATGCCCACTCTAATTCGCAGTTTGTCTTGCCTAAACCAGTATCAAGAAACAAAGCAGCGCGGCCACGCGCTAACGCCCATTCAACACAAGAACGTTGATAGTCGAACAGATTACTATTTTGTGTCGAATAAGCAAAACCAGCATCTACCGACTTAAAATGCTTACTATCAATAAACTCTTGATAACTACTCATTTCATCGCTCCTATTTTTTTCATCGCTTCAACCTCAATAGCAATGAGGACTTCAATCATTGAACTTGCGCTACGGTTTTCAATTTTAGCAATCTCTTTCAATTGCTTTAACCGCGCATCGCTGATGGTAAAACACACTCGCTTTTTCATTTTATGCCCCTTGTTTGTGTGTGTGCAGTATATACAAAGTATTCTAGTTTGTGCTTGTCAATTTAGGACAACAATTAAATCCAATATAAAAATAGATTTTTTATTATTTAGAGATTGATAGTGATTGATAGTAAGTGTTTACTATCAATCTTTCCTTATATACCAATACTTAGAGAGTTAGATAGTAAGATAGATAGATAGTCTAGAGACTGTATAGAAATACTATCTAAAAAGAGTAGTTTTACAAATGTATATACAGTTGTATTTTAAGTGTTTTTGTATGTTTTTTAATCAGCTCATATATGGGTATTTTTATACTAATATATATATCTATATATAGACTATCTAACTATCTAACTATTTATGTGCTTAAGTTATTGTTTTTAATAATGTTTTTGTGTATTTTTTCTTACTATCTATCTACTATCAATCACTATCAATCTAAAATAAACACAAAAATAGATTAAAAAACAACCTAAAAAAACAATGAGACGTAAAAAAAGACCGTTTTCAGGTCTTTTCTTAAAAAAGTTATCCACAGGTTGCAGTGTGTAAATGCTGCGAGTATTTCCGTTTCCATAGTTTTGCGTTCCCAAAAATTTGGGAGCGTCATCACCAAGAACCTTAGATACTTTCACAAAAAAATGGTCATGTCTTAACTCAGCATCGCCTTCTTTACGTTGTGAGTTGATAAAATCGACAAGCTCAATACTTGTCATCGTTACATTTGCAGTTGATAAAGCATTAATTTTCAAATCTCAGAAAAGAAAAAAGCCAACTGTCTAATCGGGTGACAAAGGGTAAACAACAAACCCTACCGATATTAACAATTAGCTTTTTTCTGTTGTTTAAGTTTGCCTGTTCGTTGTCACACTATCAGACACACGAATTATAGCACAAAATTAAACCAGTTACGCGTAAAAACTACATCGCGAAATACCGCGTGTATTTTGCCTTGGTGTGTCCCTTCTCGCACTCAACCGCTTTTATCATTTTTTTGTCTGTCATTTGCACAAGCAACGCCTCAATCTGAGTTTTAGGAGTGCCGCGCAGACGATTACAAATGACTCCTAAATTCTCGCCATGCTCTTTATCAACGATGGATAAAACCTTAGCCGCTAAACCATCGCTGGATTCTTTGTTATCTGTGCTGTAAGCCAGCTTAATTTTTTGCTCAACATCTCGCATCGCTAAAGCATAGCCATAGCGAACGTGTTCAGACGTGCGTAAACCGCTCGGCAAGGCGCATACAAGGCTAATCTTGGATGCTAGCTCATATCCACGCCGCGCTATGGCTTCTAGCCCCGTTGTGGACTTGTGAGTCTCAGCTAACTGATAAAAACGCTCGTACACTTCGTTGAGCAAATCACACGCCTTATCATCCGTTGGAATAATGGATTTTTCGCCTAAATGCTGAACGCGCTCATTAGCACTATCCACCATGTCAAAATGGCCGTGTGAGTATAAGTTTTGCAAACTGTTTGCCATTGCATCATTCATTGGCTTTTTAGTGAACCGTGGCTTACGCTTTGGATTGGTCTCTAAATCACTAAAAATCATTGCACGCGCCATAAACCCGTTAGTGGCTTGCTCAAACGTCATTAAATCGTTAAACGTGACGGGTGTGGTAAATCCTAAAATAGTGAGATAAGGATTCTCTAAACCATCATCCACGCTTTTTATTGCTAACATAATCTGATCTTTAGCTTCTGCTAGCTTTTCGCGCATGGCATCGGTGCTGCTATCCTCTGCTAGTTTTTCCAGTTTTTTCTCAACTTGAGCGTATTCAATAATTAGCTTTTGCTTTATCTCATCTTTCAAGTCGCCAGTGATTGGTAGATAACCGTTTGCTTTTGAATAGACACTCATCACTAAACCGACAATTCCTTCCAAATAACTTGCACCACCTTTTTTAGACGCATTTTGCAGCTTTGACAGCGTGATACCCAATTCATCAATACAATAAAATGCGGCTTGGTGACGGATTAAATTACGCATGACTTCTTGTTCAGACTTAAAGCCGCCATGAAGCGCAGCTTGTACACCTGCCGTCTTAATGATTGATAAATAAGATTGTAGAATTTGCTCTTTGCCAGTTCCGCTACCAGCCACGCCAAACGCGATTATATTCGCGCTCATGCTGTCCAATCCGTCTGTATAGCGCATACCTGCCAAACTACTCACCGCGCACAGTGCCGCAGCAACGGCTAAATTCTCACGCGGGTATAAACACTGGTCGTTTATCCATTGCGTCAACTCACCAACAAAATCAGGAGGGCGACGAACATCGACAGGCTCATCAAGCAAATGCTTAACGCTTGTATTCTTTACACTGTCAACATTAACACCAACAGAATTATTATTGACGCTATCAGACTCATCAATCACACCAAGACTGCCGTCATAAACAAAAGTAATAGGCTCGCAATAACCGCCTTCTTTCGCGTAATGTAATAATGTGCCATAACCAACAGGGGTGGATGTTTTACCGAATGAGTGCCAGTGTCTTTGCAGTACACCAGAGCCGCCATACTTTGCACCTTTCGCGCTCCATTCATCCCACAAATCAAAGCCACTTGCGCTTAAACAGTGATGCACTGCCATGCCTATGCTAACCCATTGGGAATAATCGCAATCAGGGTTACAATGGCTTAATAGTGCTGCAACGTGATGTTCGTCTATGTCTAAATCCATCCCTTGATTACTGACACGAAAAGAAGACTGCCGCGTGAGTAAAGTTATCAACTCAACAGGTGCAAACCCTACGTCCTGCGGATAACCCTTGCACGTTTCATAGTTTGATCCGCTAGCGTGCAAAGAACCTGAACCAACAACAAACCCGCTAGACTTAAAATCAATGCCCTTGTATTTTTCTAGTTTTTGCATCAAAGACAGTTTTTTATCATCATCACTCAACTTAAAATAATAATGCTGACTACCGCCACCACTACCCGTATTGACGATAAACGCGCAATCTAAAACACATGGTACGTCTTTGCATAACTTTTTAAACGACTGTACGCCACCGTTACGCGCATCAACATCGACAATCAGGTAATCGCGCACAATTACCCCAAAACCCGTGTTAAAATGCCCCATCTCATCAAAGCATTCTAATTGGTCATCCGACCAGCTTGGCACGTTCTGCCAGTTGCTCATTATGGGATGTTTTAAAATGGCCTCACATTCAGCATCTCCACAGTTGCACACGCCACCCGTTGAACCATGCAGCCCAAACACCTTAAAACCAGATTCTATGTAATCGTAAATCTCACTAATCATTTTAACGCTCCATTAGCAACAGCAACACATTCGCAGTCGCGCAAAAAGTAAGCCGACAGCTTTTCTAGCGTCTCATATTTAACGTTGGTTTGGTGTGTGTCGCGGATATGACGCAACGTGTTGTAATGCAGCCCCGTGGCAACCGACACCACTTCTAGCCGTCTGTCCTGTAATTTTTTGCTGATTTCGCTGATCGTTAAAATAGTCATGGTCTGTTATCCTTTTATAGTTGAATGTAAAATAATTACATTAGAGTGTTGACATATTACAATGACAGGATTAAATTAGCAACAACGAAACGAGATTCTAAAACAAGAATCTAAACAAAGGATGAACAAAATGTCATTTTTAGACCAAGTACAAAAACCAGTGCCACAAGCACCTGTTATTACCATTGTGGGATTTGCAGGTAGCGGTAAATCATCACTAGCAGGCCGTTTTAATAAGCCTATTTTCATTCAAGCTGAAAACTCTACTAGCGTTTTTGAAGATTGGGATTGCGACACTCAACCGTCTTTTTTCCCTCAACTACCGCCACCAAATGCAAAGCGCAATATCAAAACAAGTGACGTGCTGATTGGTCATTTGCGTGACTTGTTGATGCAAGAGCATGATTTTAAAACCGTGGTGATTGACACGGTAACGGCACTTAACACGCTGTTTGAGCAAGAAGTGGTAGAGTTTGATAACAATGGTGCAAATAACATCGGAGAGGCGGCAGGGGGGTTTAACAAAGGTTATTTGATCGTAGCAAGTATGCACGCTAAGTTGCGCGCAGCGTGTGAGCATTTACGAAAAAAAGGAATCACAGTGGTTTTTCTGTCTCACACTGGCATTGTCAAAATGAAGAACCGCCCAGAGTCTGGTGAATACGTCGCGTACTCGTTAGAGATGCACGAAAAGAGCAGACAAATCTATGTTAGCTCAAGTGACGTAGTTGCATACCTGAAAGCGCGTGATTTTGTCATGGGTAATGAGGAAAACAAAAAAGGACAGACTACCAAGTTTGGCCGCGTAACCAATACTGGCGAGCGCGTACTCATTACATCGAGTGACGGCACAATTGGTTATATCGACGCAAAAAACCGCTATAACTTACCTGACGAAATTGAAGTCAACAAAGGTGATAACCCATTGATTGCGTTAATTCCGTTTTTGAATCAACAGTAACAAACACAAGCAAACTAAGTTTTTACAACAACCGCGCTTTTGCGCATCGGAGCATATTATGAGTTTTTGGCAATTACAAGATGGTACAGAAGCACAAACCAGCACAAGTTTTGAGAGTGGTGGTGGTGATATTCAACCTATCCCGAACAACACACAGTTGATTGCAGCCATCGAAGAAGCAAAGTGGGCAGACTATCAAGGTGACAGCTACATTAACCTAAAATGGCGCGTTATGCGTCCTGCAGAATATGCTAACCGCGTACTTTTTCACAAAGTTAAAGTTTTTGGTATGGCAACTGACAAAGACAAAGCGGCAGTAGCCGACAAAGCAAAAATGATGCTACGCGCTATTGATGCGAATTGTGGCGGTAAGTTGTCACGATTAAACGAAGCACCAAACGACATGGATTTAATGACGGCTCTTGTCGGAAAGCCTATGGCGATTAAGGTGCAAGTGTGGGACATGGACGGCAAGAAAGGCAATTGGATTAGTGCCGTTGCACCTGCTAAAGCACCACAATCACACCCAACACCAAACACGGCACAGGCTCAACCTGCCGCACAACAACGCGCACCGCAGGGACAACCTCAGCGCGCACCGTTGCAATCCGCCCAACTAGATGATGACCTGCCTTTCTGACCTTCAACTAAACCCATACGCAGCCAAAACACACGCGCTCATTATTGGGCGCGTAGGGGTTCTTTACGATGAAATTACGTCAATACCAACAAGATGCAGTCGAATCAGCCATAGACTGGATGAAAAAATGCACTGAACCCGCGCTTTTAGAATTAGCAACTGGGGCAGGTAAATCATGGATAGCCGCAGCCATCGCCCAATGGATTCACGAAAATGGCAAAAAGAAAGTATTGGTGCTTCAGCCATCGAAGGAGCTTACCGAACAGAATTTTTCTAAGTATGTTTCAACAGGAAAAAAAGCAAGCATATTTAGTGCAAGTGCAGGTTCAAAATGTACACGGCATAACGTAGTTTACGCCACGCCTAAAACAGTCTTAAACAGCATAGAACGGTTTGGCGATGCCTTTAGCGCAGTCATCATTGATGAAGCACACCAAACGACACCCACGGTTAAACAAATCATTGATAGCATACGCGCTAAAAATCCTATGCTTAGAGTTATTGGCATGACTGCCACCCCATACCGCATGGGAACTGGTTACATCTACCAGTTTGACCAAACGCAAACACCAGTAAAACGACTAAGTGAAGATGAAACAATAAGCGCGTTTTATCACTCATTACTTTATAAAATCCATACCCGCGAATTGATAGAAATGCAATTCTTGACGGATGCCCACACGGACACCGACACTAACCAAATACACTACAACACCGACAACCTAACACTAAACAAGATGGGACAGTTTGACGCGAAGGCAGTAGAGCAAGCATTTGTCGGTCAAGGTCGCCTTACATCGCAGATTGTCGCGGATGTTGTTAGCCATGCACGAAACAGAAAAGGTGTAATGTTGTTTGCCGCCACTGTTAAGCACGCTGAAGAAATACTTGAAAGTCTACCGCCACACAATAGCAGAATGCTTGGCGGAGAGATAAACATGGGAAAAGCAGACCGTGAACAACTCATTAACGATTTTAAGAATCAGAAGTTTAAATATATTGTCAGTGTTGGCACATTAACCACTGGTTTTGACGCTCCACACGTTGACCTTGTTGCTATTTTACGTGCTACAGAATCCGCCTCATTATTCCAACAGATCATCGGTCGCGGTCTTAGGTTGTGCGACGGTAAAGAAGATTGCTTAGTGCTGGACTATGCCGAAAACATAGAACGGCACGACCTGAAGGATGATATTTTTAGTCCTAAAATCACCACTAGCAAAGCAAAAAGCAGTGGCGACCTTGACGCAGAATGTGAATGGTGCAAATTTACTAACCAGTTTGCATCGCGTCCAAACGTCGATAAATTGCAGATAGACAAGCATGGATTTTTTTTAGACTTGGCTGGTAATCGCATCTTGACCGAAGATGACCAACCATACGCCGCGCACTTTGGCAGGCGATGCAATGGGTTTGTAAAGTCAGTTTTAGAGCGTGGAAAGCTCGACAGGTGCGAGTTTAGATATGCGTCTAAAACGTGCGAAGAATGCGGCCATGAAAACGATATAGCAGCGCGTTACTGCGAGTCTTGTAAAGCAGAAATTGTTGACCCGAATGAAAAATTAACCGCGCAATTTGAAACAGTTAAACGCGACCCTTACGCCATTTTTACCGAAGAAGTACGCTTTTTCAGCGTTAAAAAAGGTAAAAGCAAAGCAGGGAATGATATGCTGATTTGCGAGTATTCGACAGATAACAGTAATTTTAGAGCGTACTACACATCCAACAGCGACAGTAAACTTGTAATAAGAAAATGGACTGACATAAACGTTACTATTTTTAGTGGTACAAAAGGAGCTGATTATTGTGCAACAGTTGACGATTTCATGAAGCAATACACTAACCAAATGCCCGAAACAGTAACCTACCGCAAAAACAAAGAAACGGGTTATTACGATGTTTACGGACATAACCTATCAATAAGCGAGAAAAAATAATGAAAATACCATCATGGCTTGAGTGTTACGGAAATACTGATTTTAGGGGTGATTGTCCACGCGAGGATGCGGAGCTAATGACGTTCTTTAATGAGTTAAAACGACTTTACCCGCACCTATCAGCAATCGCTATCCACCCTGACAACGAGGGTTTAATTATTGGCACGGGACATAACGTACACATTAAACAAAAAGCTAAAGGCGCAATAAAAAAAGGAGCGTCCGACATTATCATCATCGGTAATCCTACGTTTGTTTGTGAGATGAAACGACAAGACCATACAAAAAGCCAATGGCAAGATGGACAATTGGAATTTTTAGAAGCAAGCAAAAACAATAAAGCATTTGTTTGTGTAGCACTTGGGTATGTTGCAGCATTACAAGCTGTTGACCATTGGGTAGACGGTTACTTTTCAATTTAGGCCAAAATCACCAATAAAAAAGCCACTAAACAAAGTGGCTTTTCTACGGCTAGGAATCCCCGACCCATAAAACTAAACATGATGCGCTTCGTTGAGAGGCGTGCTTAGTATGTTAAAGCGATTTTACATCAATCAAAGCGTTTTGCAACTCAACTAAAATCACCTCAGCATCTTTTACTATGGTATCTAAAACCATCGACTTACTCACGCATTTGCTTAATGATTCTATTTCGTCGCCAGCACCAAAGTCGCCACTGTACAACATTTCTAAATCATACAAAGCCATGCTTACATCATTAAGATGACAAGCAAATGATTTTTGCAGTGGAGTCGTGGCACGCCTTTTAATTTCAATAACCGCATCATTTAAACGACCATAAACATAGTCTAAACTGCCGCCACTCATGATAAGCCCCCTTTATTTTTACGCTTTTGATATAAAGCCCGTTTGTAATAATTAAAAGCCGTTTGATAGTTCTGCAATGCGAATTTATGACACCACGCCATAAAATCATCATAGTCTAACCGCATCATTGCACAGACTTCGCGCAACGTATAAAGACCGCCTTTGTATTTAATCAGCATTTTGACTCCACGTAATTCATGTACTTATTCATAAAGTTTTCAAATTGCGCGTGTTGACCCTTCACCACCACTCCACTAACTAGCGTAACATCAAACGATACGCCGTTAGACATGCTCACGCACTGGACGCGCTGCAAATCAACGATCTCATTGCTGATAAATGCCGTGCGTGGGCATAGTAAAACACGCTCTAAAATATCACTCGTCATTTGATACCTCTCATGTATAAATACCTGTCAAATGCTTGTTGTTTATAATCGTTTTTACGCATAAACATCAAAAAGTTTTCGCCCAGTCCTAGAATGCTTTTTATCGTCGTTATTGGTTGCAGCTTATAGCGAAACATCAACATAACACTTTTTTTGCTTATCGTTTCAGTAGCTTGTTTTGTCTGCATGTAAATCACATACGCGTCAAAACCATCTTGTAAGTCAAGGCCACGGTGCGAGCGATACTGATACATTGACTCACGCGTAAATCCCCTTAATGCACAAGCCTCGCCTATTGGCATTTTTACACCGTCAACATTAACGAGCCTAATGCTACCATTGGCCAATGGTATTTTTTTACTCAGACAATGCAAATAAATGCCAGTCTTGCTATGACCAAGTATCGCACCTATTTTATTTGCGTTAAGCCCTTGAGATGCAAGCTCTCGCACTTGCTCAGTGTCAATATATCCGTAAGTCATAATTAAGACCTCTTGTTTTTGTATTGCTCAAAGCAATCTTGAGCTGTCGTGTTGTGTTTACGCCTCGACCAATAAGCACTAAACGTGTTTTGTTTCCAACCCATCGCCTTACATATTTGCCTCTGGCTATACATCTCACCATTATGAAATATGAAAAACGGCTCAGGATTAGGAAACGCCTTCTCTATTTTGTGCTTTTTGCAGTATGTGGCTAGATAAGTGCGTGAACACCCGACAACATACGCCACACTGTAAAGCGATAGTTTTTCAACCTCGACCAAGTGTTTTATTTTGGTTTTATCAAGCGTCCGTTCGTTGAATGGTCTGGCCAATGCCTCCCGCATGGTTTTACCCTCTGCCATGCGTGCCATTACGTTATGCTTGCTCACCCCTGCTAAATCAGCAGCTAGTTGTACACCCCGCATATATACCCTAGCCATACATCACCCCACACAGCCAAAGATAAAAACCAACAAAATAAGCATGATAATAAACGCCTCAAGATTGCAGTTCGGTCGGTCATTAAATGGGTTCATACGTTTACGCATCGTTAAAGCCCTCATCGCCGAATAGACACCATGCCAATACTGATACACAGATAATAATGCTCATTTAATCCACCCTGCCAAGTCTCGTAGAGAAATATCTACATTGTTTTTATTCATCACGTCAACAAAACGAGTGCGCCAAAACACGGGAATTGATTGATTATCGCGCCAGTTACAGACAAGGCGATATTCGATGTTGAGCGCATTGGCCACTCGGAGTGCGTCTAGTTTTTCAAAAGCTTCTGATATTGTCATCTTGTTTCGCCTGTTTTTATGTCAATTGCATTGTCTTTTTGGCAGCACGACTCCGCATCATCTTCATCAAAACCGTGATACGCCTCGCATTTTCCACATCTATAAATCTGTTGTGGAGCATGGCAATGATGAGCTTCATACTCTGACTCATATTCTTTTCGGCAAAATTGACACTCATAAAAAGTTTTCACGTTCATTTTTCTACTCCTGTTTTAATTTTAATCGCCTCGTTGACCAACTCGTCAAGAATTGCATCAAGTGGCAATACTCCATTGCTTGCTATGAATAAGCGCAACTGTGCTAATGGGCGGAATACTGTTGTTTTGCCAACCATCGCCCTTGTCGTGCCAGTGACGGCACTTACCGCTTTATGTGTACCGAAAAATCTTACCGCTTGTTGTGGTGTCATATACCCTCCGTTAATGTCATCTAAATATAGCGAATACGTTATCTAATATCAAGCTAATTATTTTAGATAATGCGCTT
>JAHEEA010000030.1 GCA_024640945.1 Candidatus Methylopumilus sp.
TGGTAAGTATCAATATTTGCAATGCTTTCACTACCTAATACCGGTGTCACTTTGAGTTCGTTAAAAATATGGATGTCTTCAGCTGAGCTAAATCCAGCATCTAAAAAAATTTCTAAATTTGGAAAAGCCAGCGAAATGCTGGAAATGATATTTCGATGGTTGCCGCTTTTCTGAATTGCATTGATATCCGCAATATATAGCTGTTTGAATGGGTATAATTCTAGAAACGCGTCAACAATAGCCAGTGGCCGACTAGAGCTACAAAGTACTGATTGAATTGGCAGGTAGTTGAGTCTGTCGCCATGTTTGGCGTGTACAACTTGGTTATTCATTAAATCAAGCACGGGGATGATGTTCATTTGAAAGTATTTGTGTGTGAATTTGTTACCGGTGGTGGATTATACCGTGAGCGATTGCCAGCGTCTTTGTTGCGTGAAGGTGAGCTTATGCGCAACGCTGTATTGCAAGATTTATCTCTGATTGAAAATCTTGACGTGACCGTAACTTCGGATGTTCGGGTTGCCATGCCCTTAAATGTTGAGTGTGTTTCTATTAAGCCAAGTCAGGATGTTTGGGCTATTTGGCAAGATTGTATGCAAGAGGCTGATGTAGTTTTGTTGCTTGCACCAGAAACTGATGGGGTCTTGGAAAAATTAGCATTAATGGCAGAGTCTGTGGGTAAGCCTATATTAGGCTGCTCATCCTCCGCTATTAAAGTGGCAGCTAACAAATGGGACACTTATCAACTTTTAAAAGCTTTTGATATTCCCACTCCGATCACTTTTAAGTATACAAATTTCCCTCGTGGCCAATCTGGCCCTTGGGTCGCAAAGCTGATTGATGGCGTGGCATGTGAGAATTCAAGATATTTTGATTCTGAGGATGATTTAATCGGATGGATGCAAGATAAGCAAGATAGTCATATTGTTCAGCAATATCAGTTGGGAACTGCTGCAAGTTTTTCCATGTTATGTCATTCAGGCAAGGCAGTTGTGGTTAGTTGCAACCAGCAAAAAATAGATTTGCAGGATGGGCAATTTACATATGCCGGAAGTGTTGTTAATGGGCTGTTGGAGCATCTGGACCCTTTTCAAGAATTGGCGACCCAAATTGTCACTGCTCTTCCAGGTTTGGCAGGGTACGTCGGTGTCGATTTGATTGCTCATTATGATGGCGATGCATGGCGTTATGCTGTCCTTGAAATCAATCCGAGATTAACAACCTCTTATGTTGGCTTGCATCAAGCATGCGGCTTCAATCCAGCGCAGCTAATACTCGACATGTTTTATAATGATTGTCTGAATGTGCCTGCTATTTCATTTAATAAGGTTGATGTGTCTACTAATATTTCAAAGTCGTTTTCATGAGTAATTCTTCTCACATTATCGGATGGGATGTTGGTGGTGCAAATTTAAAAGCAGTGTTGCTTAATGCGCAAGGTGTTGCGTTATCAGCTATTCAAGTTTCTTGTCCTTTGTGGAGAGGGCTTCACGAGCTGGAAAAAGCTGTTGATCAGATCTTAAGTAATATTGATGACATGCCTGACCAACATGCAATTACGATGACTGGTGAATTGGTTGATATTTTTGCTAATCGCCATGAGGGTGTGGTGAGTATTGCCGAGTTGATGCAACGAAAGTTAAATGACGACCTGTATTTTTATGCTGGCCAACAGGGCTTCGTTACCCCTCATTCAGTGTCTGAGCAAAGTCGATACATTGCATCTGCTAATTGGCATGCAAGTGCGACTTACGCTGCTCAAATCTTCACACAAGGTTTAATGCTTGATATTGGAAGTACAACGTCAGATTTTATTGTCTTGTCTGAAGGCTTGCCAAAAGTTCTAGGTTTTTGTGATGCTGACCGTATGCGTGAGAATGAGTTGGTATACACCGGTGTTCTACGCACGCCATTAATGGCTTTGGCTTCAAGGATTAATTTTGAGGGTACTTTAACTAATGTGGCTGCTGAGTACTTTGCAACGACTGCTGATATTTATCGATTAACAGGTGATTTGCAATTAAAGGATGACGTTGCTGATACGGCGGATGGAGCTGGTAAAAGCTTGTTGGAGAGTGCTAGACGTATTGCGCGTATGATAGGGCATGATGTTGAGGATGCTGGAATGAGTGCTTGGATTGGTTTAGCGCATTCTTTTAAATCAGTGCAGTTGGCACGTTTACAAGATGCGACAGAAACTCATTTTACTAGGTTCGATTTTACGAATGATGCACCCCTTATTGGCGTTGGTTTAGGGCGTTTTTTGGTGCAAGGCTTGGCTGAGCTAATGCAAAGACCTTATGTCGACATTTCATCAACGATTTTAGCTAAAGATCTATCGCAACAACATTTGGCAGGCGTTTGCTTGCCAGCTTATGCAGTCGCTTATTTATTGGCAAAAAGAGAATGTTAAAACACGAAATTCCCTATCAAAGTGACAGTGCAAAGATCTTCGCGCGGATCGCTGATAGGCCTTGGGCGGTATTCTTGGATAGTGGGCAGCCCGATAGCCAGTTTGGTCATTACGACATTATGGTGGCAGATCCTTTTATTCGATTAGTGACGAATGGTGGGCAAACTGAAGTTTTTGATTCAGAGGGTCTCAAATTCAGTGCCCAAGATCCGTTTGATTTATTAAAGGCTACATTAGCTAGTTACCACCTAAATAAAACGGACTTGCCGTTTGAAGGTGGTGCAATTGGTTATTTTGCTTATGATTTGGCTCGTCGAGTTGAAACTTTACCAATTCAATCACTTGATTCCGAGCATATTCCACAGATGATGGTGGGTATCTATGATTGGTCGGTCGTTGTCGATCATCGATTGTCACGTGCTTGGTTGGTATCGCATAGATTTGATCGGGCCACTGAGGCTCTTTGGCCAGAGCTGTGCGCTTTATTTGATGCGCCATTGTTAATCGAGAATCAGTCGGCTTTTGAAGTGACTTCAGCATTGTCATCTAATATGGCTTACAAAGCCTACACTCAAGCTTTCGATAAAGTTAAACGATATATTTATGAGGGTGATTGTTATCAAGTTAATCTTGCCCAGCGATTTTCTGCCCAAGCACGGGGTAATGCTTGGGTTGCATATCAAGCGCTTCGGGAGATTAGTCCTGCGCCATTCATGGCCTATATGAATTTATCGGATGAATCGCCATTACATGTTCTTTCGGCTTCACCTGAGCGTTTTTTGCAAGTATTTAACGGGCATGTAGAGACCCGCCCAATCAAGGGGACTCGTCCGCGCAGTTTAGATTCGACTCAAGATAAGCTTAATGCTGAATCATTGCAGAATAGCCTCAAAGATCGCGCTGAAAATTTGATGATTGTTGATTTGCTTCGTAACGATATTAGTAAAGCTTGCGAAACCGGCAGTGTGCGAGCAGACAATATGTTTGCGCTTGAAAGCTTTGCTAATGTGCATCACTTGGTGAGTACCGTGACAGGTAAGCTAGCGCAGGGGATGACAGCAATTGATTTGTTGCGATCATGCTTTCCTGGAGGCTCGATTACTGGCGCGCCAAAATTACGTGCGATGGAAATTATCGAGGAGCTAGAGCCCAATCGACGAGGTCTTTATTGTGGTGCAATTGGCTATATTGGTTTTGACGGAAATATGGATACTAATATTGCGATTCGGACAGCGATTTATTCACACGGTGAAATACGTTTTTATGCAGGCGGTGGTGTTGTTGCTGATTCTGAATTAGCCAAAGAGTATCGAGAGACTTGGGATAAAGCGTCTTCAATGATTGAGTTGCTTAAAGCTTTTGGATGTGACGTGTCCAATCAATTAGATGGGCCGCTAAATGTGGGTCGTTAAGCTTGGCGGTAGTTTGTTGGGCTCCCCAGCGCTTAAATGTTGGTTAGATGCGCTCAATAGTTTTAGCGACGGACAAGTGGTGATTGTGCCTGGTGGAGGCTTATTTGCAGATGCCGTTAGAGAGTCACAGTTAATGACGGGGCTTGATGATGCAACCGCCCATAAAATGGCTGTAGTTGCGATGGATCAATATGCGACTTTGATGTGCGGGTTAAATCCATCTTTGACTTTAGCTTCTAATGAGCTGGAAATTGCTGAGCGTGGATGGCAGCATAAGGCAATTGTTTGGAAGCCTTCAGAGATGGTGCTTGCTGATGAGAGTATTACTATGAATTGGGATGTCACCTCGGATAGCTTAGCTGCATGGCTTGCAGCTAAATTAAATGCGCAACATTTAGTACTAGTTAAGTCCGATTTGTCCAGATATGAGCATCAAACGGAAATTAGTGTTGATGTTTTAGTACGAGATCAGTTTGTGGATGCTTGCTTTGCGACTTATTTAAAAGGGCAGGTATTTAATACTTGGATCATAGATAAGCAACATGATGGAGTTTTGAAGCGAGACCTTGATTTCGATAAAGGGCCTTTAGCGGCGTTGAAAGTGAGTATTTGATATGACTGAAATTAAAACAAACGATCGTGTTTATACGGCAGATGAAATTCAGGTTCAGTTAGCGAATCAACTGCCTCATTGGATTTATGAGGATGGCTGGATAAGAAGAAAGTACAAGACTAGTGGCTGGAAAGCCACAATGATGGTTGTGAATACTGTTGGGCATTTAGCGGAGGCGGCCTGGCATCATCCAGATTTGACGGTTTCTTATGCCTTTGTGATTGTTAAGCTATGCACACATAGCGCTAAGGGTGTCACTGACAAGGATTTTGAGTTGGCTGCAAAAATTGAAGAGGTGGTTCAATGGCAGCCTGCTAAAGTAGCTTCGGAACAGGGTTTGGTAAGCGCACTTGAGGGTACCCCTAATGAAGATCCGCGATTCAAATACATTAAATATGATGATTGATTGAATAAATACTAGATTTAATGATGGTTTTTCATATATAATCGCGACCTTTCCACCTTGGCTCACTGTTTCGCTGTGCAGGAGCCTTTTAATCCAAAAGGAGTTTACATGCGGCATTATGAAGTAGTATTTATCGTCCATCCGGACCAAAGTGAGCAAGTACCTGCGATGATCGAGCGTTATCGCGCACTTGTGACTTCAAACGGTGGTGCTATGCATCGCCTTGAAGATTGGGGCCGTCGTCAATTGGCTTACCCAATTCAAAAAATCCACAAAGCGCATTACGTGCTAATGAATATTGAATGTAATCAATTCGTTTTAGACGAACTTGAACACGCATTCAAATTTAATGATGCAGTGTTGCGCCATTTAACAATGGCAACTAAAGAAGCTGTGATTGCACCATCTCCAATGATGAAAGAAGAGAAATCTAAATCAGTATTGGGTAAGGAAGAGGGCGCTGCAGCAACTGAGGAAGCTTCAGCTTAAGTGAGTTGCAACCGCTGGTGACTAATCAATTAGTGATAAGCGGCGAAGTGGTTCAAATTGAAACGCTACGCTATACACCAGCAGGAATACCGTTGTTAAGTTTTGTTTTACGTCATCTGTCTGAGCAAGTTGAGGCAGGAATGCAACGTAGAGTGGAATGTGAAATTAATGCCATGCTCATGGGTGAGTTGGCGGAAAAATCACAACTCATTAAAGTTGGTACACATTTAAACGTGACAGGCTTTATTGCAAAACGTAGCTTAAAGAGCGCACAGCTGGTATTGCACATTAATACATTAAATTATTGATAAGGATTACTAACATGGCACGTGATATGTTCAAACGCCGCCGCTACTGCCGTTTTTCAGCAGAGGGCATTAAAGAAGTAGATTACAAAGATGTGGATCTATTAAAAGATTTCATTACAGAAAACGGCAAGATTATTCCTGCACGTATTACTGGTACAAAAGCAAAATACCAACGTCAGTTGACTTCAGCTGTTAAGCGTGCACGCTTCTTAGCGTTATTACCTTACACTGACAAGCACTAAGGGGAAAACCATGCAAATTATCTTATTAGAAAAAGTAGTGAACTTGGGTAACCTTGGTGATATCGTTAAAGTTAAAGATGGTTACGGTCGTAACTTCTTAATTCCACAAGGTAAAGCTAAGCGTGCAACTGAAAGCAATATTGCTGAATTCGCAGCACGTCGTGCAATTCTTGAGAAACAACAAGCTGATTTATTAGCTGCAGCAACTAAACGCGGTGAGAAGTTAGCTGGTTACTTATTGCAAGTAACTCAAAAAGCTGGTGTTGACGGTCGTTTATTTGGTTCAGTTGGTAACGGTGATATCGCTGAAGCATTAACTGCAGCTGGTTTTGAAGTGGCTAAAGCTGAAGTGCGTTTACCAAATGGCCCATTAAAGGCTGTTGGGGACCATTCAGTTAGCGTTGCATTGCATCATGACGTAGTGGTTGAGATCACTGTTTCAGTATTGGGCGAAGCATAATATTTAGCTAATTGCTTGATATTTAAAAGGGCTACCTCGGTAGCCCTTTTTGTTTTTATCTACTCATTAATCAGTCACTGTTTCAGTTTATAATTGCGTATGGCTGACGAAACCTTAGATTCATTAAAACTCCCACCTAATTCTGTAGAGGCTGAACAGTCTGTACTTGGAGGGTTGCTACTTGAAAATGAAGCGCTAGATAAAATCGCTGATGTCTTAAGCGAGGTGGATTTTTATCGTCATGACCATAGACTGATTTATCACCACATTTGTAAACTTATCGAACAAAGCCGTCCGGCTGACATTGTTACCGTTGCTGAATCTTTAGAAAATAGCGCTGAACTCTCAAGTGTTGGCGGGATTGCCTATTTAGGTGCTTTAGCTCAAAACACTCCAACTGCCGCCAATATTCGCCGTTATGCTGAAATTGTGCGTGAACGTTCAGTGATGCGTAAATTGGTTGAAGTAGGTTCTGGAATCGCCGAAAGCGCTTATAACCCACAAGGTAGAGATGCTCAGCAATTGCTGGATGAAGCTGAGGCTAAGATTTTCAAGATTGCAGAAAGTGGTAATCGCAGTTCACAGGGCTTTGTTGATATGAAGTCATTATTGCCTGCAGTGGCTGATCGTATTGATTTCTTGTATCAACGTGAAAATCAAGGTGCTGTAACTGGCGTGCCAACTGGATTTGATGATCTGGATGAGCGTACGTCAGGCTTCCAGCCGGGAGATTTGATTATTGTTGCTGGTCGTCCATCGATGGGTAAAACGGCATTCTCACTTAATATTGCTGAGAATGTTGCTTTGGATACCAAGCTTCCAGTCGCCGTTTTCTCAATGGAAATGGGTGCCACACAGTTAGCTACGCGTATGATTGGTTCTGTGGGTCGATTAGATCAGCATCGTATGCGTAACGGCAATTTGGAAGATGATGATTGGGTGCGCCTTACTACTGCCCTTGGTAAGCTCAATGATGCGCCTATTTATATTGATGAAGGTGCAGGCCTTAGTTCATTTGATGTTCGTGCTCGTGCACGACGATTACATCGCCAATGTGGCAAGTTGGGTTTGATTGTTGTCGATTATTTACAATTGATGGCAGGCACATCTGGCCGTGCTAGCGAAAATCGCGCGACTGAGATTTCTGAAATATCCCGTTCACTTAAATCGCTTGCTAAAGAACTTGATGTGCCAGTTGTGGCATTGTCGCAGTTAAACCGAAGTGTTGAACAACGCCCAGATAAGAGACCTGTGATGTCCGATTTGCGTGAGTCTGGTGCTATTGAGCAAGATGCCGATTTGATCTTATTTATTTATCGTGATGAGGTTTACAACCCTGATTCTGAAGATAAGGGTACGGCAGAGATTATTATCGCGAAACAACGTAACGGCCCTATTGGTCGCGTGCGTCTGACTTTCTTAGGTCAGCATACTAGATTTGAAAACTTCGTTTCTGGTAATGCCCACATGGGTGATGATTATTAACTCATGCGCCCAATTCAAGCCACTATTGATCGCAGTGCACTGACCCACAATCTAAGTGTTGTAAAAGCTACGGCTAAGCAATCTAAAGTGATGGCAGTCGTTAAAGCTAATGGTTACGGTCATGGATTACTCAACGCAGCTCAAGGCTTGGCTGCTGCAGATGCTTTTGCTGTTTTGGGATTGGATGAAGCATTGGCTTTACGTAATGCGGGATATCAGCAAGAAATACTATTGTTAGAGGGTGTTTTTTCGGCTGATGAGTTATTAACTGTCAGTGAACAAGGCATTAGTATTGTTGTGCATTGTGAAGCACAAATGGAAATGCTTGAAAACAGCCACATAAAATCAGTTTCTGTTCATTTAAAGATGAATACTGGCATGAATCGTTTGGGCTTTAAGTCCGAGGCATTCGAATCTGCTTTATCCCGTTTGGCTCAATGTCAGCAAGTTACAGAAATTACTTTGATGACGCATTTTGCAACTGCTGATGAAGCGCAAGGCGTTTCAGCTCCTTTTGCTTTATTTAATCGCGTCACCGAAGGTAAATCCCATCCAAAATCCGTTGCAAATTCTGCATCTATATTACGTTTTTCTGAAACGCATCTCGATTGGGTTCGCCCAGGGATAATGCTGTATGGCTCAACGCCTGTTTCTGGTCAATCAGCTGCTAGTTTCGGCTTGCGAGCTGCTATGCATTTCACAAGTCAAATTATTGCGATACAAGTGCTAGAAACAGGCGAAAGTGTTGGTTATGGTCAACGGTTTACCGCTGACAAAAAAATGCGTATTGGGATTGTTGCTTGTGGTTACGCTGATGGTTATCCAAGGCATGCGCCTAATGGCACACCAATTGCCGTTGACGGCTTAATGACGCAGACCTTGGGTCGAGTGTCCATGGATATGTTATTTGTTGACTTAAGCGCACTGCCTGATGCGACAATAGGTTCTTCAGTAGAGTTATGGGGTAATCAAGTCCCTGTTGATGCTGTGGCTGAGTCTTCTGGGACTATTGGTTATGAATTGCTGTGTGCGATTGCCCCACGCGTTCCTGTGAGGGTGCTTACTTAATGGCAAAACTCAAAACTCAATATACCTGTACTGAATGTGGTGGCCTTTCACCGAAGTGGCAGGGGCAGTGTCCAAGCTGTATGGCTTGGAATGCCTTGGTTGAAACGATTGCTGAAACATCAAGTGCTAGTCGTTTTGCGCCGTTGGCTGAAGCTAGTACCATCCAGAAATTGAAAGAGGTTGAGGCAGCAGAAACGCCAAGGCAAGCAACTGGCATCGCTGAATTCGACCGTGTGCTTGGTGGTGGATTGGTACCTGGCGGCGTTGTCCTCATTGGTGGTGACCCAGGCATCGGCAAATCCACTTTGTTGTTGCAAACGCTTTGTCATTTGGGTGATAAAAGTAAAACGCTCTATATCAGCGGTGAGGAGTCGGCGCAGCAGATTGCAATGCGAGCTAAGCGTTTAGGTTTGGATGCATCTTCTCTGGATTTATTGGCTGAAATTAATCTCGAGAAGATTGTAGCGACATTACAGACTCATCGTCCTGATGTCGCGGTTATTGACTCGATACAAACCGTTTATTCTGAGGCATTGCAATCAGCTCCTGGTTCTGTTGCACAGGTGCGTGAATGTTCAGCGCAGTTAACTCGCGCAGCTAAGCAGTTAGGTATTAGTGTTATTTTGGTGGGTCATGTGACGAAAGAGGGCTCTTTAGCAGGTCCCCGTGTACTTGAGCATATCGTTGATACCGTTTTATATTTTGAGGGCGATCCTAACTCTAGCTTTCGCTTGATACGTGCATTTAAAAATCGATTTGGCGCAGTCAATGAGCTGGGCGTTTTTGCAATGACAGAAAAAGGTTTGCGTGAAGTAAGCAACCCATCTGCTTTATTCCTTTCACATCATGCTGAGGAAGTTGCGGGCTCTTGTATTACCGTGACTCAAGAAGGAACACGTCCATTGTTGGTGGAAGTTCAGGCTTTGGTTGATGAAGCGCATGCACCAAATCCTAAGCGTTTGTGTGTGGGGTTGGAGCAGAACCGATTGGCGATGTTGTTAGCGGTTTTGCATCGCCATGCTGGGGTTGCTTGTTTTGATCAGGATGTTTTTGTTAATGCGGTTGGCGGAGTCAAAATTAGTGAGCCGGCAGTCGATTTGGCAGTGCTTTTATCTATCGTTTCTTCATTAAAAAACAAAGCATTAAATAATAAACTTATAGTTTTTGGTGAAGTTGGTTTGGCTGGAGAAGTCAGACCTGTTCAGCGTGGTCAAGAGCGTTTAAAAGAGGCAGCCAAACTTGGATTTACGCATGCAATCGTGCCCAAAGCCAATGCACCCAAACAGCCTATTAAAGGCATGCAAGTGTTCGCTGTTGAGCGTTTAGAACAAGCGCTCAACAAAGTTCGCGATCTTTAATTTAGCAATTAAAAACTTGCCCTGAGATGCCTTTGGCATCACTTCCCATTAAATACAAATAAGTTGGCATGACGCTTTCTGTCGTTGCTAAGTTGTTGTGTACTTCACCAGGATGAGTTTTTTTACGTTGAGGGCTTTGGAGTCCGCCAGGAACAATTGTGTTTAGTCGTAGATTGGGATGTTTTTCTAGCTCTAAAGCCCAAGTTTTCATCATGGCATCTGCTGCAACTTTACTGATGCCATGACTACCCCAGTAAGCTTTATGGTCTTGTGCTGAATTATTTGATGTGAAAACAACAGACGCATCTGCAGCACGTGTTAATAGAGGTAAGCAAGCTTTAGTTAGTGCAAAAGGTGCTGTCACGTTAACTCGAAACATTCGATCAAATTGTTCCATGGTCTGAATTTCCAGTGGGCTTAAGTTATCAAAGTGTGTTGCGTTATGCAGGATGCCGTCTAGTCGGCCCAAAGATTGATAAATGCCTTCTGCCATTGCCTTAAAGTCATCTTCATTCGCTTTTTCTAAGTCCATGGGAAATATCAGTGGTTCAGGATTTTTTTCTGCGACGATTTCATCGTAAGTAGCCTCAAGTTTTTTTGTACTACGGCCTAGTAAAATCACTGTTGCACCTTGTTGTGCGAAAGTTAAAGCCGCCGTTTTTCCTATACCTTGACCTGCACCTGTCACTAGGATAACGCGGTCTTTGAGATGTTGATTTGGTGCTTGGTAGTTTTTCATGGTGCTTATACTGTGAATGATGTAAAAATTTGATGAGATTGTCTCATGATTGCAGAATTAATTGGGCTGCAGATAAGCCGCTTTGAATAGCGCCTTCTATCGTTGCAGGGTAATTGCCTTCGGTATAATCACCTGCTAAATATAAGTTTTGAATAGTCGTTTTTTGCTGGGGCCGTTTTAAGTTTGCAGTACAAGCAAATGTCGCTCTTTTTTCAGCAATAACCTTATGCCATTTCGGGCTCGGAAGATTGGGAAAAGCGGTTTTTAACTCAGCAATTACTTCATTAGCCAAGGCTTCGTGCGTCAGTTTTTGATGTTCGCCTTTTGCGCTAATGATGACTGCAATCAAGCCTTTTTGACCATTCAATTGGCCTCGATCGAATACCCATTGGCTCATTGTCTTTGTTAAACCTATCATTACTTGTGGCAGTTTTACGTCATGAGGATATTGCAAATAAACGGTATAGATTGGCTCGTAAGTAAATTTGGTCACTAAGTCAGTCGCTACCATTTCTCCTAGAGGTTCTATCATCTCAGCAAGTCTAAACGGCGCTACGGCTAAAATGACATGGGTGAAATTTGAGCCATTCACTGTAAAATCATGATTAACTTTCTCAAGCTGTTTTACATGGCTGTTAAGCTTTATTTCCCCTTGGTGGGCTCTAATGAAATCTGCCAATGGTTCCGCCAGTAGGTTTGATAAATCATTGCGCGGTAACAATAGATCGCTGTCAGTTTTTTTCTGATTGAAACTGTCTTTTAGGACGTTTGAGTAAATTTGCGAGCTAGCAGCGTTTATGGGTGTATTAAGCGCCGCCAAGCATAAAGGCTCCCAAAGATGTCGAATAAGATAGCTGGGCTGCTTAAAGCGCTTTAGTAGCTCATTTAGAGGTATGTCTTGATCTAATTTGAAGTTAATCCGTTTTAGCTGAATCAAAAAACGAATTGCTAAGTAACGTTCCGACCAGTTTAAGCCTTTGCAAGTCAGTAAGCCCATTAATAAATTGAATGGGGCAGGTAGTGATTTGTATGATTTTAGATGTATGGCATGGAGCATGTTGAGATTGAGTGATTGTCTCAGTAGGGATTCTTCAGCATTCAATCCAATTTTTTTCATCAATCGTAATGTTTGATGATAAGCACCCAATAAAATATGCTGGCCATTATCTAAGATGAGGCCTTTCCAGTGAACGCTTCTGGCCCTTCCTCCAAGTTGAGGCGCGGTCTCGAATACAGTGGCTTTGATTCCGTGCGAACTTAATTCACTTGCTGCAGCAAGTCCAGCAAGGCCGCCGCCAATAATAGCTACCTTAATATTTGATGAATTAAGTTCCATCGGTTTTCTAATATTTTATAAAGGTTTTCCATGCCAGCCAGAACTTACGAAGTGGCGGCAATGAGATTCTGGCATTGAGCACTTGCGTTGGATTGTCTGCTTTTATTTCACGAAGTAGGGTGCGATAGATTGCGGCCATCATGAGTCCTGTTCGTTGCGTTTTTCTATCCCCTACTGGTAATTCACGCAATGCACGATCATAAAAAGTTTCTGCACGCTCTATCTGAAAATCTAGAAGTGCTTTAATTTTATCTGACGCTTGGCTATTGAGAATTTCAGCTTCAGTCACCCCGAATTTTTTGAGTTCATCTAAAGGAAGGTAAATGCGGTTTCTACGTGCATCTTCGCCGACGTCGCGGATGATATTCGTGAGTTGTAATGCTATGCCTAAGTCATGAGCATATTTGAGTGTTTTGCGATCTTTAAAGCCAAAAATTTGCACGGATAGTAAACCAACAACGCTTGCCACACGGTAGCAATAAAGTTGTAATTGTTTGAAGTCAGCATAGCGATTTTGATCTAAATCCATTTCCATGCCGTCGATAATCTCTAAAAAATGTTCTTGATCGAGTTGGTGACGATTAATGGCCTCTGCTAAAGCTTTGCTCACTGGGTGTTGAGGCTTGCCTGCATATAAATTACCGATTTCTGTACGCCACCAAGCAAGCTTAATTCTAGCGACTGATAGGTCTTTACATTCGTCGGCGATATCGTCCACTTCTCTACAAAATGCATAAAGAGCGGTAATTGCCTGCCGTTTAGCTTTAGGTAGAAATAAAAAGCTGTAATAAAAGCTGGATCCGCTAGCTGCGGCTTTTTCTTTGCAGTATTCGTTAGGTGTCATCTAGATGGATCTTATTTTTTGGTGGCGGCGCGATAAGCCATATACAGCCAATCTTTTTTATTTAAGCTTGGGCGATGATTAAAAATATCACCGTGTGCTTGATGTAGTTTTTTTAAGATTCGTTCACCGCCAGCAATCATCATTCGCATTTCAAAACCTATGCGTCCTGGTAGTGCCAGTCCAAGCGGGGCGCCGGCTTGTAGAAGTTTTCTGGCACGATTGATTTGAAACTCCATCATGAGTGACCATGTACCACTATTATCTTTTTTGTTGATTTGCGTTTCAGTCACTTTGTAGTGATTGAGTTCATCTTGCGGTAGATAAATGCGATTTTTTTTAATATCTATTGCGATATCTTGTAAGAAGTTAATGAGTTGTAGGGCGCTACATATGGCATCTGCCATTCCGATGTTTTTTGCGCTATCTTGACCATATAACTTCAATAGCAAGCGCCCAATTGGATTGGCTGATAAGCGGCAGTAAGACATGACTTCACCAAAATTTTCATAACGCGTTTTAGTGACGTCTTGAGTAAATGCATTGAGTAAATCATAGAAGGGATCAAGCCCTAAGTTTTTTGCTTCAATCATCGCCGCCAATGCAACAAATAAATCGGTCTGTGGATTTTTTTTTGCTTTGATTAAGTCAAGTTCAGCTTTAAAGCCATTTAACAGTGTAATTCTTTCGGATGGGCTTAAATTACCCTCATCTGCAAAATCATCAGCTTGTCTGGCAAATGCGTAAATCAGACCAATTGAATCACGTAAATTTCTTGGCAGCAGAATTGATGCAACTGGAAAATTTTCGTAATGTTTTGAAGCTAGCTTTAAACTGGCTTGGGTCGTGGCTTTAATATTCATATGTGTTTTAGAGTATGCCATAAAAACATGAGCGCGATAATCATTGGATTGCGCTACAATTTACTTATTATCTCAATGGCTTGAATGGAAAATATGTTAGGTATTATTGGTGGAACGGGCTTGGGCTCCTTGGAACATCTTACTATTACTAGACGTCAGATTATTAGAACGCCTTATGGAGAGCCTTCTGGTCCAATTACCTTTGGAGAAGTGAATGGTAAGACATTGGTATTTTTAGCACGGCACGGCAATGGCCATACTATTCCTCCTCATGGAATTAATTATCGTGCGAATATTTGGGCATTAAAGTCAGTTGGCGTTAAGGATATCGTTGCTGTTGCTACTGTTGGTGGGATTCATCCCGATTTAGGGCCACAAAAAATAGCCGTTCCTAATCAGATTATTGATTATACGCATGGACGTAAAAATACTTACTTTGATGGATTGAGTGAGGAGAGCGGTCAAGTTGTTACACATATTGATTTTACTGAGCCTTACAGCCAAAAATTAAGAGCACTTATTTTGCTGGCAGCATCCAATTTAAATCAGCAAGTGATGGATGGATGCGTTTATGCAGCCGTTCAAGGGCCTAGGTTAGAAACCGCGGCTGAAATTAATCGTTTAGAGCGTGATGGAGCTGATATTGTTGGGATGACTGGGATGCCAGAAGCAGCCTTGGCACGTGAGCAGGGCCTTAATTATGCAGCAATTTGTCCTGTAGCAAATTATGCAGCTGGCCGAGGAAGTAGTTTGCACGGCATTAAGTATGACGAAATTAGTGATGTGTTAGATAAAACAATGCTTCTTGTTTGTCAGATGATTGCTGAAGTGGTGACATGTTATGGCCGTTAGGCCTGTCCTTCGAATGGGTGATCCTCTGTTGCTTCAATCTGCAGCAGTTGTTGGGACTTTTGATACGCCTGAGTTGCATGCATTGATTAATGATATGCAAGATACGATGCAGCATATGAACGGTGCAGGAATAGCTGCGCCTCAAATTGGCGTGAGTCAGCGAGTCGTTATTTTTGGTGTTGGGCGCAACCCTAGGTATCCAGATGCAGAACAAGTGCCTTATACCGTTCTGATTAACCCAGTGCTGACTTTTGTTGGGGATGAGATGGAAGACGGTTGGGAAGGATGCCTCTCTGTTCCAGGTATGCGTGGGATTGTTCCAAGATATCAACGATTGCACTACAAGGGCTTTGATCAATATGGTCAGGTAATTGATCGTTTGGTCAGTGGATTTCATGCGAGAGTGGTTCAGCATGAATGTGATCATTTAGATGGCATTTTATATCCTATGAGAATTCAAGATCTTAGGCAATTTGGATACACAGATGTACTTTTTCCTGATTCAGATATAGCAGACGACTAAATTCTGGTGTTATAATGCCGCCCTTAGCAACGATATGTCGCTGAAAAAAGACGGAAGAGTGGCAGAGCGGTTTAATGCTACAGTCTTGAAAACTGTCGTGGGTTCACGCCCACCGTGAGTTCGAATCTCACCTCTTCCGCCAGAATGTCAAAAAAGCGCCCATATGGCGCTTTTTTCATTTGTATTTTATATAGATAATAAAAAAGGGAGCCAATGGCTCCCTTTTTTATTAAGCAGCAATTATTTATTAACTGCGTCTTTTAATGCTTTGCCTGCTGAGAAAGCTGGAGCTTTACGAGCAGCGATTTTCAATTCAGCGCCAGTACGTGGGTTACGGCCAGTACGTGCAGCACGTTTAGATACTTTGAATGTACCGAAACCGATTAAAGTTACAGTGTCACCTTTTTTAAGTGCTGTAGTGATAGCGTCTGTCGCTGCATCTAATGCGCGGCCAGCTGCTGCTTTTGAAAGGTCTGCACTTGCTGCAATAGCGTTGATTAATTCAGATTTATTCATGTTTATTATCTCCTTGGGATTAATGATCAAAACAAGCAGTAATACTTTGCTATTTAATTTGCTTTAAGTCAACTGCCAAAGCTTTACCTAGCCACGTGTCTTGTATTTCGGGGGAATTATTATTCCCTTGGAAGCGATATTAACGGTTTTTTCGGCTTGTGGCATTATTTTTCTGATAAAATTCGCTCCGGTTTTATATGAATTCTTAAAGTCGTGATTGAATGATGTTAACTATCTGATTGTTAAATCTAAAAAACACGGGTTTTAAAATTTTTATTAATGATATACAAAGATAGGAAAAATAATGAGCAAAATTACTATTGATCACGCACCAACTCCAGAACGTTTGAAAGAATTAGGCGTTTCAAACTGGGCAATTTGGGAAAAAGAAGTATCTAAATTCCCAATCGACTTCGGTTCTACAGAATCAGCTTTTGTATTAGAAGGTGAAATCTTAGTGACACCTAAAGGCGGTACACCAGTACGTATCGTTGCCGGTGACTTGGTTTCATTCCATGCTGGTTTAGATAGCCAATGGGAAGTTGTTAAGCCATTACGTAAACACTATAGCTATGACTTTCCACAAGGTGTTGTTTAAGTCTTTAAGCATAAAAGCTTGGGTTTAATACTCAGCCAATAAAAAAGGGCGCTTAGATTAAGCGCCCTTTTTTTAACTATCACATTGCTGTGAAAGGTTATTCAATGACTTACTTCACGCGGTTTTTGTATTCAAATGTTCGTGTATCGATCTCAATCTTGTCACCGATGTCACAGAAAAGTGGAACTGGTAATTCGAAGCCAGTTGAAATGCGTGCTGGTTTCATTACTTTACCTGATGTATCACCTTTAACTGCTGGTTCTGTGTAAGTGATTTCGCGAACTACTGAGTTAGGAAGATCTACTGAGATTGCCTTGCCGTTGTAGAATACTACTTCACATGCCATACCATCTTCTAAGAAGTTAAGCGCATCCGTCATGTTTTCAGCTTCTACTTCAAACTGATTGTATTCTTCGTCCATAAATACGTAGAGTGGGTCAGCGAAATAAGAGTAAGTCACATCTTTTTTCTCTAAAACAACGACTTCGAATTTATCATCTGCTTTGTATACTGATTCGCTTGGTGCGTCAGTAAGCAAGTTCTTGAATTTCATTTTAACCACGGCTGAGTTACGGCCTGATTTGTTGTATTCGGCTTTTTGCACAACCAATGGATCGTTACCGATCATGATTACGTTGCCGACGCGGAGTTCCATTGCTGTTTTCATGTGATGTCTACCAAATTATGAAGGTGTAAAAAGTCGCGCATTATACCCCATTTTCAGTAAAAATCACTAGCGTAGAGGCTAAATCGGTCTGTGATTCAAAGTGTTGGCTGCGCTGAGTGGTCCAAGTATTCAGCTCATTAATCTCTGCAATCAGTCTATTCCATAAGGACAGTGTGATTCCGTCCTCTGACCAGGCTCGACTAAATTCGGCAAGGATTTGCGAGGGATTATCCTGAAGATAAATTTTAAGAAATGCCTCTAGTTTTTCTAGATGCAAATCATCTGCTTGGCGATAGGGTTGCCAGATAAAAGGCTTGCTAGCCCAAAGTGCTCGAATCCAGCTATCTTCCCCTCGCACAAAATTTAAATCGCAGCACCAAAGCAGTTGATCGTATTCAGCTTGAGTGAGAAAGGGGAGTAAGGTTAATTTTAATTGGCCTTGATTGAGAGTATCTCCAATATTGATAGCGTTTGAACCAAAGAATGCTGCAATTTCATGCTGATAAGAGTCCATTGGTACGAAGCATTCTACTGGGGCGTTGCCTTGAGACATGGTGTTGAGTAAATCCTTAATTGGCGCATCTGGATAGCAAAATAATGACACTTGTAAGCTGGGTAGCTTTTTCATCATGGCGATTGCCGCATCACGAGTTTTGCTTAAGTTTTGTTCTCGGATAAGCCCGCCAGTTTTATTGTTGAATCCAGGAAAGAAAAAGGTTTTTTTGAGACCTGTTTGTGGGTGCGTTGATGGCTGGCCGTGGCAGTCGTTGATCCAAGCTTCGGCTGAGAGGTATTCGAGATTAATCCAAATAGGTTTGTTGAGAGTCATTGCTTTTAGATAAGCAGCTGGAAGGTTGCATGCAAATGTTTCGATTACGACCTCCGCAGGGCGAACTTCATCGAAAGCTGATGCGGACTCTTCCCATCGATATATTGTGACGCTATCAATTGTTTGAGCATGAAGTGAAGTGTCGAGATTTTGGATGATTTTTGAAGCGACTTGTAGGTCGTCTACCCATAATCGAACGTTCAGTTTGTGTTCATTGGCTAATTGTTTGGATAAGCGCCAGCAGACTCCAATATCACCAAAGTTGTCTACCACTCTGCAGAAAATATCCCAAGAAACTCGATTTTTCTTCATCATTTTAATCGTTAGGCTCTGTGTAGCTTATTTCCTGAATCTCGTACTCATCCTCACCCGTCGGGGTTTGTACGCGCACCACATCGCCTGCTTGCTTACCTAGCATGGCTTTAGCGAGCGGAGAAACCCAGCTTATCCAGCCTTTGGTGGGTTCTAATTCATCTTGCCCAACAATGCGGTAGGTATGTTCAGTATCTCTATTTAATGAATACATGGTTACCCAGGCACCAAAGAATACTTTTTCTAGACCGGCTTGTGTGGCTGGATCGACAATTACGGCAGCATCCATTCGTTGCATTAAAAATCGTAAGCGTGAATCAATCTGGCGTAACCTTCTTTTACCGTAAATGTAATCACCATTTTCTGACCTATCACCGTTACCTGCGGCCCAAGAAACAACGCGCACAACCTCAGGGCGCTCGACTTTGAGTAGCTGGGTAAATTCGGCCTCTAAAGCAGCGTGACCTTGGGGGGTGATGTAGTTTTTTTGATCTGCCATGCGGTGCCGTTTTTATTCTTTGTTTTAAGTGTTTTTAGTCATCAGTCCAAGTTAAAATCTTGCTATGACTAAACACTTCAATTCTAGCCTGATTTTATGTTCTACGCCGCGTTTAGCGCGTAGCTTGCAAGGAATTTTTCAGCGTGAACAAGTGCGAAAAGGTATTGTGAAGTGGAAACCGCTTAATGCTGTGCTTTTGTCACAATGGCTGGGTCAGGTGCTTGATGAGTCAATATTATTGGGTGAGATTGATGCTGCCAATATCCCAAGCACGGAGCTGAATTCACTACAAGAGAGTTTGCTGTGGGAGCAGAGCATTAGGTATTGTTTAAAGTCGCATGAGGCCGAAGACTTATTTGATGCATCTGGTTTAGCAAGTGCGGCAATGGAAGCGAATAGGTTAATTATTGAGTGGAATCTGCATATTAATATGGATGAGGCCACTGAAGAAACCAAACAGTTTCTGGAATGGCGTAAACGTTTTCAGTGGCTTTGTAAGCAAAATGGATATTTGGAATCAGTGCGCTACGGGAATTGGCGTTTAGACCTATTGGAAAGTGGTGTAGGCACATTGCCAGCACAAATTGAATTTGCTGGATTTGACCGTATAAATCCCCAATTGAAACGATTGCAAGATGTGCTTGTAAAGCGAGGTGTGAAAGTAAACTCCGCATTACTCACTTTTGATTCGCCTCAAGAAGTTAAGCATATTGTATTAACTAATCAGGATACGGAATGCCGCGCCGCAGTTGCATGGGCTAAAGCGCAGTTAGCAGAAAATCCACAAGCCAGCATTGCAATCGTTGTGCCAGAGCTGGCTGTTTTGCGTAGCAAGCTTTCGGCATTGTTAGACGATGTATTGCAAGCATCCGCCGCACGTCCTGCCTTGGCTGAGAGTCAACGTTGTTATGATTTTTCTTTGGGTGTACCACTCAATACACAGCCTGTGATTGCAACGGCTATTCATCTTCTGCAATTGGCTTGGCAGCGTGGCAGTATTTTTCAGCAAGAGATTGTTCAGTTGCTGCACAGTCCTTACTGGTCGGAAGGTTTGTTAGAGGCTGATGCTAGAGCATTGCTGGAAGCGCGTATGCGCCGCGATTTACCGCTGAGTTTTAAGAGTACTCGATTACAAAACTACATTCATAAAGTCACTGTGGGTGATGGTGGAATGAGCCTGCCAGCCACCATCAAAGCCTTACAGAGTTTAATTGGCTACGCACAAACCCAAGAGGCGAGACAGTTGCCTTCGGCTTGGGCTTTGGTGTTAGATCAAGCTTTGGTTTATGCAGATTGGCCTGGCCGTAGAAGCTTGTCTAGCTTTGAATATCAGGCGACTAAGTCTTTCGATAAAGTGCTTTCAGCGCTGGCTGGTTTAGATGATTTGCTAGGTAAGATTGATGCTAAAAGTGTTATTTCGCAATTGATTAAACTTTGCCAAGCGCAGATTTTTCAGCCCGAATATAAGCAAATCCCTCCATTGCAAATTATGGGGATGATAGAAGCGGCGGCGGCACCCTTGGATGCCATGTGGGTGATGGGGATGAATGATCACGTTTGGCCACCTATAGCGCGACCTAATGCATTGATTTCAGCGAGTCTCCAACGTGCCGCAGAAACCCCTAATGCGAGCAGTGATGTGCAAGTGGCTTTTGCAAAATCAATTCATGAGCGCTTAATCAAAAGCGCCCGTTCAGTTATTTTCTCTAGTGCTATGCAAGATGGTGACCGTCAATTGCGTGCAAGTCCACTCATGCAAGATATTCCACTTGCTTCTGGGGAGGTGGTGTTAGCTAAAACATTGGCTGAACAGCTTATTGATGGCGTACCTAAAGAAGTGAAGAACAAACCTTGGCAATGGATAGATGATAATCAAGGGCCAGCAGTTGAGGATGGTGGTCATGTATCTGGCGGAACGGGCTTGCTCAAGGCGCAAGCGATATGCCCAGCTTGGGCTTTTTACCAATACCGTTTGTATGCCCGCGCCTTAAAAGAGCCTGTGGATGGTTTGGACGCGATGGATAGGGGCAATCTCGTGCACCAAGTGTTGGAAGTGTTTTGGGATGGCCGCGATTCCGCTTATTTGCAAGCCTTGAGTGAGGCTGAGATGCAGGCTGTGCTTGAGCAAGCTGCCGACAAAGTACTAACTTTGTTTAATCAAGAGCACGATGAGGCATTTTCCGTGGCATTTATTCAGCTAGAAAAAGAGCGCTTAGTGAAGTTGGTCATGGCTTGGCTTAATGATGTGGAGAAAGCTCGTGAAATGGGCTTTTCTGTGCAGGCAGTTGAGCGTAAGCAAACCATCCCAATCGACAGCCTTTCGATTACTCTCACAGTGGATCGAGTGGACCAGCTTGAAGATGGCCGATTGGTGGTGCTCGATTATAAAACAGGCGGAAATATAGATTTTAAGAGCTGGGCAAACACCAATATCGCTGAGCCGCAATTGCCGATTTACGCCGCCTTTTTGATGGGCGATGCACAAGTGGCTGCGGTTTGTTTTGCCAAAGTGCTGTTGGAAAAAGCAGGCTATGCAGGCATTGCTACTAATAAAGGAGTGTTGCAGGGAGCAACGCTTTTAGAGGAAAGTCGAGGACGCAGGATTTTTGCAGCAGCAGAATTCCCTAATTGGCCTTCTGTGATTGCGCACTGGAAAAACCGCATTACCGCCACAGCGCAAGCGATTAAAGCCGGTGATGCGGCGGTGAAGTTTGAAAATGAAAAGCAGCTGACCTATTGTGAGGTCTTGCCTTTGTTAAGATTGGCGGAGCGCCAGTTACAGTTTGAGCATCAACAAGCTGAGAGTCATCAGCAAGTGCTAGGTGGCTTATGAGTCAGTATCAATATTTGCTGGATGAAGACGATGCAAGCCGAATTAATGCTTTAGAATTTGCTTCTTTTATTGTCGAAGCGCCAGCTGGTGCCGGCAAGACCGAACTCCTCACTCAGCGCTATTTGAAGTTGCTTGCCACGGTAGATTCACCGGAAGAAATTATAGCCATTACCTTTACCAATAAAGCCGCTTCCGAAATGAAGAAGCGGATTATGGATAGCTTGGTAGATGCAAACTCAGGCCAGCGCCCATCCTTACCTCACAAAATTGTAACTTTTGAACTTGGACAAAAAGCCTTGGCACGATCTGCTGAGAAATCGTGGGAACTGCTGACCACGCCCTCGCGTTTGCGTATCTATACTATAGACTCATTAAGTGGCAATTTAGCGCGTCAAATGCCTTTGTTAACCCGTTTTGGCACGCAGCCAGCGGTATGTGAAGATGCTGGTTTGTATTATCAAGAGGCCGCTACGCGCACTTTAGCTAATTTGGATGATGCAACCGAAGGCCCGGTAGTGCAGATGGCTTTGCGTTACTTTGATAATGACCATTATCGACTCAAGGCCTTATTGGCAGAGATGCTTGCCAAGCGCGACCAATGGCAGTATTACGTGATGAATCACAATGATGCGTCCTTAGCTGAAGCTGCGCTTGTGCATTTGGTGACACAAGATATGAAAGCGGTGGCCGAAGTGATGCCTCTAAGTGTGCAAGAGGCTTTGATGCCGATTGCGCGCTATGCAGCATCTAACTTGCCGTGTGATGCTTCTGTGGCCTTACTAGGTGATTGGGAAACACCTATTCCATTTAAGCCAGAAGCATTGGCGATGTGGCGTGCAGTCGTTGATTTAGTGTTGACGGGTACCAACACTTTTAGAAAAACCGTGAATGTGAAAAATGGGTTCCCTGCGACACCTGAAGGCAAGCTTTATAAAGAGCAACTTGATGAAGTTATTAACACTTTACATCAGATTGAAGGTGCTGAGCTTGCGTTAAAGACTTTAAAAGAACTTCCTAATCCCAAATATGACGAGCAGAGTTGGCAAATCATTTTGGCCTTAGCTCATTTGCTCAAGTTGGCGACAGCTGAGCTTTGGCTAGTATTCCAGCAACATGGCGAAGTCGATTTTGTACAGATTTCACAAAATGCCTTATTTGCTTTGGGTGATGCTGAGGAGAATCCGACGGATTTGGCTTTAAAGCTAGATTATCGGATTAAACATTTGTTGGTAGACGAATTTCAAGATACCAGTCCTACACAAATCAAGTTGATAGAGCATCTTACGCAAGGTTGGATGGATGGCGATGGTCGCACACTGTTTTTGGTTGGCGATCCTATGCAGTCAATTTACCGTTTCCGCAAAGCCAATGTTGGTTTGTTCTTGCGCGTTGCACAGGAGGGTATAGGTGGCTTGTCGCTGAATCCACTTAAATTGTGGCGCAATAATCGCTCGCATGCGCCAGTGATTGAATGGGTCAATGATACATTTGAAAAAGTATTCCCTGATGATGATAGCGTCTCGCGCGGCGCCATTAGCTATCGTGCTTTTGTGGCAAAAGATCGCGATCCTGATGGCGCTGGAGTGCATTTTCATGCCATGTTGGATGGCGGCGGTACAGTAGAGTCTGATGATGAGGATGGCCAGGAAGATGCGCTTGAAAGTGATGTTCGTCAGCTAGAAGCCAATAAAATTATTGATATTATCAAGACCACTTGGGCTGAAAATCCAGCTAGAAAGATTGCTGTTTTAGTGCGCGCACGTAGCCATTTGCATGCTTTAGTCGCTGAAATTCGCCGAAATCATGCTGAATTATCATTTCAAGCCGTTGAGATTGAAGAGCTGGCAAATCGTCAAGTCGTACAAGATTTATTATCGCTGACGAATGCCTTACATCAACGTGCTGACCGCGTGCATTGGTTAGCGATTTTGCGAGCGCCTTGGTGTGGTTTGAGCTTGAAGGATTTGCATCAGTTGGTTGGTGGAGACCAATACAGTACTGTGCTGCATTTAATGCACGACGAAGCACGGTTGCAAAGCTTAAGTGATGATGGGCGCATGCGTTTATTACATTTGCGAGCAGTGATGCAAGAGGCACTGGATCATCGTGGCCGCATGAGTATGAGTAGGTGGGTACACAGTGTGTGGGTAATGTTGGGTGGACCAGCTTGTTTGTGGGATGCTGGCGATGTGCGCGATGTGCAAGCGTTCTTTGATCGTATTGACCGCATGGAAGCCAGCGGCCAATTTAGCACTGAGCAATTGGCGCTTGAAGTGCAAAAGCTCTATGCAGCTCCTGATGCGAAGGCAAAAGATTTATTGCAGTTTATGACCATCCATAAATCAAAAGGCTTGGAATTTGATACCGTTATTTTGCCCGGTTTGGATAAAACGACAGGTCGCAGTGACCAACCCTTATTGATGTGGGAAGAAGTGCCAAGAGAAGGCTTTGGCGGCGCTGTTGCGGATGTTGATTTAGTGGTAGCAACGATGCCACCTAAAGGTAAAAATAAAGACAATCAGCAAAGTATTTACGATTATATGAGATCGTTAGAAAAGCAACGTGCCGCTTATGAAGATGCGCGTGTGCTTTATGTGGCAGTGACCCGTGCTGAGCGATGTTTGCATCTTCTGGGGGCGGTGAAGCCGAATAAAAATGGTGAGTTACAGCCTAAAAAGAATACGTTCTTGGAAATGCTTTGGCCTGTGGTGGCGGTTGAATTTGCTGAGGATAAATTAACACTTAATCAAGCTGAGCCTTCGGTTTCGCATGAGCGTCGTTTAAGTGCTAAGTTAGAAGATTTTGTGCCGCAGTTAGTGCGTTTAAAAGCGCCGCATATTCCTGATGTTTTACAAGCGGAACAAGTGCGCTATGAAATTCAGCAAAGTAGGGTGACATCACCTGAAGCTGAAGTAGTACTTTCTTTAGAGGCTAGTGTAGGCACTTTGGTGCATCGTTATTTAGAATTAATGGCGCAACAAGGTTTGGATGCTTGGTCGCTTGATCGACTTGAAACATTAAAGATGGCAATGGTTCGCTGGCTCACTCAACAAGGCCACACGAGCTTAGTTGCGACACAAGGCGCAACACTTACCATTAGCCTGCTTAAAAAAACGTTGGAAAGTGAGCAGGGACGCTGGGCTTTGCAGGCGCATGAACATGCACAAAATGAGCTGGAGATTGAACGCCAAATTGATAGCTTAGTCATTCAGAAGCGGGTGATTGATCGTACGTTTGTTGAAAAGGGCATTCGCTGGATTCTGGATTACAAAACGATTGCGTTAGACTTTAGCCTTGATGATGGCTTGAAGTCAGCGGCTGAACAATATCGTCAACAGCTTGAGCAATATGGTGCTTTATTTGTGGATGAAGGTTTGGAAATCAAACTTGCGGTTTACTTTGTGAGCATAGGCAAGCTTGTGATTTTGTAGTCATCTAGTGTTTAAAGTGTCTTTTTAGGTACCAGATGACAAAAATCAAACCAGCGCCAGCAATGACGTAATGGAATTCGTGGAAATAAACCTTAAGACTTTCCCAATGTTCGCCCATCTTGAAGCCTGCGAAGGCGAGTAGGTAACACCAAATCAATGAGCCGACAAAGGTATAAAGGATAAACTTCCCCATATGCATGCGAGCCATGCCCGCAGGGAATGCAATGAATGTACGTACTGCCGGTAATAAACGGCCAATAAAGATAATAATATCGCCGTGTTTTTCAAATGCGTGATCCGCCCACTTCAAATCTTTATGTGAAATGAGTACCCATTTCCCATATTTTTCAACCAATGGTCTGCCACCATACATGCCAAGATAATAGGCTGGAATGGAACCAACAACACAGCCTAAAGCGCCTGCAACAGCAACCATCCATAACAGCATTTCACCTTTGAAAACTAAAAATCCTGCAAAGGGCATGATGATCTCTGAAGGGAGTGGAATGCAGGCTGATTCAATTGCCATTAGAAGCACGATGCCGCCATATCCCATGGTGGAAATAACACCCATAATCCAAGTGGCTAAAATAGCGATGATTTTTTCTAACATTAGATGAGTTCTTTCATGATATTTTTGATGAAATCGGCACGATGGCTAATATCTTCATAAGCAACAGTAATTCGTAATTTATCTGGGCCATTCATTCGACAACGGCGATCGCGTTGAAGTAAAGCAATCAGTTTGGTTGGATCTAGATCCGCATGCTGGCTAAATTGTAGCTGAATCGCGCTATCACTCGCGTCGATTTTAATAATCCCGAGAGATTTTGCAGCGACACGTAAACGATGACATGCCATTAATGCTTCACCTTGCTCTGGCAGTAAACCAAAACGATCAATCAGCTCTTCTTGCATGGTGTCGAGTTCATCATCGTTGATGCAGTTAGCAAGTCGTTTATAGAGGACTAAACGTTCATGCACATCAGGACAATATTCGTTGGTGAGCAAGGCTGGGGTATGTAAGTTGATTTCTGTTGTAACGCCTAGCGGTGAAGATAAATCAGGCTCTTTGCCTTCTTTAAGCCGTTTTACAGCATGCGATAACATTTCGGAGTAAAGGTGGAAGCCAATTTCTTGCATCTCACCACTTTGTGAATCTCCCAGTAACTCACCCGCACCACGGATTTCTAAATCGTGCATGGCAAGATGGAAACCAGCGCCTAAGTCTTCTAGTAACTGAATTGCATCCAAACGCTTTTGCGCTTGTGGGGTGATTTTACGATTAGGCTCAGTCAGTAGGTAGGCATAAGCTTGATGATGAGAACGTCCTACGCGACCACGCAATTGGTGGAGTTGAGCCAGACCAAACATATCAGCACGGTTCATGATAATGGTATTGGCAGTTGGTACATCGATACCAGTTTCAATGATGGTCGTACACAGTAATAGGTTGGAGCGCTGATGGTAGAAGTCACGCATGACGTGTTCTAGCTCACGTTCGCGCAATTGGCCATGGGCAATACTGATACGAGCTTCTGGCAAGATCCGCTCTAGCTTTTCGCGCATGGAGTGGATGGTATCCACTTCATTATGTAGAAAATAGACTTGGCCGCCACGTTTAAATTCACGCATTGCAGCTTCGCGGATAATCCCTTCGGAGTAATCGGTTGCAAATGTTTTAATCGCTAAGCGTTTTTGTGGTGGCGTGGTAATCACACTAAACTCACGCAAGCCTTCCATCGCCATGCTAAGCGTGCGTGGAATAGGAGTGGCCGTGAGGGTTAGTACGTCGACTTCAGCACGCAGTGCTTTCAGCTGTTCTTTTTGGCGCACACCAAAGCGGTGCTCTTCATCCAATATGACTAAACCTAAATTATCAAACTTCACATCTTTTGAGATTAAACGATGCGTGCCGATAATGATATCGATGCTACCGTCAGCTAAACCCTTAAGTGCCTCAGCTTGCTCTTTAGCAGTGCGGAAGCGAGAAATTTCAGCCACCTTAATCGGCCATTCAGCAAATCGATCACTAAAGTTTTGATAATGTTGTTCAGCAAGTAGGGTGGTTGGAACGAGAACGGCTACTTGTCGGCCACCCATCACTGCTACAAATGCGGCGCGTAACGCTACTTCAGTTTTACCAAAACCAACATCACCACAGACCAAACGGTCCATTGGTCGGCCTGATTGCATATCGCTAATCACTGCTTCAATGGCAGATAGTTGGTCTGGTGTTTCCTCGAAAGGGAAGCCTTCTGCAAAAGTTTCATAGTCATGCAGACTTAAGGTAAAAGCATGACCTTTACGTGCGGCACGTTGTGCATAAAGATTAAGTAGTTCAGCAGCCGTATCTCGAATTTGCTTGAGTGCTTTTTTCTTTGCCTTTTCCCAATTGCCGGAACCTAATCGGTGTAGCGGTGCAGACTCTGGTGGACCACCAGAGTAGCGCGAAATTAAAAATAACTGCGAGACGGGAACATACAACTTATCGTCGCCTGCATATTCCAATAGTAGAAATTCGTTTTCACCTTCGCCGAAATCTAGGCTAATCAGGCCGCGATAACGTCCTACACCATGTTGTTCATGAACAACAGGATCATTTTCGCGAAGCTCTGAAAGGTCTTTGAGCATCCCTTCAGTACTGCGCGCTTTGTCTTTATCACGGCGGCGTTGTTGCCGCACAGTTGCCGCGTATAGCTCCGCTTCGGTGATGATGGCGACATTGTCTTTGGTGAAGCCTGCATGTAGGCTGGTCACGCCTAACATCAGTTTTTCAGAGCTGGTGTTGAAGTCTTCCCAGTTTTCACAAAGGGCTGGCTTAATACCTTGATCGTTTAAGAGTTGTAAGATGGTTTCTCGACGACCTAGACTTTCTGCAGCAATCAGCATGCGACCTTTAAAGCCTGCTATAAAAGTTTGTAGCTTATGCAAAGGGTGGTCGGCACGTCGTTCGATGTCGAGTTCAGGTAAACCGTTTAAGGTGTTTTCTGTCGTTAAGCTAATGCGAGCGTATTGATGTGTTTGTCCAAAGAAGTCATCTGCTTTAATGAGCAAGGTTTCAGGTTGAACAATCGGACGCTCGACGTCGTGTGCAAGTAAGCGATAGCGAGATTGCGCTTCAAACCAGAAATGTTGTGCAGCAATATCTAAGTTGCCATGTAAACAAAGTACCGTTTCTTTTGGAAGATAATCTAAAAGCGTTGCTGTGCTCTCAAAGAAGAGTGGCAAGTACCATTCAATACCACCACTAGCAACACCTTTGCTGACTTCTTTATAGATTCGACTGCGTGAAGGATCACCTTCAAATGTTTCTCGGAAATTCTGCCTGAAACGCGCCATCCCATTGTCATCTAGTGGAAACTCACGCGCTGGTAATAATCGAATTTCAGGGACAGGATAAAGGCTGCGTTGTGTATCAACGTCGAAAGTACGTATGGTTTCAATTTCGTCATCAAATAAATCTAAGCGAAACGGCAGGGCGCTTCCCATAGGGAATAAGTCGACTAAGCCACCACGCACGCTGAATTCGCCTGGGCTAACTACTTGGCTCACATGATGGTAACCGGCCTCTGCACATTGTTGACGCATGGCTTCCAGGTCTAGTTTCTGACCTTTTTTAAGCATGAACGTGTTGGCCGCTAAGTATGCGATAGGTGGTAATTTAATTAGAGCTGTGCCAACTGGCACAATCACCACATCACATTGATTTTGAGTGATTTGATAAAGCGTTGATAAACGCTCAGAAATTAAGTCTGGATGCGGTGAAAAATGATCGTAAGGGAGCGTTTCCCAATCTGGTAGTAGATTGACCACTAAACTTGGTGCAAACCAAGGTAACTCTTCAAGCAAGCGCTGTGCTTCAAATGCATTTGAAGTAATAATCGCTAGCGGTGCTTTGCGTTTGCTTGATTTAATTTCCAAGGCAAGCTGAGCCAGTGCAAAACTATCTAAGCCGTGCGCTAAAGCATCTTGGCGATTGAGAGCGCCATTGGCTGGCACAGCGATAGATAACTGCATGAGATGTGGGGTCGCTACTTAAAAATTAAGACTGCGTATTATACGCGTTTGGCACAAGGTTTCGTGCCTTAAACTGTGCCGCCGACTGTTAGGCCGTCAATACGTAATGTTGGTTGACCGACACCAACAGGTACGCTTTGACCTTCTTTGCCGCAAGTGCCTACACCAGGATCTAGATTCATATCATTACCTATCATGGAAACGCGTGTTAGCACATCAGGACCATTGCCAATCAATGTGGCACCTTTTACCGGATAAGTGATTTTACCATCTTCAATCATGTAAGCTTCGGCTGCACTAAACACGAATTTACCGCTGGTGATATCGACTTGTCCGCCACCAAAATTTGCAGCGTATAAGCCTTTTTTAACTGATCTAATAATTTCTTCAGGTGGCATATCGCCATTAAGCATATAGGTGTTGGTCATGCGAGGCATTGGGATGTGCGCGTAAGATTCACGTCTTGCATTGCCTGTGAGAGGCATTCCCATTAAACGACTATTTAAACTATCCTGAATGTAGCCACGTAAGATGCCATCTTCGATGAGTACCGTACGTTCTGTTGGATTGCCTTCATCATCAATATTGAGAGAGCCACGGCGATTACTAATAGTGCCGTCATCCACTACAGTCACGCCTTTTGATGCAACACGTTGCCCGATTTTCCCTGCAAAAGCTGAGCTACCTTTTCGGTTAAAATCACCTTCTAAACCGTGACCAATTGCTTCATGTAATAGAATCCCTGGCCAACCAGCCCCAAGCACTACTGTCATGTTACCTGCAGGTGCAGGGCGTGCATCTAAATTAACTAAAGCTTGGTGTACGGCTTTTTCTGCATAATCTTGTAATACTTCATCAGTGAAATAAGCGTAATCGAAACGACCTCCGCCACCGGCTGAACCTTGTTCTCTACGGCCATTACTTTCCGCAATCACATTGATTGATAAACGAACTAATGGACGTACATCTGCGGCCATGAGGCCATCATGTCTTGCCACCATCACCACTTCATATTCCCCAGCAATACTCGCCATGACTTGAGTGATTCTGGGATCGATTTTTCGTGCAAAGCTTTCCAAGCGTTCCAGTAACTTAACTTTTGCGTCAGCACTTAATGAAGCAATGGGGTCTTGTGGAATATAAAGTTGAGGTGCTGAAATTCGTTCGATTGCTGGTGCTGTGCGTTCTTGTCCTGCATCTGCAATTGCTTTTGTCGCATTTGCTGCTTGTTGTAAGGCAGGTAAATTAATGTCATCTGAATAAGCGAAAGCAGTTTTTTCACCACTGACAGCGCGAACACCTACACCTTGATCAATACTAAAGTTACCTGACTTTACTTGACCTTCCTCTAGCCCCCAGCTTTCTGCGCGGCTATATTGGAAGTACAAATCTGCATAATCGACTTTATGGGACATGACGTTGCCAAGCACGTTTTGTAATGCAGGTAAATCCAAATTAGATGGATTAAGCAAAGTCTCAGTTGCCGTATCAAAATGGCTTGCTGTGTGTGTTGATATGTCTGGTGCTTTCATGTCTTACTTTCAAAATGGCGTCGCTTAATTTATAGGTTCAATATAGCAGAAGCGGGGCTAAGCCCCGCTAAGGTATTTCATGAATTTAGTCTTTATTATTTTAGAATGGTTCGGTGTTTCAGCGCTGGTAGGCTTTTACGTAAGCTTGCTTGATAATCCCGATTAATAGACGCCATCACAACACCGGAGCCGCGAGGTAATCGATCTAGCACCACACCCCATGGATCAACAATCATACTGTTGCCATGGGTTTCGCGTCCAGAGGTGTGATAACCGCCTTGTGCTGATGTAATGACGTAACTAAGGTTTTCAATAGCACGAGCACGAACAAGTGTTTCCCAATGTGCTTTGCCAGTTGTTTCGGTGAACGCTGCAGGAATTGCAATAATGTCGACTTCCCCCATGGCGCGGAATAATTCTGGGAAGCGTAAATCGTAGCAAATGGATAAACCTATTTTGCCGAAAGGGGTTTCTACGACGGTGACTTGATTCCCAGCTTCAATTGTTTTTTCTTCGTGATAACGTTCATTACCTAAATCTAGACCGAATAAATGGATTTTGTCGTAGCGTGCAACGACTTCGCCAGCGTTGTCGTAAACCAAGCAAGCGTTTCTTACCTTGCCGGCAACCTTTGCTTGCAATGGAATGGAACCTGCAATAATCCAAACATCATGTTTTTTCGCTAACTCATATAAGAAGTGTTGTATTGGACCATCACCTTCTTTTTCAGCAACTACTACCTTATCGGTATCTTTAAGACCCATGATGGCAAAGTATTCAGGAAGTACAACAAGTTTTGCACCTTGATCAACGGCAATTTCAATCAGTCGTTCAGCTTCACTTAAGTTGGCGGCAACGTTTGGGCCAGAAGCCATTTGGATGCCAGCTACTTTAACAATGCCAGCATTACTTGATGGGGTCGTGCTAGGTTTGTTAGTTTTATCGATAGACTTAATCGCCATGATGACTCATCCAGTTTTTTCTATTTTTTAAAATTGGTATTAATGCGATCAACACTTGTAGCAGTGAGGTTTTCATCAATTCTACAATTGATTTAGGAGTTTTGTTAAATCTATTTATTTTGTGAATAATGAGCTGCCTGGGATGGAACGCTTTGAAGGGCTGTCTTTTTCCTGAGGGTCGCTCCAAGTGCCAACAATTTCGTACTCGGTTTCAGCGATTTTATTGAGTGGGTCTTTGAGGATTTTTTGGGCAATATAAGCTGCAGCACCAACCGCTGGACCACCTGCAAATGCAGCTAAAGATAAAGTGTCACTGATGAATGGGGTGGCTTTCACATAAAGATGCTGAGTCTCTTTATCTAGATCCGTTTCACCTTTGATTTCAACGCGTGCAGTTGGGCCTTCCATTGTGAAGTTGTCGCTACGCATAATGCCTTGTTGTATTTTTACATCTGCAGTAATTTTGTCGAATACAAAACCGCTACTAAATAAATCTTTAAAGTCTAAAGTGAGGCGTCTTGGTAAGTTTTGTAAGCTGAGTACGCTAAATAAACGACCAACGCCAGGCTCAACCTGCAAGATTTGACCTTTTTTAGCGTCTAATTTTAGCGATCCGGACAAGTTGGGGATGTCGAACTCATGCGGACTGCCAGCCCATTTTAGTTGACCAACGATATTCGCTGAACCGCCTTTGATGACATCTGGATAGTTAAGACGTTTGAGTGATTTACCCATGTCTTCAATTTCCCAAATAAATCGTAATGATGTGTTGGGACGACGCTTCCAATTATTCCATTCACCGTTGGCTGTTAGCGTACTTTCAGGTGCGCTGATCCGCAATTTTTCAATTGTCCAACTCCCTGATTGCTCTTGAGCTTGTAACTCTAGGCGTCCCATTTTCTTTTTGCCAACCTCAAAGTTTTCGGCAGTGATGTCTAAAGCAGGGTAAGTTATGTTTAGTTGTTTAGCTGGCCCTACAGGAGCTTTTGTTGCTTCATTTGTGCTTGAAGGAATCAATAGCGTGCTCAAATTTGCAGTGAGTTTGCCGTTACCTTCTTTATTCCACTTGATGTCGCCAGTAACTTCATCACTTTTAACATTCATCAGCCACTTGTTATCGTTGAACTTAGCTTTTAGTTTGAGCATGTTTAGGCGTCTATCAAATAATTCAAATCGATCGGCTGTTAAGTCGACTTGATTAATAGCAAAGCTATTGTGACTACTCGAAGCCGAATTTTTATTTGTTTGTGCTAGCCACTCATCCATGTCCAGCTCGCTGAAAACACCTCTAAGAACAATACCTTTTTTTGCGCTGAGTTCAGGCGTGACATTAATCCCAATTTCACCACGATCAATCTTGCTTATTCCATTTTGGTTGGTGATAGCAATTTTTGCCCCAATTGAACTTCCTAAGTTTGCTTTGATGATATCTTGCGTGTTTGAAGTAGATTTTTTCTCAAGTAAAAACGGCATGCCTTCTTCAGCTACTTTTGCCAATGGCGCTGGTAGTTTTGAACTGATGCCAACCAAATTGGAACGAATGCTGAATTCAGTTTTTTTATCTTGAATATAGGCTTTTGCGAACCAATCAGTACTACCAATTACGCTGTTAGGTAATGCGCCAAATGATTTTCTAACACCTGCATCTGTTACATGTCCTTGAGCTGAAATTTGAATGGCATGAGATTTGTCAGTATTGATGTTGAATTGTGCTGGACCATCATAAACAAAGGCATTGACGTTTTGAACGTTAATACTATTGTCTGTGAAATTAAGTTTGCCATTAATTTTTGTGATTTCAGGAATGCTGTCAGAAGACATGCTGCCATTGCTAACTGCATAACTACCTTTAATTTTACTTTGGTCTAGATGATAGAGAGGAATATGAAGGTTTAGGTCTAGTTTGCCATTGCCTGATGTTTTTAGGTTTTCGGTAAAACCACCCGCAATCTTTGCAATAGGTGATGCATTGACATATCTGACTCCGTCGCTGACTAACCCTTGTGCTTCGCCAATGATATCGAGTTTTGTTTCAGCCTCTTCTAAATCTGGGATGCTGATTTTTGCTTTGATAATTTTGTTGCCAAATGCTTGGCCGGCATTCGCGTTGATTTCCATACGCTTGCCCTCAAATAGCATATTTAAATTAATGCCTTCAATTTTTGGCCAGCCGGTACTATGGTCTAGCAACATATTGGAAGCTTTTGCAGTGACTCTGAAAACCCCTTTTTTGTTGGTGAAAGGGAAATCAATTAATTTTCCTTTAAAAATTAAGTTGGCATCAGAGCCTGTGCCGTCAAGGATTGATGTGTCTACCCAATCTAAAGTATCTTTACTAAGAATGGTTGGTAGATAAAGTTTGGTATTTTTTAAATTGGCATGATCAAAATGACCAGTTAAATCTAGGTAAGCATCTTGCAAATTAGTTGCTGAGATGTGCCCATCAATTACGCCTTCAATATCTGGCGTTTTTATTTCAAGTTGTGAAGCGTGAATGTTGAGTTTATTTTTGTCAGTACGCCAAGAAATTTTCCCCTGAACTTTCTCAACAGGAATAGGCCAACGAAATATACCAACGAAATTAACTGTAGATTTTTGAGTATCGAACAAGATATTCCCATTGCTTTCGTTGATATCCAAACTCCCTTTCAGATTTTGAAAGCCAGGCAATTGATATTTTGAGTAAGCTTGCATTCCCAATCCGCTAAACTTTGCTTTTAAAGCATACTCGCTGATGCTGTCTTGCTTGTTTTTCCAAGACATTTTTAGATTGCTTAATGTTCCTTGAGGCTGAACATCTTCTAAGATTTGAGTGCTTTGGCTCGGGATGGGGAAGTAATGCGTAAGTTTGTTAATAGCCTCTAATTGAATCTCATCAAGCTCAATGTTGCCTTCTAACTGTTGTACACTTTCATTTTTACGCTCACGTACAGAGAAGTTGCCATTTTCCATATTGAGGTCATCGGGCGTATTAACTTGTAATCGCTCTCCTACGAACTCCTGACCATCTGTGTGTCTTATCCACTTTAACCTGCCTGCTAAACGGTTGAAGTGACTCTCTTCGTTCTTGAAATTCAATCTAGTAACGACATTGTTAAATGCGACATCACTGGTCATTTTTTCAATTTGGCCGTCTTCAAAATCCAACCACAGTCTTGCTGCACCTTGGCCTTCACGAAGATCAAATGGATAGTCAACCCATTGGCGCCAAGCAGAAATGTCTGTGCCTTCGATACGCGCATAGAGTGTGCCGTGCCAATTATTTAGTTGACCAACATCTTTCCCAAAAACATTCCCGCGTATATCAATTGGCTTTGATGATGCGGCAGATGGTGTCGCTTTAAAACTAAAGCGATGGTGGCCACGTAAAGCATCCCAAGCGGGATTTTCTATTAAAAGATTAAGGTGACTTAAATTTAAGGAAGGTGCGCCTCGCAAGTCATCTTGCCAGACGATATTTGCATCTAATACATTTACTTCTGATTGTCTAAGCAGCCAATTAGGAAAAGCTGTTTGTGATGGGCCGCTCATAGAAACACCAGCGACATAAACAGTGCCATCAGTTTCACGACGAATAATAAGTTCTGGGTTGTAAATATTGATTGCAGAGAAGCGAGGTTCTAAGAGCGGAATACTCAGCCATGATAAGCTGGTTTGAACGTGGGCTAAATTCAAAGCCACACGATTCTCTGCATCATAAATATTAATATTGCGTAGTTCAATACGAGGGTTTAAGCCGTCCCAATTTGCTTTAATTTCATCTACAGTGACTTTTTGACCTAGTGCATTTGAAACTTCGGCAATGATTTTGGGTTTGTAATGATCAATATTCGGCAGAATAAAATAACGTAAGCCAATGATGGATGCAGACATTAAGACGATAAAAAGCCATACGCTATAGAGCGAGACTTTGTACATCCAATATAGAGATTTTCTGACCATAATTTTTCTGATGATGCTTAGTTTCGACCGAACATTTTAGGTGTCGACTGCAACAAACACATTCTACTATATTCAGCACCATTAAAGACAGGCGTCGCCACCTTGGAAACTATTACATTTAGAAATAGATGTAGGGCAGATGGATGCTTTAGAATAGCGGCTTTATTTGATTTTGTTGGCGATTGCTAGATGAGCATTCGTTAATTAGAAAGTTTGATTTGATTCAATTTAAAAATCTCACCTTGGTGCGAGGCGTTAAGGTTCTTATTGAGGGTGCTTCATTTCAGTTGCACCCAGGCCATAAAGTTGGTTTGACCGGTGCCAATGGTGCGGGTAAGTCGAGTTTATTTGCGATGTTGCGTGGCGAATTGCAGCCAGAGCATGGTGATCTAGAAATGCCACCTAATTGGGTGATTGCCCACGTTGCACAAGAAACCCCGGCTTTATCCCAAGCCGCGATTGAATTTACTTTAGATGGTGATGTTGAGTTGCGTGCTATTGAAAAAGCTTTGGTGGAAGCTGAGGCTAATCATCAAGGTGAAAAGATTGGCGAGCTTCATGCGCGTTTTAGCGAGATTGGTGGCTATTCAGCCAGGGCGAGAGCTGCTGAATTACTTGATGGTCTGGGGTTTAAAAATGCTGACTTAGATCGTCCTGTTTCAGATTTCTCTGGTGGTTGGCGAGTTAGATTGAATTTAGCGCGTGCATTGATGTGTCGTTCTGATTTGCTTTTACTTGATGAGCCGACAAATCATTTAGACTTAGATGCTGTGATTTGGTTGGAAAGTTGGCTTAAAGACTATCGTGGAACTTTGGTGTTGATTTCTCATGATAGAGATTTTCTGGATGCGATTGTTAATCATATCGCGCATATTGAACAGCAACACTTAACGCTTTACAAAGGTGGCTACTCTGATTTTGAGCGTCAGCGTGCGGAACGCTTAGCCCAACAACAATCGATGTATGAAAGACAGCAGCGCAATGTTGCTCATTTGCAAAGCTATATTGAACGTTTCCGAGCTAAAGCGACTAAAGCACGTCAAGCCCAAAGCCGTATTAAAGCGCTTGAGCGTATGGAAATGATTTCAGCTGCGCATATTGATACGCCTTTCGATTTTAGTTTTAGAGAAATGCAAAATGTACCTGATCCGCTATTGGTGCTTGATGATGTCAGCGTTGGTTATGGCGACACAACTATTTTAAGTAAGATAGAACTGGCTTTGCGCCCAGGTGAGCGATTAGGTTTGTTGGGACGTAATGGCGCAGGCAAGTCGACTTTAATTAAATTGTTGGCCGGTGAGCTTGCCATGAAGTCTGGTAAGCGAGTAGAAGGTAAAGATTTAAGCGTTGGTTATTTTGCTCAGCATCAACTTGAGCAATTAAGATTAGATGAATCGCCGTTACAGCATATGCAAAAGCTTGATCCACAGACCCGTGAGCAAGAGCATAGAAACTATTTGGGTGGTTTTGATTTTAAAGGGGATATGGCAAGTAGTCCCTGTGGTCCTTTCTCTGGAGGCGAGAAATCAAGATTAGCATTGGCTTTGCTGATTTGGACTCGTCCTAATTTACTTTTACTCGATGAACCAACCAACCATTTGGATCTTGAAATGCGCCATGCACTCACGGTTGCTTTGCAAGAATATCAAGGTGGTGTGGTGATTGTTTCTCATGATCGTGCGATGTTGCGGTCCACTTGCGATAAATTTATGTTGGTGGCTGATGGTAGGGCAGAAGTTTTTGATGGCGACTTAGATGATTATAAAGATTGGCTTAACCAACAAAAAATTGCTGATAAACAAAAGCTGGAGCTAGATGTGACAGCCCCTGTTTCAGCCAATAAAGTAGACAGGGCGCAGACTAAAGCTGAACGCCAAGCAAGAATCACTGAGCGGAGGCCTTTGCTTAAAGAAGTTGAGCAGATAGAAGCGAATATGGCGAAATGGGAGCAAGAGAAAACGCAAATCGATCATCAGCTAGCGGATGCTGATTTATATACACAAAGCGATAAATCCATATTGCAGAATTTGCTCAAACGCCAGGCTGAATTAACACAGTTGTTAGAAACTGCTGAATTGCGATGGTTGGAATTGCATGAAGTGCTGGAAGCTTTGCCGGTAATACAATAAATATTGATGAGATAGAGACTGAGATGACAACGGAATATTCAAAAAGCTTAAGTTTATTACACGCACTTTGTTTGGCGGAATCGCGTCATGATGAAGATGTCTTGCCAAGTAGCAATTTGGAAGATTATCCACCGGTAGAAGCCGCAACCTACTTGTCTTGTTATATCACTTTCCGTGCGATTAAAGAAGCAGGGCGCTTGCCAGCGGATGAGCGATATGACAATTTTGATATGTTAAGTGTTTATCAGGCATATGCCATGATGGTATACGCCTATTTGGTATTGCCCTTGGGTTCAGAAAATATTGTTTCTGATTTAGAGCAAGATGCGATTGTGATTGCAAAATCACTTTTTGCAGAACTTACTCATGAGGAGTTGGCTGATATTGTTGAGTCTGGGATGCGTAAATTTCAATTGATTGGTAATGCTGACGCAGAGCATTGGACTAATTACCGAGAAGACTTAGATAAGTCAGTGATTGCTTTTGTGATTGCAGGGACTGATGATGCTGCACCGTTTGAAAAAGAAGAAGTCTTGCCTGTTTTAGGTGCTTTTTTGAGTATGTTGTGTGAGGCGTTTGCTTAGTTATTCAAGCTTATTCTTCAAATTTTCCATCGATATAAAACCAGCGACCCGCAATTTTTCTAAATTGGCTAGTTTCATGTAGTTTTTCGGCCTTACCATTCACCTTGTAGGTTGCGATAAATTCGACAATTGCTTGATCATCGTTGGGTTCAAAACGCTTAACTTCAAGCCTTAGCCATTGAGTGTGGTCGTTGGCAAGGTTTAGATGTTTTGGCCTTGTGTTTGGATGCCAAGTATTTAATAAGTAATCTTCTAAACCTAATACGTAAGCGCTGTAGCGTGAGCGCATGAGCTTTTCAGCATTCGGTGCGCTTAAGCTTAGGTGGTACGGCTCGCAGCAATCTTGATAAAGAGAACTGCTATCGCAGGGGCAATCAATTTTGATGACGGGCTTAGGCAATCTCGCGAGTTTCTAAAAATTGAATCTCTGGGTAACGTTCTTGCGCCATTTGTAAGTTCACACGATTCGGTGCGAGATAAACATAATCATCCGCGCTATCTAGTCCCACGTTAAACCCATATTTATCAGCGATTGCTTTTAGATCAGCGTCACTGCCTTTTAGCCAACGCGCGGTGTGGCAGTCGTAAGGCTCAAATATCATATCAACGCCGTATTCGTGTTCTAGACGATGTGCCACAACGTCAAACTGCAAAATACCGACTGCACCCAAAATCAAATCGTTAGATAGCAGTGGGCGGAATAATTGTGCTGCGCCTTCTTCCGATAGCTGCTTGAGTCCGATTTGCAACTGCTTCATCTTCATTGGATTTTTAATACGTGCACGGCGGAAAAACTCGGGGGCGAAAGATGGGATGCCGATAAATTTCAAGTTTTCATTTTCAGTGAAAGTGTCACCGAGTTTAATGGTGCCGTGGTTTGGAATACCTATAATGTCACCAGAGTATGCTTCGTCCATTGTAGTCCGATCTTGCGCCATAAAGGTGATGGCGTTGTTGACGGAAAGTTGTTTGCCTGTGGCGACTTGTTTGATTTTCATGCCACGTTCAAAGCGGCCTGAGCAAACACGCAAGAAGGCGATACGGTCGCGGTGTTTAGGATCCATATTGGCTTGAATCTTGAACACAAAACCAGAAAATTTCGTCTCATTCGGTGCAACTTCACGAGACGCTGTTTTACGTGCAAGTGGTGCTGGAGAGATTTCAACGACAGCATCTAATAAAGACTGCACGCCAAAGTTATTAATCGCCGAACCAAAGAACACAGGCGTTTGTTTTCCACTTAAATAGCGTTCTTTGTCAAATGTATTGGATGCGCCACGGACTAATTCAATATCGATACGTAGTTCTTCCGCTTGTGAACCTAGTAATTCATCTAGCCGAGGATTATTCAATCCTTCAATGACCTCAGACGTTCCTTTTTCGGCACGTGGGTCAAAGAATGAAACGACATCGTTATATAAGTTATAAACGCCTCGAAAGCCTTTGCCCATACCAATAGGCCAAGTCATAGGTGCGCATTCCATGCCGAGCGTTGATTCAATTTCATCTAATAGTTCAATAGGCGGGCGGCTTTCTCGGTCTAGTTTGTTGATGAAGGTAATAATAGGCGTGTCTCGCATACGGCAGACATTGAGTAGCTTGATGGTTTGCGCCTCAACACCGTTAACAGAGTCGATGACCATCACTGCCGAATCGACTGCCGTTAAAGTACGGTAAGTATCTTCAGAGAAATCATCGTGGCCTGGTGTATCTAGCAAATTAATCATGTGTTCACGGTAAGGGAACTGCATGACAGATGAGGTGACGGAAATGCCGCGTTGTTTTTCTAGTTCCATCCAGTCAGATGTTGCATGACGTGCTGCTTTACGTCCACGCACTTCGCCAGCAACTTGAATCGCACCACCAAACCATAAGAGTTTTTCAGTAAGCGTCGTTTTACCGGCATCAGGGTGGGAAATAATGGCAAAGGTACGGCGGCGGGTGATTTCTTCTAGTAGTGATGACATGAGACGCTAGCGATATTAATAAAACGACATTTTACCCGAAATGCATTTGATTGACTTGAAATGCGTATGTTCTCAGAGATGCGAATATCTTGTGTTTTGGGATAGCGTTTGTCTAGTAACAGGGTTTAATATTGGATGAGCTAATTTAGTTGTCTATTGAATGAAATTTATTGCATGAATACCCAAGAAAAATATCCTGAATTTATCCAGCATGCCTGTGCTTGCAGTCCATTTATTCAGCGATTGTTGATGAGTGATGAGCGTTTGTTAGCTGAGTTGCAGTCAGGGATTGAACAGCCTTATTTAGTAAGTGATATGCATGCATATTTATCAACACATGAGATTGACGATGAAGTCATTTTAAAGCGGGCATTGCGTAAACTTAGACAGCGGGTGATGTTGCGCGTAATTACTCGAAATTTAAATGGCAAGGCAGGTTTGCAAGAAGTGATGCAGGCGATGAGTGATTTGGCTGAAGTGACAGTCAATGTTGCGCTGCGTTTTATCCACTCCTTGCTAGCTCAACAATATGGCGAGCCTATAGGTGAAAGCGGCCAACCTCAATCCTTGATTGTGATTGGTATGGGTAAGTTGGGCGGTTTTGAATTAAACGTTTCATCTGATATCGATTTGATTTTTGCTTTTGAAGAAGACGGTGAAACCAACGGCACATCTTTTGGTAAGCCTGCTTTAAGTAATCATGAGTTCTTTACTCGTGTGGCTAAAAAGCTGATTGCAGCGATTGACGAAATTACTGAAGATGGTTTTGTATTTCGTGTTGATATGCGTTTACGTCCATATGGATCTGAAGGGCCATTAGCCTGCAGTTTGACAATGCTCGAGGAGTATTACCAAAACCAAGGTCGGGAATGGGAGCGCTATGCATGGATTAAAGGCCGCGTAATTGCCGGTCCTGCGCAGCAGGTTAGTGATTTGCTGAGGCCCTTCGTTTTTCGAAAATATATGGATTACGGCGCCTTTGCATCGATGCGTGATTTAAAAGTTCAGATTCAGCGTGATGTAAATAAGCGTGATATGCATGACAACATTAAGCTTGGTCGCGGAGGTATTCGTGAGATTGAATTTATTGCACAAGTCTTTCAGTTAATTCGCGGTGGCCAAGATGTGAGTTTGCAAATTCGTCCAACCTTGAGTGTATTGGCCCTACTTAAAGAAAAGAATTTGTTGCCAGCAGAGACCGTAAATGCTCTGAATCAAGCTTATGTGTTTTTGAGGGATTTAGAGCATCGGCTGCAATATCAAGAAGATCAGCAAACTCAAACCTTACCAACAACGGAAGAAGGGCAAAAGCGCATTGCTTTGGCGATGAATTGTAATGATTGGACAGAGCTGCGTAGTCAGATTGATGGACACCGAACGATTGTTGATAATCACTTTACGGAAGTGTTCAGTGACCCTAAAGATGTGCAGGCTGAAGATGTACAAGTTGCAGAAATATGGCAGGGTACAGTCAATGATGAAGAGGCGATAGTGCGCATATCCGCCTTGGGTTATGTCGACCCTGCTGAGACGCTAAGGCGCTTACATAGTCTGCATCAAAGCGCTAGATATAAGCAGCTGCCCGAATTGAGTCGCCAGCGATTTGATGCCTTAATGCCTTTAGTGATTGCTTTATCAGCAAAAGAGGCTGATCCAGATATAGCGCTCATGCGAGTTTCTGATTTGTTAGAGAGTATTTGTCGCCGTGCTAGTTATTTAGCTTTGTTGGCCGAGTATCCGGCAGCACTTAATTTAGTCATTAAGTTAACAACCGCAAGTCCTTGGTTGGCTCAGTATTTAACTCAGCATCCTGTGTTGTTGGATGAATTATTAGATACACAGAATTTATATGCGGTGCCTGATTTTAATTCAATGCGAGAGGAGCTCAAGAGACGTCTTGCTGATGTTCAAGGTGATGTTGAAAGGCAAATGGATGTCATGCGACATTTTAAGCACGCCGCTGTTTTTAGATTTGTAGCTAAAGATGTAGCTGGGGAATTGCCCTTGCAAACGCTGTCAGATTATTTAAGTGCGCTTGCTAATTTAATTCTAGATATGACGATAGAAACTATTTGGCCAACCTTACGTGGAAAGCATAGAGATACGCCGAAATTTGCTGTGATTGGCTATGGCAAATTAGGAGGCAAGGAATTGGGCTATGCCTCAGACCTCGATATTATTTTCTTATATGATGATCCCGCTGAAAATGCAGCTGAGATTTATGCGCGGTTTGGACAGCGTATTAATAACTGGCTCAATAGTCTGACAGCGGCAGGAATGCTGTACGAGACGGATTTACAGTTGCGTCCTGATGGAGCGAGTGGGTTATTAGTTAGTTCTGTAGAGGCTTTTAGAGAATATCAGCACCATAAAGCTTGGGTATGGGAGCATCAGGCAATTACCAGGGCAAACTTCAGTGCGGGTGATGTGGATATCGGACAAGCGTTCGAGCAGATTCGTTATGATGTGATTACGCAATCACGAGATCTTAACTCCTTGAAAGTGTCTGTTGTTGATATGCGACACAGAATGCTTGCTAATCATGTGTTTGCTGCAGGTGTTTTTGACCTTAAGCAGAGTGAAGGCGGCATTATTGATCTGGAGTTTATGGTTCAGTTTTTGGTATTGGCGCATGCACATCAGTATCCTGAGTTGACGGAAAATATAGGCAATATTGCATTGCTGATGCGATTGGCTGAGTTAGGTATTATTGAAAAAGAAGAAGCTAGTCGTGTGGTATCAGCTTATTTGGCATTCCGCAAATTACAACATGCTTCTCGCTTGCAAGGACACAGTAAAGCACAAGTGGCGTTGAGTTTAGTTCAAGACCATGCTGACGCAGTAAAATCGGTTTGGAACAAGCTGATGGCTTAGATTAATTAAACGTTAAAAGTGCCACTTTTGGAGAAGTGATGAAAAACCAAGTACATGATGACAGTACAGATGGTTATTGTGCTTAAGGTGACAATCACAGCCCACTTTGACCACTGTTTTTGAACTCGTTGAAAGTGTTCGACACTCTCCCATTTGCCTGTTTTCCAAGCGAGCTCTCTGCCTTGAATACCCAGCCAAATTGCAATAATAAGCCCTAAGTAGGGGATGAGTGCTAACAGTCCCCACCAAACGTTATTGCCAATAGCCCAAATCCAGTTAAGGAGAAAAGCTCCCCAGCTCCAGCCACGTACGCCATCAGGGATGTTGTCTTGGTAAGCATGCTTGCCATTTGGTGGTACGCCGCAGTTAGGGCAGATGACAGCTTTGTCGTTTAATTCTTTTCCACATTCACGGCAGAACATTTTGTTGATCTCTCAGTTGGTTTCTCTTAGGTTTGCTGATGTTTTTCAAAGCGACCGAAATGCAACATGATGGTCGGTAAGATGAGTAGATTTAGAATAGTAGAAGTTACTAAGCCACCTACAATAATAGAAGCCATTGGGCCTTCAATCTCACGACCAGGCTCTCCACTTCCAATGGCTAGGGGGAGTAGGCCGAGTGCTGTTACTAGTGCCGTCATCAAAATAGATGGAAGTCGTTCTGACGCACCACGTATACAGGTTTCTAAATTCCATACCATACCTTCATGGTCCACTAAGTGCTGGAAGTGAGAAACAAGCATGATTGAGTTGCGGAGGGTGATTCCAAATAAGGTAACGAAGCCGACTAAAGAGCCAAGAGATATCCAACCTCCAGTAAACATTACAGCAAATACACCGCCAATAAGGGCGAATGGAAGGTTTGCAAAAGTCAGAAGTAAATTCCGTAATCTACCAAAGGCAATGTAGAGCATTAAGAAAATCCCTACGGTGGCTAAAGCTGAATGCACAATTAGATCTTCTCTCGATTTTGCTTGCTCTTCAGCTTCCCCAGTAAAGGCAAGGTAATCGCCTGGGGAAAGTTTTACTTCTTTAGTTATTTTAGCTTTTAGTTCATCTGTAAAACCTTGAATGTCTCGTCCTTGTACGTTTGCTGTTACCGTTTGAATGCGTTTTGCACCCATATGTAATATTTTAGATCTGCCATTTTCTTGAGTGACATCAGCGACGTCACTTAAATGAATAAGGCGACCTTCGTTATTGATGATTGGTAGCTTGTTAATCTCAATGATGTTGTTACGCCAGTTCTCACCTAGCAATACGCTGACGCTGACGACACGATTGTCTTGATAGACTTGAGCAACAGGCATGCTTTCATAAGCTGCTCGAATCGTGTCTAAGACATCAGTAGGTTGCATCCCCCATTGAGCGAGTTTTTCCGGACGTAATCGAATCGACAATTGAGGAGTGCCTGGTGGTGATTGAACTAGCACATCTGCAGCGCCTGGAATACTTGAAACTACGCCTGCAATGGCCTGTGCATCATGATCTAAGGCATCTAGATCTTTACCGTAAATATTGATGACATGTGACGCAGCATAGCCGGAAATTGTTTCTTCAATACGTTCGGTTAGGAATGTGTTGATAGCAAAGTTAACCCCGACAAAGCCTGGTGGTGTAAGTCCATCAGTATCTTTTTCATCATGGTTATCATCTGTCCCGGAGAGTCTTTGGCGTATTTCTTTAAGAATTCTATTTTGCTCTTTGCCTGATAGTGTCCCAATTTCAATTTCAAATTCACTATAGTGCGTGCCAAATGTGTCAGCACCATTGGGTGCACGGCCGACCCATTGAGCAACGCTGCGAACGCCTTTAATCTGACTTAAGGATTCAGCGACTTTTTTTCCAATACGTAGCGATTCTTTTTCTGAACTTCCTGGCACTAATGTCATATGCATAATGAAGTGACCTTCGTGGAGGTTCGGAATGAATTGGCTTTCAAAGAGCGGTAAGGTACCTAACCCGAGCGCGATGAATGCAACGGCAACTGCAATCGTCATCTTGTAGTGTTTTTCTATTCGAAGTAAAAGTTTGGTATAAGACCCTTTAATACGACGAATAATGGGTGAGTCCTCTGTCTCTAATTCTGCTTTGCCTAAAAGTAAATAACACAGGGCTGGTGTTAATGTTAGGGCGACAGCTAGTGAGGCAAGTATTGCTGAAATATAAGCGTAGCCAAGCGGGGCAAATAATTTGCCAGCAACCCCACTTAAGGTTAGCAACGGCATGAATACCATCGCCACAATAATCGTTGCATAAACGACGGAGCTACGTACTTCCATCGATGCATCAAATACGACTTGGTAAATTGGGCGAGGGCTGCTTATTAAGCGATTTTCGCGTAGACGTCTAAAAATATTTTCTGTGTCAATAATCGCATCATCAACAACTTCACCTAAGGCAATTGCTAATCCCCCTAGTACCATGATGTTTAGGCCAATCTTGAAGTAGCTTAATACAACGATGGCTGTGAGTAGTGATAGAGGAATTGCTGTGGCAGAGATAAAGGCCGTTCTGGCGTTGAATAAAAATAAGAAAAGCACAGTAATTACCAGCACTGAACCAATCAAGATGTCTGTGCGAACTCCCTGAATTGCCGTTTCAATAAAGTTAGCAGGACGGAATAATCCTTCATGCAGCGTAACGTGTTCGGCTTCTAGTGATGGTTTAATTTGTTTGATGGCTTCTTCTAGGGCTTGGGTAACTCCATGGGTGTTTGCACCCAGTTGGCCTTGTACGGATAAATAAATGCCGGTTTTTCCATTGATGGCAGAAGCGCTAATAGAAGGCTCCGCACCTTCGGCAATTTCGCTCACATCACTTAATCTTATCGTTTGGCCATTTTTGTGAAGAAGTACAGCTTGACCAAGTTGATTGGGCGTAAGGGATTGTCCTTCGGTATTGATAATAATGCGCTGATTTTTATTTTCGATAAAACCTGCGCCACGTACACCAGTAGATTTTTTTGCAGCATCTACGACGTCTTGAATAGATAAGTTGTATAAGGTGAGTTTTTCAGGATTGATTTGAATTTGTAGTTGTTTTATTTCACCGCCAAATACGTTAACGTCTGCAACGCCAGGTACGGCCATTAGATGTGGCCTTAGTGTCCAATCAACAATTGAGCGCAGCTCCATTAATGAGCGCTTATCTGAGCTCAAGCCTATACCCATAACCGTGCTAGCCGCTGAAGTGAGTGGGGTAATGTTAGGAGTTATACCATTAGGCAATCTGCCATTTAGAATAGCTAAGCGTTCGGCAACTACTTGCCGATTGCGATATACATCACTTCCTTCTTTGAAAATAACAGTAACAACTGACAGGCCAGGAATAGACTGTGAGCGCATTAATTCGATACCAACGGTACCTGAAATGGTATTTTCTATCGGTTGGCTCACCAATCTTTCTACAAGGTCTGTGGAAAGGCCTGGGGCTTCTGTTTGAATGATTAGTTGTGTTGGCGAAAACTCTGGGAAAACATCTAAATTGCTTCTGGTTAGACTATAGATGCCATAAATCACAATAAGGCTGGCAAGACCAATAATAACGCCACTGAAACGAATGGAGAAACGAACGAGGTTAGACATCATGATATTTAATCCTCGTTTTCGTTTTTAATCTGATATTTAAATTCTTCACTTAGGAGTAATTGTGCACCGCTAGTGACAATTTCATCATTTGCCTGAATGACAGAAGCTTGATTAAACCATCCGTCTTTGCTTGGATGCTCTGTATTAATTGGTAAGCGAACAAAGTTCTCTTTATCCTGTTTTTTATAAACCCAAGCTTTGCCGCCGTACCAAACTACTGCTGTACTTGGAATGAGCAGTCCAGATTCTTTGCTGCTTGTTCCTTTAGTGTTGTTGCTATCGTCCATTTGGACAGTTAATCGCATGCCTGCTCTTAATTTAGGTTCAGGTGCTGTGTAATAGTAAGTTACGCCTTGTATGGTTTGATTAGCTAAGGGTGCTTCAGAAAATAGTGTTGCCTTTATAAGATTTACTGAAGATCCAGTTGGGTAAATATTGATATTCTTGTTAGCTTTTTGTGTTGACGCATCCAAAGGGAAACTAATTAAAATTAATACGTTTTGGTGTGAGAGTAGTTTCTGAAATTCTGCACTGTTACTTTCATTGGTTGCATTTGAAGCTAATGCATCGCCCCAGTTTTGGCGAATGGTGTCACGTAAGTTTTTTGCTTCTGTTTCAGCCGCATCTAGCTTCGCTTGGTCTGACTTGTAAACTGTTTGTGCATTTAATACAACTTGATCTGAGACGTTTTTGTTGTCTTGATTGAGTTGTTGCATGCGTTTGTATTCTTGTTGGCTGCTAGTGAGTGAAGCACGTGCAATATTTGCACTCGCTTTAGCATTTAAATAGCGTGTTCTGAGCTCGATTAAGGTATCTATATTAATGACCGTACCAAGTGCATTTAATGTGTTTTGATGTTCTGAACTGCTTAACTTGGTTGTTTTGATGTCACTTTGCGCCTGGACTTCTGAACTGAGTGTGACAACCGTTGATCCTTTTTGTGCGTTCACGCGGTTGGGTGTAGCAACTTCTTCTTCCTGGGCCTCATTAAAAGCATGATATTCATCTTTGGCGTAATGGACTAAGACCCAAAATAACAAAATAATGAGTGCTGTTTGCACTGCAATAATTAAAGTAATTTTTTTATTCATTATTATTCCTGCGTTTAATTTTGGTGCTTTGACATAGGGGTCTTTAATTCTTAGCGCTAGCTTTTTCAATTTCAATGTCGGTTGCTAATGGTTTTTGAATTACATCTTCTAATGCAATCCTTGCTAATTGGAATTTATAGCGAACAGTAAGACGATTCTGTTCAGCGATGACATTTTCTAGTTGCGTGCTTGTAAGCATTAAGCGGTCTGCAATACCCGCGTTAAACTGTTGTTCTGTTTGTTGTGTGCGAGCTTGTTGAGTTAATACTAGATTCTCAGCGCCTGAAAGGGCGCTAAAGCTTGCCATGTAAGTTGCTTTTGCTTGATTCAGCTCGCTGATGACTTTAGCTTGAGCAACGTTAAATTGAGCAGCTTCTACATCTCTTAACGCATTGGCTTCTGCAATTAAGCCTCTGTTTTTATTTAATAGGGTAATGATGCTACCTATGCCAAGAGACCAAATTTTGTCACCTTGGTCGTATGTGTAGCTTGGGCTCAGGGTTAGGTCTGGATATTGACGTGCAATCTCAAGTCTTAGTTTTGATTCCGCAGCTTGGTAGCGTGCTAATGATGAGCGTAAATCTAAACGGTTCAGCAAAGCTTCGTCTTGTAGCTTATCTTCAATGTTTACGGCGTTAGTTGGAGTTTCATTCAATAGCGATAAATTCAGATTCAAAGATTTGAATGTTTGAATGGACAAACCCGCATCGCTTGCTAATGCTGCATAGAGTCCAGGCGTTCTACCTTGCTCGCTAGTCAGATTTTGTTGAGCTTTTTGTAACGCGATTCTAGCGTTATTCAGATCGATATTCGATGCAATGCCTGCATCAACTCTTTTTTCTAGCATTTCAACAATTGCCATACGCAAATCTACTTCTTTTTGTAAGGTAGCTGTTTGCTGAAGAGAATATACGTATTCAAGTAGCGATTTTGCTAGTCGCGTCCTGACTTGCCATGCTTTTTGGGCAATATTAATACGAGCTGCTTCTGATAGGTTTGCTGCACGGTCTATTCTGGCTTCACTTTTGCCAGCGGTGATGACGCCTATTTCAATGCCAAGGCCATACGTCCATGGTGAGGTGTCGATGTTATTTTTGGTGTTTTTGCCTGCGCTGGCAGAAATCTTTGGATCAATGCGTTCGCTGGCTGTAATTTCACTGGATTGTGCTGCGCGCCATTCGCTACGGGCTAAATCTAAATCGGGATGGAAAAATAGAGCGCTATAGCTTAATTCCCTTAAACTCCAGTTTTGAATGGGCAGTGATGATTGCGGATAGTTTTGTTCAATCAAATAGTCATTAAATGCTTCGCTACGAGGCGTTTGTTGTTCATAACGATTTTTGGTTTCTTCTGGCTTTATTGGTTTTGGTAAGTAAGCTTGAAAGCCACAAGCTATCAATGACGCGGATAAAGCGACGATAGCTAGACTTCGTATGTGTTTTAATTTTGAAGATTTCAATCTTAATTAGCCTTTCCTAAGCACAGCGATATTACATGCAGTGCGGATATCAAGCAATTTTAAGCTGATATTCATATTTATATAGAGTTTTTGATTTAGGTGTTTTCCATAGATGAACATTGCTATATAATGCGTGCCTTCGTTGGGGTTGGCGCCTTAATGAAACATAAAAAAATCTTTTTATGACTACCTGCGAGAGTGGCGGAATTGGTAGACGCACTGGATTTAGGTTCCAGCGCCGCAAGGCGTGAGAGTTCGAGTCTCTCCTTTCGCACCATCGGTTTTGTTTCAAAATAAATACATTTAAGTTTTTCAGCGCGATTTTGGGATCAATGGCGTTCACGCAATCACGCTTATTAATGTGCTTTTTATTGTCCTTTGGCGCGTTATCAAAAAAATCTCCTGTGCTATAATTCCCAGCTTTATTATTTGAGCGAATGGCGCGGGTAGAATTTTTAGAATAAAAAATATCCCGTTAAATTCATCATTTTTACGAACACACTTCTAGAATTAAGGAACACAGCTCATGTCAGCAACCGTTGAAATCATCAGCAGCTTAGAACGTCGTATGACGGTAACCGTGCCGATGAAACCACTTGAAGATGAAATGAATCAACGTATTAATCAGTTGAGTCGTACTGCAAAAGTACAAGGTTTCCGTCCTGGCAAAGTGCCATTGCATATGGTGCAGCAACAATATGGCGCACAAGTGCGTGATGAAGTGTTAAGCAATGCTGTTGAGCGTAGTTTCTCTGAAGGCGTTGAAGAAAATAAGCTGCGCGTAGCTGGTTTCCCAAATATTGAGCATAAACCATTTGCCGAAGCTGCGACTGAACTTGAGTACGTTGCAACATTTGAAGTATTTCCTGAAGTGGAAATTGCTGATTTAAGTAAAGCTAAGATTGAGCGCCCAGTATTGGAAGTGTCTGATGCTGATGTGCAAAAAACATTAGACGTATTGATTAAACAACGTGCAACATTTGCACCTGTTAAACGCGCTGCCAAAAAGGGCGATAAGGTTAAATTAAGCCTTTCAGCGTCTATTGATGGTCAAGAAGTTGAAAGTACTGGTAACCAAACAATTGATTTGGTTTTAGGTGAAGGTGGTCGAGTTGCTGACTTTGATGACAATTTGACTGGTTTGAAGGCTGATGCTGAAAAAACATTTGATATTACTTACCCTGCAGACCACCAACCAGAGCAATTAGCTGGCAAAACAGTTTCTTACAAAGTGACTGTAAAAGAAGTTGCAGAAACTAAACTACCTGAAATTGATGCTGATTTCGCACGCAACCTAGGCGTTGCTGATGGTGATGTTGCAAAAATGAAAGCTGAAATTAAAGAAAGCTTAAGCCAGGAAGTTGAAAAACGTGTTCGCGCTAAGGTGAAAGAGCAAGTGTTTGATGTATTGGTAAGTAATGCTAAGTTTGAATTGCCTAAAGCATTAATCGGTATGGAAATTGATCGATTGATGCAAATGTCACGTCAAAATCTACAACAACGCGGTGTAGATTTAGCTAATGTGACGCTTGAGCCTTCAATGTTCGAAGAGCAAGCTAAACGTGGCGCAACATTACGTCTAGTATTGATGGACTTGGTTAATAAGCATTCTCTACAAGCTAATGCTGATCAAGTTCGAGCAATGGTTGATCAGTTCTCAGTAAGCTTTGAGCGCCCTGAAGATGTTGTGCGTTGGTACTATGATGATGTTAAACGTCTTGATGAGCCAGCAGCCCTAGCGACTGAAGAGAATGTTGTGGCATGGGTTTTAGCTGCAGCTAAAGCAACAGATAAAAAAGTTAAATTTGATGATTTAATGGGGAATGCTTAATGCATAAGCAACATCATCCAGAACTTGGTGGAATGGAATCTAATTTAGAGGCTCAAGGTCTTGGTTATATTCCTATGGTGGTCGAGCAGAGCGGTCGCGGTGAGCGCTCTTACGACATCTATTCTAGATTGCTAAAAGAACGTGTCATTTTCTTGGTTGGACCAGTCAATGATATGTCTGCAAACTTAGTTGTGGCTCAGATGTTGTTTTTAGAGGCTGAAAATCCTGATAAGGATATTTACCTTTATATTAATTCTCCAGGTGGTTCGGTGACTGCAGGCATGTCTATTTATGACACCATGCAGTTTATCAAGCCAGATGTAAGCACTTTATGTATTGGTCAAGCAGCGAGTATGGGTGCCTTTTTATTGGCGGCAGGTGCGAAAAACAAACGTTTTAGTTTGCCTAATTCACGCATCATGATTCATCAGCCATCAGGTGGTTTCCAAGGTCAATCAACAGATATTGAAATTCATGCAAAAGAAATTCTTTATTTGCGTGCGAAACTTAACGATATCTTGGCGCACCATACAGGTAGAACAGCAGATGAGATTGATCGTGATACTGAACGTGATAATTTCATGAGTGCTGATCAATCAGTGAGTTATGGTTTGATTGATCGTGTGATTAACAGCCGTTCTGACGCTGTTTAATTCTTGCTATAACTACTCCCTCTAGTAATTAGGAATAATGAATGACTACTGAAGTAACAGACGAAAAACTACTTTATTGTTCGTTTTGTGGCAAAAGTCAGCATGAAGTTAAGAAACTGATTGCGGGCCCGTCAGTATTTATTTGTGATGAGTGCGTAGATCTTTGTAATGACATTATTCTTGAAGAGGCGCAAACAAACGCTGATGGAGAAGAAAGTGTTAAGAAAAGTTTACCTACGCCTAAAGAGATTTGTGAGATTTTAGGTCAGTATGTGATTGGACAGGATCAGGCTAAGAAGAGCTTGGCTGTTGCTGTTTACAATCATTACAAGCGCTTAGATCAACCATCATCTAAAGATGATGTTGAGATTGCTAAAAGTAATATCTTGATTATTGGTCCAACTGGCTCTGGTAAAACATTGCTTGCTCAAACATTGGCACGTTTATTGGATGTGCCTTTTGTGATGGCTGACGCGACTACATTGACTGAAGCTGGTTATGTGGGTGAAGACGTCGAGAACATCATGCAAAAACTTTTGCAGAAATGTGATTACGATATTGAGAAGGCTCAGCGTGGTATCGTCTACATCGATGAAATCGATAAAATCTCTCGTAAATCTGACAATCCATCTATTACACGTGATGTTTCAGGTGAGGGCGTGCAACAAGCTTTGCTTAAATTGATTGAAGGCACTGTGGCTTCTGTACCTCCACAAGGTGGTCGTAAACATCCCAATCAAGAGTTTGTGCAATTAGACACCAAGAATATCTTGTTTATTTGTGGCGGTGCATTTGACGGCTTAGATAAAGTGATTCGTCGCCGTTCTGAAAAAGGTGGTATTGGTTTTGGCGCTGAAGTTAAGAGCAAAGAAGATTCTCGTGCCATTGGTGAAGTGTTACGTGATGTTGAGCCTGAGGATTTGATTAAGTTTGGCTTGATTCCTGAGTTTGTTGGTCGTTTGCCAGCAATTGCAACATTAGAGTCATTAGACGAAGATGCTTTAATGACAATCTTGGTTGAGCCAAAAAATGCCCTAACCAAACAATTTGCTAAATTGTTTGAGATGGAAGGTGTTGAGTTAGAGTTCCGTGAACCGGCACTGCGTTTAATCTCTAAGAAAGCTTTGGAGCGTAAAACAGGTGCACGTGGTTTACGTTCCATTATGGAACATTCATTGCTGCAAATTATGTTTGATTTGCCTTCTATACAAAACTTGAGCAAAGTGGTGGTAGACGAGGGCGTGATTAGTGGTGCAAATCCACCTATCATGATTTATTCGGATGAAAATAAATTAGCAGAGTCAGCAAGCTAAGTTTTTAGTAATTTAAGCAATTCGTAGTCATAAAATATTTTGCGCTGGCACTTGAAGCGCCAGCGTATGACCCCAATTACTTGGTATTAGTGAACTGTGTGAGCAGTTCAGAACCAACGCTGAAGGTGTTTCCATGACAGAACAAACATTACCTACTTTTTCACCAGACTCTGGTTTGATGCCATTATTGCCTTTGCGCGATGTGGTGGTCTATCCACATTTGGTGATTCCTCTTTTTGTTGGGCGTGCAAAGTCTGTTAAGGCGCTTGAGCTGGCTTCCGAAGGTAATAAAGAAATTCTATTGGTTGCACAAAAGTCAGCCAACAAAGATGAGCCTGACGAGTCTGATTTATACGAGGTTGGTACAGTTGCGACTGTATTGCAAATGCTTAAACTGCCTGATGGCACTGTAAAAGTATTGGTCGAAGGTTTGCATCGTGCAAAAGTTGTTGGCTTTACAGATACTGTTGATTGCTTTGCAGCTAAGGCAGAGGCGATTGCAGATCTTACTGAAGATGACAATGAAACGCAGGCTTTAATGCGTACCGTTTTTACGCAGTTCGACCAGTACGTCAAACTTAATAAAAAAATTCCCCCTGAAATTTTGACATCATTAGCCACGATTGATGACGCTGGTCGTTTGGCCGATACAATCACTGCACATCTAACGTTGAAGCTAGAAGAGAAGCAAAGCATCTTGGAGATGTTTAGTGTATCTCAGCGTTTGGAGCATTTATTAAGTCTGCTTGAAGCTGAGATTGATATCTTGCAGGTTGAGAAGCGTATTCGTGGTCGTGTTAAACGCCAAATGGAAAAGAGTCAGCGTGAGTACTATTTGAATGAGCAAGTAAAAGCGATTCAAAAAGAACTTGGGGAGCAAGATGAGAATGCAGATATTGATGAATTAGCTAAGCGCATTGAAGCTGCAAAAATGCCAAAAGAAGCCTTCGATAAAGCTAGTTCTGAAATGAAGAAGTTGAAAATGATGTCTCCGATGTCTGCTGAAGCCAGTGTGGTGCGTAACTATATTGAAATATTAGTTAATTTGCCTTGGAAAAAGAAAACCAAGATTAGTAAAGACTTGCAAGCCGCAAAGCGTATCTTGGATGAGGATCACTATGGCTTGGAAAAGGTTAAAGAGCGTATTGTTGAATATCTTGCTGTGCAACAACGCGTTGATAAGTCTAAGGCTCCAATCCTTTGTCTAGTAGGGCCTCCAGGGGTTGGTAAAACTTCACTTGGGCAGAGTATTGCTAAGGCAATTAACCGAAAATTCGTACGTGTTGCCTTAGGTGGCGTGCGTGATGAATCAGAGATTCGTGGACATCGTCGTACTTACATTGGATCTATGCCAGGTAAGGTACTGCAAAGTATGGCTAAAGTGGCCGTTAAAAATCCTTTATTCCTATTGGATGAAGTAGATAAGATGGGGCAAGACTCTCGAGGAGATCCTTCTTCAGCTTTGTTGGAGGTTTTAGATCCAGAGCAAAATCATACATTCGTAGATCACTACGTTGAGGTTGAATATGACTTGTCTGATGTGATGTTCGTTGCCACATCTAATTCGCTCAATATTCCTGAGGCGCTATTGGATCGTATGGAAGTTATCCGTCTAGCGGGTTATACCGAGGATGAAAAGCTCAATATTGCGATGCGATATTTATTGCCTAAACAATACAAAGCACATGGTTTGAAAGAAAAAGAAATTACTATCTCTGAAGATACTGTGAGAGAGATTATTCAGTACTACACACGTGAAGCAGGCGTGCGTAGCCTTGATCGAGAAATTTCTAAGATTTGCCGTAAGGTCGTGACTGAGCTATTGACTGCGAAAAAAGAAGCTTCAAAAGATGAAGTGCTGAATCAAGTGAATGTGACTCCAGATAATTTAGAAAACTATTTGGGTGTTAAGATCTTTGATTACGGTCTAGCAGCAAAAGAAAATCAAATTGGTCAGGTTACTGGTTTGGCTTGGACGCAGGTGGGTGGTGATTTGCTGACTATTGAGTCCGTGGTGATGCCGGGTAAAGGTAAAACCATTACTACAGGTAAGCTGGGTGAGGTCATGCAAGAGTCTATTCAAGCTGCGATGAGCGTCGTGCGTACGCGTGCCAAACGTTTGGGTATCCCTGAAGATTTCTATGAAAAAAATGATATTCATATTCACTTTCCAGAAGGTGCCACACCTAAAGATGGGCCAAGTGCAGGTATTGGCATTACTACCGCATTGGTTTCTGTATTAACTAATATTCCTGTGCGTGCTGATGTTGCAATGACGGGTGAAATTACTTTGCGTGGTGAAGTGTTGCCAATTGGTGGTTTGAAAGAAAAGCTTTTGGCAGCGCATCGTGGCGGAATTAAAACTGTATTGATTCCTGAGCAGAATGTGAAGGATCTTACTGAGATTCCTGACAACATTAAGAATTGCTTAGTCATTCACCCAGTGAAGTGGATAGATGAAGTTCTTGAGTACGCATTAGAGCGTATGCCTCAAAGTGTTGAAAATGTTGTTGCGCCAGAAGTGTTATCTGAAGCGCAAGTGGTTGAAGTTTCTACAATCACAAAACATTAATTGCAAATAGCTAAAATTATCGTACATTGGGGCTAGCAAAACGCTCAAACATATTGTAATATAGCGCTCTTCGTTGGTTAACGAATGGGTGATTAGCTCAGTTGGTAGAGCGTCGCCCTTACAAGGCGAATGTCGGCGGTTCGACCCCGTCATCACCCACCATTCAACCATCGAAAAAAGACGTTATAGATTTTTTAAATACTGTAGCGCAAAGTTTTGGAGTGGTAGTTCAGTTGGTTAGAATACCGGCCTGTCACGCCGGGGGTCGCGGGTTCGAGTCCCGTCCACTCCGCCAAGAATTGCCGTCAAAAGTGATTCATAAAAAAGCCTCGCGTAAGCGGGGCTTTTTTGTTTTTAACTACTTTCTTTTTCTAGAGAAATTCTGAATTTCTCTAGTTTCTCTTCGTAATTTTCCGCATCGCCATAAGCTAGAAATTCTTGGTATCTTGAATGTGTTCCTATCATGGCTCTTGCATGTTTAATTGGACAGAAGTACTGTTCTGTACGGGCAATAATTTCACTCATGTATGCCATTAAGCCAGTACCATAAGCGCAATAGGTACAATGAAATTTTTCGATAAAATTTAGGTAATTAAGTTGGTGTCGGTCAAAATTAATGTAATTTGATCGTTGGACTTTTGCGATTCGATAAATGGGAAAACAACAGAACTGATAAAAGCTAACGCAGATATCCAGTAGCATAAGTGGGAAAATCATACTGTAGATAATCGGCCCTGTAATAAGGTTTTGTGGGCGAGTCGCTAACCATCTAAAAAAATTAACTTTTAATTTTCTATGTGCCTCTTTGATTGATTGATCAAAAATTATTTTTTTGCCTTTAAAATTAAAGCGAATTTCATGTTCTTGTTCGCGTAGAGTTTGATTGATTTCATTTTCTATTTCGGCCATTTTGGCTAAAAGAGTACGTAATTTTTCAGGCATTAGGATTCCTAATATAATTGAGTGATGTGTGAAACTTATACCTTGGTTTGTCCATCTTAGCAGTAGCATAGTCGATACTGCTAAATTTCAGACTTACTAGCTTGATATAGGTCAAAATGAAAACGTGTGGGTATTTGTATATTAAAGGTGTTTGAAAATGTTATTTATAAGGAGATTGGTAATGAATAAATTACATGCGGCAGTATTAACGGCCTTTTTAACAACATCAGGTTTTGCGTATGCTGATCATGATGGAATGGGAGAGCATTGCAAAATGCATACTCAAACTACCTTTGAGCAAGCAGACAAAGATAAAGATGGCACATTAGATCGCGACGAAGCTAAGTTGGTTTGTAAAGAAAAGTTCGATGTGATGGATACCGACAAAGACGGTACTTTGACCAAAGATGAAGTTAATGTTTGCGGTCGTAAGAAGCACGATAAGCACTCTAAGTTACATGAAAAGCGTTCGAAAGAGTTCACTGGCGCTGATAAAGACAACGATGGTACTTTGACTAAAGATGAGGCTAAAGGCTTAAAGAAGATTTATCAAAATTTCGAAGCAATTGACACCGACAAAGATGGCACCGTAGATCGTGATGAGGTGCATGAGTTTATGCACAGTAAAAAAGCTAAGTAGCCATTTTATTTTAAGAAAAAACAAGGGCGTTCATAGCGCCCTTGTTTTTTTACATTAGCTAGCAATTACTAATTGCAGCGTGTTATGGCTGGCTTGTTGTGATATATTTATGGACTGTTAATTTTTTAATAAATGCTATTAATAAGTTTTAATTGTGTTTATTTTTTTAAATCCAAGTTATTGAATTAAAGGCGTATCGTTATGTTGGAAGCTATTCGTGCACATTCCCAAGGTTGGTTGGCTAAGCTAATTCTTACACTCATCGCTGTGCCATTTGCTTTATTTGGTATTGATGCCTATTTAAAAAATGCGGGTAGTGATGCTGCTGTAGCTAAAGTTGCTGGATCGTCAGTTTCTGTTGTTGAGTATAGAAATGCGATGCAAAGCTTAAGAAATAAGATGCAATCTGAAGGTCAAAAAGATTTGTCTTTGCTTGATACGCCTCAAGCCAGACTCACTGTACTTAATCGTTTGATTAATACACGATTATTGAATGCAGAAGCTCAAGATAGCAAATTCAAAATTAGCAATGAACAATTGAGTGAGTTTGTCATTACCCTTCCTGAATTTCAGCAAAATGGTAAATTCTCTCAAGAGGTTTACGATAAGTTGCTTACACAGAATCAAATGACACCATCTAAATTTGAAAATATGATGCGTGGTGAGTTGGTTACCCAGCAAGTTCGTGATGGTATTCCACCTTTAGTATTCGCTACTAAAGCAGTTGAAGACCGTGCAATTAAGACTGAGCTGCAGCAACGTGAAGTAACGATTGCTGAAATCAAGTCTGCTGATTTTATTTCTCAAGTGAAAGTAGATGATGCAGAAGTGAAGGCTTATTACGAAAAGCATAAAGATAAATTTCAGGTTCCAGAGCAAGTTAAATTGGAGTTTGTAAGATTCTCTGCTAATGACTTAATTATGAAAATGCAAGTGACTGAAGAAGACTCTAAGCGTTTTTACAATGAGAATGCTGCAAAATTTCAAGGTGATGAAAAGCGTCGTGCTAGTCATATTTTGATTGGTTTTGGTCCAGGGGCAACACCAGAAGCTAAAGCACAAGCTAAGAAAAAAGCCGAAGAAATTTTAGCTGAAGTAAAAAAGAATCCAGCTAAATTTGCTGAGTTAGCTAAGAAAAACTCTCAGGATCCTGGATCAGCTGAAAAGGGCGGCGACTTAGGTATGTTTGGTCGTGGCGCCATGGTTAAAGCGTTTGAAGAAGCTGCTTACTCTATGAAGCCTGGGCAAGTGAGTGATTTAGTCCAATCTGAGTTCGGTTTCCACATCATCAAATTGACCGAGATTAGTGGTCAAGCACAGAGTTATGAATCTTTAAAACCTCAAATTCGTGCTGAATTAATGTATCAAAAAGCCTTGGCTAAATTCTCAGAAGAAGCTGAAAACTTTAACAATCTGGTTTATGAACAATCTTCTAGCTTGAAACCGGCAGCTGATAACTATGGTTTGCAAGTGCAAAAGACAGATTGGGTTAGCGCTGCTGATGGAGCTAAATTCTTTAAAAATGATAAGTTGATGAGTTTGGTATTTAGTAACGAAGTTCTCAATGATAAGCGCAACACTGAGGCGGTTGAGGTTGCTAATAACACCTTGGTTGCGGCTCGTGTGGTTGAGCATAAGGCTGCAGCACCTCGTAGTTTTGACGAAGTTAAAGTAGGTATTACTGATTTCTTAAAAATAGAGAAAGCTTCTAAATTGGCGATTGATAAAGGTAATGCTGCGCTTGCTAGCTTGAAGCAAAACCAAGCTGTATCCAATATTGATTGGATTCCAGCGGTGACTGTTGATCGTAAGAATGCTCAAGGATTAACTGAGTTGACAATGTCTAATGTTTTTAAAATTGATACAACTAAATTACCTGCATATGTAGGCGTTTCTGACAGCAAAAAAGGTTTCTTGTTGATTAAAGTGGTTGCGGTACATGATGCAGATGAAGACACTGTTAAAGCAGCTTCTGCTGATTATAAAGCTGCTCTTACTGCTGAATATGGCGCTGCTTACATTGCAACATTGAAAACAAAAAATAAAGTGTCTGTGAATCAACGTTTGTTGATGGGTGATATGGCAGCTCAGTAATCTAGAGATGTTAAAGTAATAAAAAAGGCCGCTTATAGCGGCCTTTTTTATTACTGCTTACTTGGTAAAGTTAATCAACAATACCTGCAGCAGTAATATTCATACCGCCATCTACATAAGTAATTTCGCCTGTAACACCTGAAGCTAAATCACTGCATAGGAAAGCTGAAACATTACCTACCTCTTCAATTGTTACATTGCGGCGAAGCGGGGCATGTTTCTCATTGAAGCCTTGCATTTTGTCAAAGTCTGCAATGCCTGATGCTGCTAACGTCTTGATTGGGCCTGCAGAAACTGCATTAACGCGAATGCCTTTAGGACCAAGGCTTTGAGCCATATAGCGCACATTAGCTTCTAAACTGGCTTTAGCAACGCCCATGACGTTGTAATTTGGTAATGTACGTTCAGCACCTAAGTAACTGATTGTTAATAAGCTGGCATCACGACCTTCCATCATCGGCATTGCTGCTTTTGCAAGTGCGGCAAAGCTATACGAGCTAATGTCATGTGCAATACGGAAGTACTCACGTGTTACTTTTTCTAGGTAATCGCCATCCAGTGCGTCTTTAGGAACAAAGGCTACTGAGTGAACAATAATATCAATGCCATCCCAATGTTTTGCTAGGGCTGGGAATAAGGCGTCAATTTGAGCGTCATCAGCGACATCACATGGAAGTACGATATTTGAATCGAATTCTGCTGCAAGTTTAGTCACGCGATCTTGGAATTTATCCATTTGATAGGTGAACGCAAGTTCTGCACCTTCACGTTTCATCGCTTCTGCAATACCGTAAGCAATTGAGCGGTTACTTAATAAACCAACGATGAGTGCACGTTTTCCTTTGAGGAATCCCATGAGTAACTTTCCTTAATGTCTAATTATTAATGTTATTAATTCTTACTAGTTCGAGGATCGAGTGCATCTCTCAAACCTTCTCCGAGTAAATTATAACCTAACACAGTGATTAAGATGGCAATTCCAGGAAATAGCGATAGCCACCATGCGAACTCAATATACTCTTTTCCATCAGTTAATATATTGCCCCATGATGCTTGCGGAGCTTGTACACCGAGACCTAAGAAACTTAAGCCTGATTCCACTAATACGGCACTTGCAACGCCTAGTACTGAGCTTACGATGATAGGCGTTAGGCTATTAGGTAGTAAATGTTTAAAAATCAGCCTATAGTCTTTTGCGCCAAGTGTTTGCGAAGCTAAAACAAACTCTCGATTTCTCAAGCTTAGAAACTCTGCTCTCACTAAGCGTGTAACACCCATCCATGAAGTTAGTCCAATCACAATCATGATGTTCCAAATCGATGGCGTTAAGAAAGCGATGACCGCGAGAATTAAGAAGAAGGTTGGAATGGATAGCATGACATCCACTAATCTCATGATGACGGTATCTACCCAGCCCCGGTAGAAGCCGGCGATGGCCCCTAAGAAGATCCCAATAATAGTGGCAATACCAACAGCGACTATTCCAACTAGTAGCGAAATACGTGCGCCAAATAGCATTCTTGACCATACGTCTCGACCAAGGCCATCAGTACCCATAATGTGTTCTGCTGAGGGAGCTAATAAAATGGTTTTGACGTGGATTGCATCTGGATCGTATGGCGCGATGAATGGTGCAAATATGGCCATCAATAAAATAGCACTGATAATGCATAATCCAGCGACTGCTAGAGGGTTTCTAAAGATGTTTCTCATGATGAAACCCCTTTTCTAACACGAGGGTCAGCCCAGGCATAAGCCAAGTCTGCTAGTAAATTTCCTAGTAACGTTAATGCTGAGCCTATGGTGAGTATGCCCATGATGACTGGGAAGTCTCTCATTAGTACAGCGTCATAAAATAGTTTTCCCATGCCGGGTATAGCGAAAATTGATTCAGCAATGACTGAGCCGCCAATTAAGCCTGGAATAGACAAGCCGAAGATCGTAATTAATGGCAGTAGGGCATTACGCAGGGCGTGTTTATAAACGACAGTGTTTTCAGGTAAGCCTTTTGCGCGTGCTGTAGTGATGTAATCTTGGTGGAGTACATCAAGCATCCCATTTCTAACAAATAGAGAAATTCCTGCTAATCCAGTTAAACCTGAAATGAGTATAGGTAATGTTAGGTGATGAAGAGTGTCTATTACTTGAGAAACCCAAGGCAATTTGTCACTACCTAAGCTATGTAAGCCAGATATTGGCAGCCAATGGTGACTAACGCCTGTCCAATACATCAGCATTAAAGCAAGCCAGAAACCTGGAATAGCAAAACCAATAAATACGAAAATAGTAATTGCTCGATCAGGTAATTTATTTTGAGTTAACGCTGAGATGACGCCCAGTGGCAGGGCGATAGCAATAATCAATATGAGGCTGAGAACATTAATGAGAAGCGTGATGGGCAGGGCTTCTTGAATCATGCCTTTAGAGATATTTCCATCTTTGTCTTTTTCTTCCCAAAAAACAGGTTTTTGATGGCTGGCGAATGAATGTCCAAAATCTAATTTCGAAATGCGTTTTAGCCATAACCCATATTGAACAACGACAGGTTTATCTAAGTTGTACATTTCTCTTAGTTTTTGGCGAGACTCCTCACTGGTCTTGGGATTGAAGCCCGCTTCAGTAGAAGTAATATCACCTGGGGCAAGGTGCATAATTAAAAATGAAATTAGACTAATGCCTACAAGTAACGGCACCATCCAAAATAAACGCTTAAGTAAGTAGCTCAGCATATTAATTCGCGCTCATTTCATTACGTCTGTAAGGTTTTGGTATATACCACTCATATGAGTTATGACCGATCCCTGCAGGAGGAGCTGGATTATCGATACCTTTAATTCTTTTATGCATGGTTGGCAATCCATAACCTGCGTAAAGGTAAACAATAGGGCTATCTTCAAGCAATATTTCTGCAAAGTCATGATAGATCTTCATGCGCTTGTCAGGGTTAAGTTCTAGTCGTCCTTTTTCTAACAAATAATCTACCTTTTTGTTTTGATATCCAATAAAGTTAAATTGCCCTGGTGCTTGTTGGGAAGAGTGCCAAATGTTGTATTGGTCAGGTTCAACACCTAAGCCCCAGCCTAAAAGTACGACATTGAAATCACCAGTTTTGATGAATCGACTAATGAATGTTGCCCATTCAACGACACGTATTTTGACGTCGATTCCAATTTCTTTGAGTCGACGCTGAATAAGCACAGCGCTCATTTCACGTTCTTTATTCTGATTGGTCAGAATTTCAAATGCCAAAGGCTTACCATCTTTATCTAAAATTCCATCACCGTCATGGTCCTCGAAGCCAGCCGCTTTAAGTAATTCGATAGCTTTCTGAGGATTGTATGCATATGGTTTTAATTTCGGATTGCTCCAACGTGTGCCAGGTTTGTAGGGCGATGCGACAGGTAGTCCTAGACCTAGCAATACACCATCAATAATTTCTTGTTTGTCGATGGCATAGTTAATTGCTTTTCTCACACGAATATCGTCAAAAGGCTTATGTTTTAGATTGAATCCAAGATAGGTGTAGCTATTTCCTAACTCTTTATACAGAGAAAATTTCTCATTTAAATCTGGTCTTGCAGGAAAAATACGAGCGTATTGAATTGAATTTAGGCTCATAGAATCGATATTGTCAGCCATGAGCTCTAAAAATTGAGCGGCTCGGTCAGGAATGATTCTGGATACCAAGCGATCTATGTTGGCTTGGCCTTGAGTGGCATTTTCATTGCGGCTTAAAGAAATACTCTCACCACTTTTCCATTGATCAAGTTTGTAGTAATGGCTGCCAACCGGATTGCGCGCAAATGATGATGTGTTGATGTCTTGATTTTGTAGTAAATGTTTTGGAAGAATGTGTAAGCCTGACCATGAATCTAGCGCAGGTGCATAGGGTTGTGCGTAGGTGACACGAAAAGTATTTTTGTCAGGCGTTTCAGCTTTTATGACTAGTTTGTAATCGGCACCATAAGGTGTACGTGTATTGTCATTAGTAACTGTTTGCCAGGTAAACATGACATCGTTACTCGTGAGTGGCTCACCGTCTGCCCATTTTAGATTCGGTTTTAAGTGAAAAGTGATTGTTCTCTGATCGGGAGAAATCTCCCAGTTTTGTGCTAGCTCGCCAGTTAGCTCTAAATTTTTATCGTACTTAAGTAAGCTATTGAAAATATTTGACGCAATCGCGGATGCTGACGATTCGCCTGCAATCATTGCTATTAAGCCGCTAGGTTCACCTGATAGCGCATCAATCATGGTGCCACCTTTTTCAATCGGTGCCGTTGGATTGTAATCAATATGATCTGTTGACTGCTTCTGGTCGCAAGCGCTCAAGGTCATGATAATCAGAAGGCCAGCTAAGCTTGAATAAGCAATGTGTTTAAAACTTTGTGATTGGTATTGCTTGCAGTTAAACAAAATTAGGCCTTTATTTTTTAACTAACGTTTCTTGCTCTTTTTATTAGAGCTCTTTTTCACAGAAGATTTATTCTGTCCGCTTTTTTCGACAACGTTTTTTTGATTTTGTTTACTTGAGGCCTGATTTTTTTGCTTAGACTTTTGAGATTCTGGCGCAGGGACTTTTAGTGTTTGTCCAATTTGGATTTCACCGCTGTCTAATTGATTTAATTGCATCAATGTATCAATGTCCGTTTTATATAAACGTCCCAGCGAAGCTAAGGTCTCTTTGGGTTTGACGATGTGATCTTTTGTGTTGCCATTCGTTGGCTTGTTAGATGCTGAAGTGGAGTCGGTGCTATCGTTTATTGTGTTGTCACCGCTGCTAGGAACTAAAATAGACTGTGATCCGCCTGATTTTCCTTTGGGTTGTAGGCCATTCACTTCTCTTAGTTGATTAACGTCAATGCCGAATTTCTTAGCAATTTTATCCATACGCTCACCATTTTTCATGTGATAAGTTTGCCAGCTAACAAGAGGTTTGTTGTAGTTTGCTAAATTTGCTTTGAATGTATTCGCGGCAGACACAGGGAGTAGGATTTCGTGAGCGTTACCATTCTCTGTGATGACTGGCCTGTTGTATTCTGGATTTAAAGATGAAAATTCTTCAAATGAAATTTCAGCTAATGATGCAGCAAGCTTTGCATCAATTTGTTCTGGTGCTATTACTTTGCTGAAATAAGGGCGGTTGGGAATCTTTTCAATATTCAGTCCGAATTGTTCGGGCTGGGTCATGATGTTTTTGATTGCTTGTAATTTCGGTACGTAATTTCGAGTTTCTGCAGGTAAAGGAAGGCTAGCGTAGTCTGTCGGTAGTCCTTTTCTGCGGTTTTTATCAATTGCACGCTGTACGGTACCTTCGCCAGCATTATAGGCTGCAAGTGCTAAATCCCATGTTCCAAACATGACATGTAGTTTTTGTAAGTAAGTGAGGGCGGCATTAGTTGCAGCTGTAACGTTGCGTCTGTTATCTACCCACCAATCTTGTTTTAAACCGAAATTCTTGCCTGTGGCTGGCATGAACTGCCAAATGCCAGAAGCCTTGGAAACCGAATTGGCTTGGGGGTTGAAAGCACTTTCAACCATGGGCAGAAGTGCGATTTCACTGGGCATACCACGCTTCTCAACTTCGACTACGATATGGTAAAGATAGCGTTGGCTACGACCTATCATGCGTTTGACATAGTCTGGACGCGCTGCGTACCAAGCCTCATGATTCTTGGTGAAGTCGGATTCAACTTGCGGCATGTTGTAACCGCTGATGATGCGTTGTCTTAAGTCTGGAGCTGAATTATCCGTCTGCTCGCTATTTTCAATATCCGGTAAATAGCTGTGTGCAGGATCTGTTTTTAACGTAGGGCTGATGTTGAATGTCGGATCGATCAAATCCTTGTTGATGTTGTTTGGGCTGTCGAGAATAACGATGTAATCGCCTTCCAGATTGGTTTCAGCGCACACATTGATGGCAATGAAGGTGTGCGAGAAAAGTAATATGAGTAGTGCTGACTTTAGGGTCATGCAGGACTTTCTTTTTTGAAGCGATAAACCTGTCAATCTTAGCTAAGTTTAACGCTGTCAGTCAAGCAAGAATCTATTTAAAAATATTGATTTATCTTTATGATTTTAATTGATTTTTTTAGAAATTATTTCTCATGTTTCTGAGGGTTTTAAAAACTGTAATTGTATCAGACGCTTGGAGTCCTAAAGCTGATGCAATGGTTTGATCTTCGCATCTTAAAAAAGGGTTGGTTTCTTTCTCCAGCCCGATTGAGCTAGGTAATGATGGTGTGTTAGATGCCCTCACTTTCTTAGTGAGGGTAATGCGATTGATCAATGCTGGATTTTTTGAATCAACTAAACTAGCAAACCTGAGGTTGTGTTCTGTATATTCATGAGCACAATAAACTAGCGTTTCATCTGGCAAGGCTGCAAGTTTTTGTAATGAATTGAATAGCTGTTCGTAAGTCCCTTCAAACAATCTTCCACAGCCGCCCCCAAATAAAGTGTCGCCACAAAATAAGTGATTTAAGCCATAATAAGCAACGTGTCCGTTAGTGTGTCCTGGAATGTCCAGAACGGATAGATTGAGTTTTAGATTTGGCAATTGAATCAAGTCGTTTTCACGAACAGCTTGGTGCGGAAAGTCAAAAGATTCATTTGCTGGCGCAAAAACCTGAGTTTGAAACTCTTTCAGTAGATTCTGAACTCCGCCGATGTGATCGTTGTGGTGATGAGTAATTAAAATTGCATCTAAAGTGAGATTTTCTTTTTGAAGTGTTGATATGACTGGCGCTGCATCACCTGGATCAACAACTGCAACATGGTTGCCGTTTTGAATCATCCAAATGTAGTTATCTTGGAATGCTGGAATGGGTGTAATTTTTACCATGTGTTAGCGTAACATTTTATTGAGTGTTTTTATATTCGCGGATTGCGCATGACAGAAAATCAACAGTACTTTTTAAATGGAGCGCTTGGTGAATACCTCAAATCAGAAGAGCAGGCATTATATGATGCGGCTGTTACTGATTTGTTCGGATTTAATGCATTGCAATATGGGATGTTAGAGCTGGATTTGCTGCGTGAATCCCGCATTCCTTATTGCTTGAAAGCTGATGTTGGTTCTGGAAATTTTCAGGCGGAAAGTCCTTTTTTACCACTCCCTGCTAGTAGTTTAGATTTGCTGCTTTTGCCGCATGCTTTAGATTTTAGTGATTTTCCTCAGCAAACATTACGAGAAGCTGAGCGAGTTTTAGTGCCAGAGGGGTATGTTGTACTAACAGGCGTTAATCCACTTAGCCTATGGGGATTACGGCGTTTCTTGCAAAGAAAGTCTAACTGTTCAAATCAGCAAAATTTATGGGCAGGACAGTCTTTTGGTATTTTACGTATCAAAGACTGGTTGAATTTACTGGGATTCGAGATAGTTAGCACGCATTTTTCTTGTTATCGCATGCCTGTGCAAAATCAAATTTGGTCTAAACGTTTAGCTTTAGACGTTTTGGGCAGAAGGTGTTATTCGCACTTCGGTGGTGTGTATTGTATTGTTGCTAAAAAACGTGTCCTCGGAATGAGGATCATCAAGCCAAACTGGAGTAAAGTTAAATTAAACTCTAAGTTTGTAACAACGACATCTCAAAAAGATGAATTGTGTAAATAAAATTAATCTGTATTTGTGATAAGAAAATAATTAAAAGACTGATGAATAAAGATCAAGAAATTGTTGTTATTTATGCCGATGGTGCGTGTAAAGGCAATCCTGGCCCTGGAGGTTGGGGTGCTTGGATTAGGATGGGGGAGCATTCTAAAGAGTTATGCGGTGGTGAGCCCATTACCACTAATAATCGTATGGAATTAATGGCGGTCATTAAAGCGTTAGAAGCGCTTAAACGTAGTTGCCCAGTGAAAATATACACAGACTCTGTTTATGTTCAAAAAGGAATGAGCGAGTGGTTGACGAGCTGGAAGGCAAGAGGTTGGCGAACAGCCGATAAAAAGCCTGTTAAGAATGACGATTTATGGCGACAATTGGATACGCTAGCCCAGCAGCATCAAATTGAATGGTTGTGGGTTAAGGGACATGCTGGAGATTTAGGAAATGAGCGTGCTGATGAGTTAGCCAATCGAGGTGTAGCTCAAGTGATGCAAGGTTAATGGATTATTAATAGAGATAAAGATGATGAGACAAGTTTTTTTAGACACTGAGACAACGGGGCTTTACCCAGCGCAAGGTCACCGTATTATTGAAATTGCAGCAGTGGAAGCCATTAATCGTCGTGTGACAAATAATCATTTCCATGTTTATTTAAATCCCGACCGTGAAATCGATGCTGCTGCACAAGAAGTGCATGGAATTACGTTGGAGTTTTTGCAAGATAAGCCACGTTTTAAAGACGTGGTAGATGAGTTTTTGGATTTTGTAGCCGATGCCGAATTGGTTATTCATAACGCACCTTTTGATGTGGGTTTTCTGAATTCAGAGTTGGGTAAGATTGATAGGCAAAATCTTGAAAAAACTTCAGGCAATATCATCGATACCTTGAAGATGGCTAAAGAAATGCGCCCTGGACAACGTAACAATCTAGATGCGCTTTGCCGTCATTTTGGTATTGATAATTCTAAACGAACCCTTCACGGTGCTTTGTTGGATGCTGAGTTACTCGCTGATGTTTATATGTCGATGACTCGGGGACAGGAAAGTTTAATGATGGACTTGGCTGAAGAGTCTGTTGTGGAGCAAGACTTAAGCCTAGACGTTGAGGCGCGAACAATAAAAGTGTTAGCTGCCTCGCCCGACGAGTTAAGTGCTCATCAGGAATATATTGAGGGCTTAAATAAAAATGGAGATTGTGTTTGGCAATCTTTAGAAGGTAGAACCCAAGAGGGGAATTAGGCTAAGGCATCAGCCCAGCTGTTAGGTGTTTCGTATAATCGAACGCGTTCAAGTTTCAGGTGGTTTCCATACACATCTTGATATTGCATATTCAAAATTCTGAAAGCTTCTGCAGCCATATTTTCAGCAGTAGGCACGCTATTCATAATCACGGTTTTATGATTAGGTAGTGAGTTTAAGAAATTCAGTATTTCTGAATCACCTTTGTAAACTAAGAAAGCGTGATCCCAAACGTCGACAATCGTTTTCTTTGCAATGGCTTTAACATCCGAAAAATCCATCACCATTCCATTATCCGAAGAGTTTTCTTGTTGAATGATATCGCCAGACAAGGTGATCTCCATCGCATAGCGATGGCCGTGTAGGTTGCGGCACTGGCTTTTATGGCAGGGAATGCGATGGCCAGAGTCGAATTCTAATCGGGTGGTGATTTGCATAGGGCGAGATTATAGCACTTTAAAGAATAAGCCTAACATCAGCTTTATTGGCCTATTTCTTCTGTCATTGCTTGGTAAAACGCTAGTCTTACAGGTGAGACTTTGCCATTCTCAACGGCGCTAATCACGGCACAGTCAGGTTCGTGTATGTGTTTACAGTTATTAAAACGGCATTTTCCTAAGAAAGGCCGGAATTCAATAAACGCATGTTCTAACTCTTCTATATTCAGGTGGTTAAGCCCAAACTCTTGTAAGCCTGGCGAATCAATTAAATCGCTATCCGAATCCAAATGATATAGATGTGCTGCTGTAGTTGTGTGTTTTCCGCTGTCGAGAACTGTTGAGACTTCCTGAGTGCGAACAGCTGAGTTTGGTAATAAGGCATTGACGATAGTTGACTTACCCATGCCAGATTGCCCAACTAAAACACTGGTTTGATTTTTTAGCCATTGCTTCAATGGTGCAATATCATTTTTGGCAGATAGGGGCTGAACTTGGTAGCCTAAGTTTTGATAAACAGAGAGTAGCTGCATTGCTTCTGTGTTGTCAGCTAAATCACATTTGTTTAAAACGATGAGTGGTTTGATATTTGCAGCTTCAGCGGCGATTAGACATCTATTTAAGAGCGCTTCGTAAAAACTGGGTGTTGTTGCCAATACAATAATAACTTGAGTAACGTTTGAAGCAAGTGTTTTGGTTTTATAGGCATTGCTACGAAACAAAAGACTGCTACGTGGATGTAGTTTTTCGACGACCCCTTCATGCGTGTCCGTCATCTTAACTTCAACTCGGTCGCCGCAGGCTAAATCATTCTTTTTACCGCGAGTCACACAGCTTATTTGTAATCCATCTGCAAGTTCAACGCCATAACGTTTGCCATATGCAGCGACGACTAACCCTTGTTGCAAAGCTTCCTTCTTAATTTGATTCAAGCGATTACTTTTCGAAATGGTAATAGGTTTTATTAAGGTAGCTGGCGACGTTTAATTCTTCGTCTTCAAACCATTTTATGCCTAGCATTGTGTTGCAATTGCGAATCTGAGCAAGTAGGCCCCGTGACGTTTTTACTAAACGGTTTTCACGAGTGTATATGGCTGAGCCGTTACCACCAAATCTGTCAGCGTGGCATTGAATACAATTTTTATCCACTAAGGCTTTACCAGCCGCAGAATCGCCGCCAGCATATGGCTCAGCGTTTGCGTTACTCGCGATAAATATTGTGAGTACTATGCTGAATAAAAAAAGATAAGCTTTTTGCATGTAATTGATTTTAGCTTTTAAATTGCGCCAGTTTGCTGATTCTAATGCTTGCGGGCGGGTGTGAATCATAAAATGCAGAGTGTAGCGGGTCTGGCGTCAATGTCGAAGCATTATCACGATATAGTTTAACCAAAGCTTCAATTAAGTGTTTTGAGCTGGCGTGTGTTGCTGCATATGCGTCAGCTTCAAACTCATTCTTGCGTGAGTAGTTTGCCATGATAGGTCGTAATACAAACAAAAAGACGGGGCTAACTAATAAAAATAGAATTAATGCCATATAGTTACTGACTTCAGTTACTCCTAGTCCATTATAAAACCAAGTTTGTTGTGATATCCAACCAAGTAGAGCAAGTCCCAGGAAGCTGACGGTAAACAACATAGCGATTCTTTTGATGACATGGTGATGTTTAAAGTGGCCGAGTTCATGCGCAAGTACTGCCTCTATTTCATCTTCATTTAAGCGTTCGAGTAAAGTGTCGAAAAATACCACCCGTTTACTTGAGCCAAAGCCCGTAAAATAAGCATTGCCATGGCTGCTCCGTGCAGAGCCATCCATGACAAATAGACCCTGTGACTTAAATCCGCACTTGGTGAGTAATGTTTCAATTTTTGTTTTAAGACTACCATCTTCAAGCGGTGTGAATTTATTGAAGATAGGCGCAATAAACGTTGGATAAACTGCAAGCATTAGTAGGTTAAATGCGCTCCAAACCGTCCAAAGATATAGCCACCAGTAGTCACCGGCACCTTCCATTAGCCAAAGTGCAGCAAATAAAATAGGTGCGCCCAAAACTGCGCCTACTAAGCTCTGTTTTAACATGTCGCTAAAGAACATTTGGCGCGTCATTTTATTGAAACCAAAATGTTGGTCTACAACAAAAGTTTTGTAGTAATCGAAAGGCAAGTCAATAATACTGCTAATCATTAATGCAGTTGCAATGACTGATGCGCCTCGAAACATTTCTTGTGACGGTAATAGATTACGCCAAATTTCATCAATCGCTTGTAGCCCACCACCGAGGGTTAGCATTAACAGTAGTAATGCCTGAACTGTACTCTCTGCAATCATGAGTTTTGTTTTGGCTGAAGAATAGTCAGCTGCCTTTTGATGAGCTTCCAGGCTGATATCTTTGATAAAAGCTTTAGGCACTTCATGGCGATGAGCTTGCATAAAGCTGACATGACGCCTACCGAGCCAAATTCGCGTGAGCGTGGTTAAAATTAGTAAGCTAATAAATAAAGTGCTGAGTGTCGTTGACATGGTTGTTTGATTTTTCAGTTAAACTGTACACATTATAGAAGCATAGCTTGGTAGAAGGTTCACCAATCTCAGTTTATTACTCAAATTTAATGGAAATCATGATGGCAAATCCCAATGACAATTTAATCTGGCTAGATATGGAAATGAGTGGCTTGTTGCCAGATGCCGATCGTATTTTAGAATTGGCTGTTGTCGTTACAGATGCCGACTTAAATGTTATTGCAGAGTCTCCAGTGCTCGTAGTTCATCAATCTGATGCTGTTCTCGATGGGATGGATGCATGGAATAAAGGAACGCATGGTCGTTCAGGATTGATTGAAAAAGTGAAAACTTCAACAATAGACGAGGATGCGGCAGCGGAGATTATGTTGGCTTTCTTGAAGCAACACGTGCCTGCGGGCAAGTCGCCAATGTGTGGCAACTCTATTTGTCAGGATCGACGTTTTATGGCCCGCTACATGCCTGATTTAGAAAAGTATTTTCATTACAGAAATCTTGATGTCAGCACTTTCAAAGAGCTGGCCCGTCGCTGGAAGCCTGCGGTGTATTCGGGATTCAAAAAAGCTAGCCGACATGAAGCGTTAGCGGATATTTATGAATCAATCGATGAGCTTAAATACTACCGGGAGCATTTTATTAAGCTTGATTAAGCTTGATTATGAATTTAAGGTAAAAAAATGGGTGCAACTGGTGCACCCTAAAGGAGGAGAAAAGCAGCTTAGGAGTAAGCTCGCTTTTATATAAGCATTTAGCGTGCCAGCTTCTTTTTTGCGTTTGGTGAGCTTTAAAAACGATGTGAAACTCATAGTTAACTTGTTAATTAATAATGTTTTTAATCTTTAATCTTGAATGAACAAAAGGGAACTTGAATGGGGTGGACTGCTTTTTTTTCTGTGGGATTAGGTGCCGCAATTGGTGCATGGCTAAGATGGCTGCTCAGTTTAGGGCTTAATGCAGTATTCCCATTACTTCCACTTGGAACTTTGGTAGCTAATATGGTTGGTGGCTACTTGATGGGTTTGGCCATGGGAATCATTGCGTTGGGTGGCATGGTCAGCCCAGAGTTGCGTTTGCTAGTCATCACAGGATTTCTTGGAGGCTTAACTACTTTTTCAACGTTCTCAGCAGAGTCTGTTAATTTATTTTCAAGAGGTGAATATGGCTGGGCTTCTATGCATTTGTTGAGCCATTTATTAGGGTCTCTTCTAATGACAGGTCTTGGTTTATTAACTGTTCAATTGTTAAAACAATAATATGAGCCTTAGATTAAGACTGAATTTACTGATTACTGCACTATCGTTAGCATTTATGCTGGCTTCAGGCCTGGTGATTGTAAATGACGCACGTACTTCAATTAAAGAGCGAGTCGAAGCAGCCTCTCGTGTTACGGTTCAGTTATTAGATACGGTGATTGTTAGCTCAGCGCTTAATCCTAGTTTGGGTAATACTACTGATGTATTGAATGCATTTTTACGATCTTTAGGTTATGTAAGAAGCAGTCAAATTACGCTATATGACATTCGCGGTAATGTCATGTATGAGTCACCACCTTCCCGTTATCGCAGTGAAATTCATCCACCTCAATGGTTCGTTAAAATGGTTGAGCCATCACCTGAGGTGGTTCAAAGACCTGTGCGTTATGGCCTTTTAATCGTTAAATCAAGTGCTGCTGGCTCTATACGTGAGGCATGGCGAGGTGTTAGTCAGCTAATGTGGATAGGCTTCGGCTTCTTTTTGCTACTCAATATTATGGTGTATTGGTTGCTTAGTTATTCATTACGTCCAGTAAATGACATTTTAGGCGCAATTAACCGTATGGAGCAGGGTGATCTAACTGTCAGGTTGCAACCGATTAAGCTTCCTGAATTTGATCGTATTGGAAATAGCCTTAATCGGATGGCTGAGTCTTTGGAAGCTGAGCGGCAATTGGAAGAGAATAGGCAGTTAACGCAACTCATTCAGACTCATATTGAAGATGAGCGAAGAAGCCTTGCGCGTGAATTGCATGATGAATTAGGTCAATACGTGACTGCAATTAAAACTTTTGCAGTTGGTATTGCTAATAAAACAGAAAGCAAAATGCCAGATGTTGCTTCTAATGCGCAAACAATTGTTGCTGCTGCTAATCACATTTATGATGGGATGCATAACATCATTCGACATCTTCGACCGGGTGCGCTGGATAATCTTGGATTGTCAGAAACATTGCGCGATGCAGTGAATCATTGGCAAGCCAGTAACCCTGATATCCATTTTAATTTGAACTTGTCAGGTAATTTAGATGCCTTAGGGGAGTCTTTGAATATTAATTTTTATCGAATTGTGCAGGAGTCAGTAACAAACGCCTTGCGTCATGCCAAGGCTTCGCGTTTAGATATTAATTTAATGCAAGCTAAAAATGGCGATGTGGTTTTAAACATTAAAGATAACGGCGTTGGGATGGAGAGTTTGGATGTTGATCAAACCCAACATTTTGGATTATTGGGAATGCGTGAGCGAACCCAAGCTTTGCACGGCACATTTAGTGTGGATTCTGCGCCTCAAAAAGGCACTTCTATTACAGTTAGCATTCCTAAGGAATATATTGCATGAGTACACCTATTAACGTTTTACTGGTTGATGATCACGCAGTCGTCCGTATGGGTTTTAAGATGTTGCTGGAGTCAGCTGCGGATATTAAGGTCGTTGCGGAAGCTGAAAGTGGTGAGCAAAGTATCAAGATGTATGTAGAACATAAGCCTGACGTTGTTGTGATGGATATCACAATGCCGGGGATTGGTGGCATTGAAGCGATTGATAGAATCATGGCTAAAGATAATTCAGCACGAATTTTAGTGCTATCTGCGCACGAGGATTCTGTTCATCCAAAACGCGTACTAAATGCCGGTGCAATGGGTTATCTAACTAAGAGAAGTGCGGCGGAAGAGTTAATAAAAGCGATTCGTATGGTGGCAAGCCGTAAAATGTATTTAGAGGCGAGCATTGCCCAACAAATGGCTATTCAGCAGTTAAATGGTGAGAAAAACCCTGTGGATGTGTTGTCTGACCGTGAGTTTGAAGTCTTTATGTCTCTGGCTAAGGGGCAAACGACTAATGAAATCGCTGAGATTTTGAGTTTGTCACCACGTACCGTTGGGACGCATTTGTATAATATTAAGCAGAAGCTAAATGCAAATAATTCAGCAGAGATTGCCTTGATTGCAATGCGTTCAGGCTTGATAGATCCTTGATTAGCTTTTATTTCGTGCGTTGGCAACGACGCTCATTACGCCACTACTAATAATCATAATTATCGCGAGCCAGCGCTCAGCTGACAGCAATTCATTCCAAATTAATATTCCAAATAAGCTCGCTAAAACAACAGTGCTGTAAGCTAGACTACCTACAACAAGTGGGTTTCCTGTGCGATATGCACGCGTCATTGCAAGTTGTGCGATGGTGGCACATAAACCTAGGCCTATGAGTGTGGGGGCGTCTTGCCAGGTAATGGAATTGAAATGGTGAATCAGCATCCATGCGCCGCCACCTATTGTGCAAACCAATGAGAAGTAAAAAACTGTCCGCCAATCAGGCTCTCCAGCACGGCCAAGTTGGGTGACATGGACGTAGACTAGTCCAGCTAATAAGCCAGAAAGCAGTCCTAATCCACCCGCCAATAGTTCACCATGATGAATGCTGGGTTTGAGTAGTAACGTAACCCCAAGAAATCCTGTCATTAGTGCAACGATTAGAATTTTCCGTGGCTTTTCTTTGAGGGCAAAAGTTAAGATGGCTGCCATTGCAAGGGGAGATGTGTAATTAAGAGTGATTGAGGTTGCAAGCGGCAGTTGTCCAATCGCATAAAAGAACATGACCATCGAAATAAATCCAATAATGGATCTCGACATTTGTTTGCTAAGGTAAGGCGTTTTTAAAGAAAGTTTTTTTATTTTCACATAAGAGAAAATAAAAACTAAGCCAAATAGTGAGCGGTAAAAGACCAGTTCAGCGCTTGAGAATTTGATTGAGGCGATCTTAACTAAAACGCCCATAATTGCGAAAAAGAATGCTGCAACCAGCATCCATAAACTACCGAATTTAAATTGATTCACAGGTTCGGTTCTAGTTGCTTACGCAACCATAAGTGGAAGTGCTCTAAGCCGGTTTCCATTGGGTGTTGATAAGGCCCACGTTCATCAAGGTTGTTAGCAAAAAGTGCTTTACGGCCGTCATGCATGCGTTGGCAAATTTCCTTGTCTTCTATGGCTGTTTCTTCATAAGCAGCTTGTTGTGCTGCAATATATTCGCGTTCAAATAACACAATATCTTCTGGATAGTAGAATTCAACGACATTGCTACATGCATCTACCCCTCTAGGGATAATATGCGAGACAACAAGCACGTTGGGATACCATTCAATCATTAAGAATGGATAGTACACCATCCAAATTGCACCTGCTTTAGGTAATTGATGGCCTTGGTATTGTTTGACTTGGTTTTGCCAAGATTGGTAAATAGCTGAGCCGGTTTTACTATTGGGCGGTTTGTAGCCAACTGTCTGAACACTGTATTCATCCCCGAATTCCCACTTAAGTGCATTGCAGTCGACAAATTGATTGAGTCCAGGGTGGAAGGGGCCAACATGGTAATCTTCCAAATAGACTTCAATAAAGGTTTTCCAGTTGAAGTTGTATTCTTCCACCATGACACGATCAAGCATGTAGTTAGTGAAATCAAAGTCTTGTTTGCAACCTAGCTTTGCCAAGTCTTGCGCAATATTACGTTGACCCTCAAATAGCAGACCATTCCAGCTTGTTAGCTTGCTCGAGTTTAAGTGTAAGCAGGGATTTTCACTAAAATGAGGTGCTCCTAGCAATTCACCATCTAGATTGTAAGTCCATCGATGTAGTGGGCAAACGATATGTTGTGTATGCCCTTTGCCATTAAGCATAAGTGCTTGCCTATGGCGACAGATGTTGCTGGTGAGGTTGATACCTTGTTGCGAATGAACCAGTGCTTTTGCGTCTTGCATCCACGCCAAGGTATAAAAGTCGCCCTGGTTGGGGGTCATTAATTCATGCCCGACATATTTGGGAGCATTGGCAAATAGTGTTTTCTGCTCCAACGTATAAATCGCTGGATCCGTATACCAAGCTACTGGCAATTGCGACGTGGCTTGCTGATTGATGGGTGTATTAGTGACAGATAACATCATGCTAACAATTAAATCTGAATTTCTATTTATTTTTTAAAATTAATGGCTTGTATTGAGTGGCTTGAAAGCTGCTTCATGCCATTTTCTGGCAGGGTGTGAATTTTGCCTTAACCTTAATTTTTTTCAAGTTAATTTTATATTAAAACGACTTATTTGTTGCTTGATTCGCAATGAGATTTTCCTAGGTGAGGGGTGCTTAAATCTTGCTAAAAATGGCATTTTGAGATAATCTCGAGGCTAATTAATTATAAATTTATTATTTGGCGGCTAACCCGCCTTTTCTTTTTTAAGAGCGCCAAAAGCGTTTCAATGAGTTTTGAGTAGAACCCACATGTCACATTTGATGAATACCTACGCTAGGCAACCTGTTAGCTTTGTAAAAGGCGAAGGGGTCTGGCTATATGATGCTGAAGGCAATCGTTATTTAGATGCTTTAGCTGGCGTTGCGGTAAATGGTTTAGGTCATGCGCATCCTAAATTGGTTAAGGCGATTAGCGAACAAGCCGCTAAATTGATTCATGTATCCAATGTTTATCACATCAATGAGCAAGAGCAGCTTGCTGATAAGTTATGTGAAATTTCTGGCATGGATAAAGTGTTTTTCTGTAATTCAGGTTGTGAGGCAAATGAAGCTTCAATTAAATTGGCGCGTTTGTATGGTCACAACAAAGGAATTAAGAATCCAGAAATTATCGTCATGGAGAAATCATTCCATGGTCGAACCTTAGCGACTTTGTCAGCTACTGGGAATCGTAAGACACAGGCAGGCTTCGAGCCACTGGTGAGCGGTTTTGTTCGTGTTCCATTTGATGATGTTGAAGCAATCAAGCAAGTTGCAGCACGCAATCCTAATGTCGTTGCTATTTTGGTGGAGCCGGTTCAAGGTGAGGGCGGGATTAATATTCCACATGATGCTAAAGGCTATTTAGAGCAATTACGTGGGATTTGTGATGCTAATGGCTGGTTGTTGATGTTAGATGAAGTGCAAACAGGCATTGGCCGTACGGGTACTTGGTTTGCATTTCAGCATACTAATATCGTGCCTGATGTAATGTCTCTGGCTAAAGGTTTGGGTTCAGGTGTTCCTATCGGTGCTTGCGTAGCTAAGGGTGTTGCAGCAGAGACTTTCACCTACGGTAAGCACGGTTCAACTTTTGGTGGTAATCCATTAGCGACGGCTGCTGGCTTTGCTACATTGAAAACAATTCAAGAAGATGATTTACGTGCCCATGCTGAAGCAATGGGCGATATCATCTGTAATGGTTTACGTAGCGCGCTTGTTGGTGAAAGTGGCGTAACAACAATTCGTAACGCTGGCTTGATGATTGGTATTGAGCTTGATCGACCATGTGGTGATTTAGTTAAGCGTGCCTTAGCAGAAAAACTGTTAATCAATGTCACTGCCGATAAGGTGGTGCGTTTATTACCTCCACTTGTGATTAATCAAGCTGAGGCTGAACAATTAGTCGCTATTTTAGCTAAGCTGATTAAGCAGTTTTTAAACGAATAATATTTGTAATTAAAAAAATCCAAATTTTTGGTAAACAACATGTCTATTAAACACTTTTTACAATTTAATGATTTATCGCGTGACGAACTCAATTATATATTTGATCGTGCGTTATGGATTAAGGCTCAATTTAAAGCCTACCAACAGTATTGGCCTTTATCTGATCGTACTTTGGTGATGATTTTTGAAAAAGCGAGTACCCGTACACGCTTATCATTTGAAGCTGGCATGCAGCAATTGGGTGGTTCCGCAATATATTTAAATACGCGCGACTCACAATTGGGGCGTGGTGAGCCTGTAGAAGATGCTGCACAAGTTATCTCTCGTATGAGTGACATCGTGATGATTCGTACTTTTGAGCAAGAAATTATTGAGCGCTTTGCAGCTAACTCACGTGTGCCAGTGATTAATGGCTTAACCAACGAGTACCACCCTTGCCAAATTTTAGCTGATATCTTGACTTTTATTGAGCATCGCGGCCCGATTCAAGGTAAGACAGTGGCATGGATTGGTGATTCCAATAACGTATGCAATACCTGGCTGCAAGCTGCAGAAGTGTTAGATTTTAACGTTCATGTTTCTACACCTCCAGGATATGAAGTTGAGCCTGAACGCGCTAACTTATATGGCGACAGTCATTACGAAGAGTTCGCTGATCCGATGGAAGCGGCGCGCGATGCGGACTTGGTGACTACAGATGTTTGGACATCGATGGGCTTTGAAGCTGAAAACGAAGAGCGTATGCGTGACTTCGCTGATTGGCAGGTTGATGCTGACATGATGCGCGTTGCGAAGAGTGACGCACTTTTTATGCATTGCCTTCCAGCGCACCGAGGTGAAGAAGTTTCTGCGGATGTGATTGATGGTAAACACTCAGTTGTTTGGGATGAAGCTGAAAATAGATTGCATGTGCAAAAGGCACTCATGGAGTACCTTTTGTTGGGGCGGATTAAATAGCATAAGCTATTTCGGCGTAGGCTAACCTTTAGGTTAAGCGAGAGCGGCCGAAGCCAGAATCGCCCAATGTGCAAAAGGCGCTAATGGAGTACCTATTGCTTGGGCGTGTTAAGTAATTATACAAACAAAAATTTTGGGATCAGGAAAAAGAAGTAATGAGTGATATTAAAAAAGTAGTGTTGGCATATTCAGGCGGTCTTGATACTTCCGTCATCTTGAAATGGCTTCAAGATGAATATAAATGCGAAGTAGTGACATTTACTGCTGACTTGGGTCAGGGTGAAGAGTTGGAACCTGCTCGTGCTAAAGCCACCGCAGCTGGTGTTAAAGAGATTTACATCGATGATGTGCGTGAAGAGTTCGTGCGTGATTTTGTTTTTCCTATGTTCCGTGCAAATACCGTATATGAAGGCGAATACTTATTAGGCACTTCAATTGCGCGACCGCTCATTGCGAAACGTTTAATTGAAATTGCGAATGAAACGGGTGCTGATGCGATCTCTCATGGCGCAACAGGTAAAGGTAACGACCAAGTACGTTTTGAATTAGGTGCTTATGCACTTAAACCTAATATTCATATTATCGCGCCATGGCGTGAGTGGGATTTGCTTTCACGTGAAAAGCTTTTAGCTTACGCAGAAAAACATGGCATTCCTGTTGAGATGAAACATAAGCAGGGTGGCAGTCCATATAGTATGGATGCAAACTTATTGCATATCTCTTATGAAGGTCGTCATTTAGAAAACCCAGCGGCTGAAGCTGAAGAAGATATGTGGCGTTGGACAGTTTCGCCAGAAAAAGCGCCTGATGCAGCTGAGTACTTGGATATTGAGTATGTGAATGGTGATCCTGTTGCTTTAAATGGTCAAAAAATGAAGGCGCATGAAATCTTGGCGCAATTGAACGCGGTTGGAGGTAAACACGGAATTGGCCGTTTAGATTTGGTTGAGAATCGTTACGTGGGCATGAAATCACGTGGATGTTACGAAACGCCAGGCGGTACAATTTTATTGAAAGCGCACCGTGCGATTGAATCAATCACTTTAGATCGTGAAGTTGCGCATCTGAAAGATGATTTAATGCCACGTTACGCCAGCATGATTTACAACGGTTATTGGTGGAGCCCAGAGCGTTTGGCTTTGCAAACACTAATTGATCACACACAAAAAACAGTGAATGGCTGGGTGCGCTTGAAGTTGTACAAAGGCAATGTCATCGTGGCTGGACGTGATTCAAAAACAGACTCATTGTTCGATCCTAATATCGCAACTTTTGAAGATGATAAAGGCGCTTATGATCAAAAAGATGCAGCTGGATTTATTAAGTTGAATGCTTTGAGATTACGTATTGCTGCAAATTTGCATCAGAAAAAACGTTAATTTATTAAATTAACAAAATAATATAACCCATTAAATTTAAGGAAATATCATGGCTCAATTTGATAATGTTAGCGTTAAGAAAAAAGCAAACGTTTATTTCGACGGTAAATGCGTTAGCCACACAGTTTTGTTTCCTAACGGTACTCGTAGCACGATTGGTGTGATTTTCCCGGGCACGCTGACATTTAACACAGCGGCACCGGAGTTAATGGAAATTAATTTGGGTGTTTGCAAAGTTCGTCTTGCTGGCGAAACAGAATGGAAAACTTACAGCGCAGGTGAGAAATTCACGGTGCCAGGTAACTCTTCATTTGATATTGAAGTGCTTGAAACACTCGATTACGTTTGTCATTTTGAATAATTAAGAGGTCGATATGCCATCTTTTGATATTACTTCTGAAGTTGATATGGTCGCGCTAAAGAATGCGATTGATGTTGTTGGTCGTAGCATTACTAACCGTTACGACTTTAAGGGCACAAGCGCTAACGTAGAGCTAAACGAGAAAGATAGTTTAATGACTTTGTTTGGTGATTCTGATTTTCAATTAGATCAAATCAAAGACATTTTATTGCCAGCGATGGAAAAGAAAGAAGCGGATAGTGCTAAGCGCCTTGATCATCAAGATGTGCAGAAGATTTCAGGTAATAAAGTAAAGCAAGTCCTAAAGATTAAAGATGGCATTGATACTGAACTCGCAAAGAAGATTGTTAAGTTAATTAAAGACAGCGGCGTTAAGGTGCAGGCAAGCATTCAGGGCGATACTGTTCGTGTGGTTGGTGCTAAACGTGATGTCTTGCAAGATACGATTGCTCACGTTAAGAAATCGGTAACGGATTTCCCTTTGCAGTTTGGTAATTTTAGAGATTAATTTTTGATATTGTTAGAAGTTGAATGAGCGCAAAAACCCTTTACGATAAGTTGTTTGATTCCCATGTTGTGACCGAAGAAAACGGCACAGCATTAATATATATCGACCGTCATTTGGTGCATGAAGTGACTAGTCCGCAGGCTTTTGAAGGTCTGCGTCTAGCTGGTCGTAAGCCCTGGCGTAAAGACTCAATTGTGGCTACTGCAGATCACAATACGCCAACTAATGGTTGGGAAAAAGGCTTGGATGGTATTGCCGACCCTATTGCCCGCATTCAAATTGAAACATTAGATAGCAATATCAAGGAATTTGGTGCAAAAGCCTACTTCCCATTCATGGATAAAGGCCAAGGCATTGTTCACGTGATGGGCCCTGAGCAGGGTGCAACTTTACCTGGTATGACTGTCGTTTGTGGGGATTCTCACACCAGTACTCATGGCGCATTCGGCGCTTTGGCGCATGGCATAGGCACATCAGAAGTTGAGCATGTCATGGCAACTCAATGTCTAGTCCAAAAGAAATCTAAGGCGATGTTGGTGCGCGTTGATGGCAAGCTTGGCCGTGGCGTGACAGCTAAAGATATTGCATTAGCCATTATCGGTAAGATTGGAACAGCAGGTGGTACAGGCTATGCCATAGAGTTTGGCGGTAGTGCAATCCGTGCATTAAGCATGGAAGGGCGTATGACGCTATGTAATATGGCGATTGAAGCTGGCGCTCGTGCTGGTATGGTGGCCGTTGATGATACGACGATTGATTACATTAAAGGCAGGCCTTATGCGCCTAAAGCTGATCAATGGGATGCTGCGGTTAACTACTGGCGTACTTTGGTAAGTGATGACGGTGCAAAATTTGATTCAACGGTGACCTTGCAAGCTGAACAGATTCAGCCGCAAGTGACTTGGGGGACATCTCCCGAGATGGTCGTTGGTATTGATGGTGTTGTACCTGACCCAACTAAAGAAGTTGATGCAACTAAACGTGGCAGTATGGAACGTGCATTGCAATACATGGATTTAAAAGCCAATACGCCGATGAGCGCTATTGCAATTGATAAAGTGTTTATCGGTTCTTGTACTAATTCTCGTATTGAAGATTTACGCGCAGCAGCACTTGTGGCTAAAGGCAAAAAAGTAGCAGCGAATGTTAAGTTGGCATTGGTTGTTCCAGGCTCAGGCTTAGTTAAAGCACAAGCGGAAGCAGAAGGCTTGGATAAGATATTTAAAGAAGCGGGTTTTGAATGGCGTGAGCCAGGATGCTCTATGTGTTTGGCAATGAACGCTGATCGTTTGTCGCCAGGCGAGCGTTGTGCATCAACTTCTAACCGTAACTTTGAAGGTAGACAAGGTCAAGGTGGGCGTACTCACTTAGTGAGTCCTGAAATGGCAGCAGCAGCGGCTGTTGCAGGTCATTTTGTTGATGTACGTTCATTATAAGGGCTAAGAAGATGCAAGCATTTAATACTTTGAATGGCTTAGTTGTTCCGCTTGATAGAGCGAACGTAGATACTGATGCAATCATTCCTAAACAGTTTTTAAAATCGATTAAACGTAGTGGCTTTGGACCAAATGCATTCGATGAATGGCGTTATTTGGATCATGGCGAACCAGGGATGGACAATAGCAAACGTCAGCTAAATCCTGATTTTGTCTTGAATAAATCTCGATACCAAGGTGCTTCTGTTTTACTGGCACGTGAGAATTTTGGTTGTGGTTCCAGTCGTGAACATGCGCCATGGGCGCTTGAGGATTACGGTTTTCGCGTGATTATTGCCCCTAGCTTCGCTGATATTTTCTTTAATAACTGTTTTAAAAACGGTATGTTGCCCATCGTTTTGGATGCTGCGAGTGTTGATCATTTATTCAAGGAATGTGAAGCAACAGAAGGCTATCAATTAAAGATTGCTTTGCAAGAGCAAACAATTACAACACCTGGTGGCCAAGTATTTAAATTTGATGTGGATGCTTTCCGTAAGCATTGTTTATTGAATGGTTTAGACGACATCGGCTTAACGATGCAGCACCAAGATAAAATCAAAGCTTTTGAAGCGCAGCATCAAAAAGCTCAGCCATGGTTATTTAATTAAAAATTAGTGAAATTAGGAAAAAGCAGATGAAGATTGCAGTATTGCCAGGTGATGGCATTGGTCCAGAAATTGTTGCACAGGCTGTTAAAGTATTAAACGCTTTAAACATTGGCTTGAAAATGCAAGAAGCGCCTATTGGCGGTGCTGGCTATGAAGCAGCTGGTGATCCACTACCTGCAGAAACGCTGAAATTGGCAAAAGAAGCGGATGCTGTTTTGTTAGGTGCTGTGGGCGATTGGAAATACGATACTTTGCCTCGTGATATGCGTCCTGAGCGTGGTTTGTTACGCATTCGTAAAGAACTTAATTTGTTTGCTAATTTACGTCCTGCCTTGCTTTATCCAGAACTCGCTTCAGCATCAACATTAAAGCCAGAAGTGGTTGCTGGTCTAGATATTATGATTGTGCGTGAATTAACAGGTGATATTTACTTCGGTCAGCCACGTGGTATTTCAACTTTGCCTAACGGTGAGCGTGAGGGTATTAATACCATGCGTTATTCAGAATCTGAAATTCACCGTATTGGTCATGTTGCTTTCAGTATTGCGATGAAGCGTAATAAAAAAGTATGTTCAGTGGATAAAGCAAACGTGCTTGAGACAACTGAACTATGGCGTCAAGTGATGATTGAAATCTCTAAAGATTACCCAGAGGTAGAGTTGAGTCATATGTACGTTGATAACGCAGCAATGCAGTTGATTCGAGCGCCTAAACAGTTTGATGTCATGGTGACAGGAAATATTTTCGGTGACATCTTGTCAGATGAAGCTTCTATGTTGACTGGTTCTATTGGCATGTTGCCTTCAGCATCTCTTGATGCTAACAACAAAGGCATGTACGAGCCTAGCCATGGCTCAGCCCCTGATATTGCGAATCAAGACATTGCTAATCCATTAGCAACGATTCTTTCAGCTGCCATGATGCTTCGTTATAGCTTTAATGATGAAGCGAATGCACTACGTATTGAAGATGCCGTGAAGAAAGCCTTAGCGCAAGGTTACCGTACCGCAGATATTTACACTGAAGGTACTAAGAAAGTTAAATGTAGTGAAATGGGCGATGCAGTTGTTGCAGCCTTATAGGAAATAAAAAAATGTTAAAAGTTGGTTTTATTGGTTGGCGCGGTATGGTGGGCTCAGTGCTCATGCAACGTATGTTGGAAGAGAATGATTTTTCACGTATCGAACCACAGTTTTTTACTACATCACAAGTAGGTGGTGCGGGTCCTAAAGTGGGCAAAGATACTCCTGCGTTAAAAGATGCAAAAAACATATCTGAACTAAAGCGCATGGATGTGATTGTCTCTTGCCAAGGCGGTGACTATACAACCGAAGTTTTTCCAAAGTTACGCGCAGAAGGTTGGCAAGGACATTGGATTGATGCAGCTTCTACATTACGCATGGAAAAAGATGCGGTCATTATTCTTGATCCGGTCAATATGCATGTGATTAAAGATGCGATTCATAAGGGTGGTAAAAACTGGGTAGGTGGTAACTGTACTGTTTCATTGATGTTGATGGCTCTTAATGGCCTATTTAAGGCTAACCTGGTTGAGTGGGCGACTTCCATGACTTACCAAGCTGCATCAGGTGCTGGTGCACAAAACATGCGTGAGTTACTCAAGCAAATGGGCTCAGCTAATCAATCAGTTTCCAACTTGCTTGCAGATCCTGCATCAGCAATTCTAGATATTGACCGAACTGTAGCTGCGATGTTGCGTGACGACACATTTCCAACTTCGCACTTTGGTGCGCCTTTGGCAGGTAGTTTAATTCCTTGGATCGATAAAGACCTAGGTAATGGCCAAAGTAAGGAAGAGTGGAAGGGTGGTGCTGAGACTAATAAGATTTTAGGTACAGAAAACAATCCTATCGTGATTGATGGTCTATGTGTACGTATTGGAGCAATGCGCTGTCACTCGCAAGCCTTGACCATCAAGCTTAAAAAAGATGTGCCACTAGATGAAATCAACGATATGTTGGCAAAGGCTAACCAATGGGCGCAAGTAATTCCAAATGAGCGTGATATCACAGTAAAATCTCTCACACCTGCAGCCGTTACGGGGACGCTGAACACACCAGTTGGTCGCTTACGAAAAATGGGCATGGGTGGTGAGTATCTGTCAGCATTTACAGTGGGTGATCAGTTGCTTTGGGGTGCCGCAGAGCCATTAAGGCGCATGTTAAATATTTTGGTTGAAGCTTAATTGCTTAAACTTAAAGTTTAAAAGGACTGTTTTGTATCAACGTTTAAAACAATGGTTGTTGGTAGTAAGCATGTTAAGCATGCCATTAGCCCTGCACGCCGCAGAGCTAGGCAAGTTGCATGTGATTTCTGCAATCGGCCAGCCTTTAAACGCTGAGATCGAATTAATTGATATCGCTGAGGGTGAGTTTGATACTTTGTCTGCTGTGGTAGCAGGTGATCAAGCTTATGCTTCACTTGGCTTAAGCAAACCAAGCTTTTACGATCAAATTGTTATTCAAGCAGCAAAAAACTTAAATGGCTTACCTGTGTTAGTAATTAGTAGCTCACAGTCTATTAACGAGTCTTTCCTAAATATACTGATTCAATTAAGTGGTTCGCATACTCAGATTGTGCGTGAATATGCCTTATTGCTCGATCATCCTATTCCAGCAGAACAAGAGGTAGCATCTCCGTCGGTAGATGTGCCTCAGCCAATTGTTCAAGAGAATGAAAATGAGAACGTAAGCCCAGCTCAGGATTATTACCAAGTTTCTAAGGGTGAAAGTCTAGTTGCCATTGCTCAGAAAGCAGGTTACGAGGCTGATTTAAATAAAGCTATTCTTGCTTTGTTTAAAGCTAACCCACACGCTTTTAACGCCAAAAATATTAATGGCTTAAGGCAAGGAGCAAAACTACACATACCATCAGCAGCTGAGGTGATGGCAATTGACGCGGCTAAAGCCTATCAGTTTGTTGTAGATCAAAATGCAAATTGGGAAACTTATCAAGCGAAGCTTGCTAAGCTAGCGCTTGATGAGGCAGCGGTTGATAATGAGCCGCATCAACAATCAAGCGCAGGTAAATTAAGCTCTGAAAATAAAGCAACCGAGTACAAGGCAATTGCTGTGGCTGATGCTGGCAAAGATGTCGTCAAGCTTTCTAAAGCTGCTATTGGCTCTCAAGATCAAAGTGTACAAGACCGTTTAAATGCATTGCAGGATGAAATAGCAGCGCATGAAAGCAGCATTCAAGAATCAAATAAAAAGACGCAGGCATTAGAAAAACAAATATTGGAAATGCAGCATTTGTTGTTAATTAAGAATCAAACGATTCAGCAATTACAACAAAACCCTGGCGCATCTGTTTCAGTGGGCACGGAACAGGCTAATGATTCATGGAAAACAAAAAATCGCGCGAAAATTCTTTGGGTGGCATTGTTTGCGGTGGTTTTAGTTCTTGCTGCAATGACTTATTTGAGGGTAAAACAAAAGCGTGAACATCAACGCTTGTATCAATCATTAGAAGACTTTAATCGTTTGAATGCTTCTTTTTCAGCGCGACCAGCTGCAGCTGATAAGTCGGTTGCGGATCAAGCGGAGCCTTCTGATGAGGTGGCAAGTCTCAAGACATTAGATTTAATTAAAAGTATTGATTTTGATTTGTCTAAATCAACCCCTGTCCAAGATGAGCCTAAGGCGATTGTCACTGAGCTTAATTTGGCGGATATCAATCTGGATTTTAATCCCAAGCCTGTTGAACAAAAGCCTGTTGCTAAAAAATCACCTGCTAAAAAGGTTGTTGCTAAAGCGTCCCCAAGATCTGATATCGATATGCAGTTAGATTTGGCAGCGACTTATATTGATATGGGTGATAAGAAACGTGCGCGTAAGTTGTTGCAAGAAGTCGTTCAGGAAGGCCTTGAGGAGCAGAAAAAGCGTGCCCAAGAAATATTAACTAGGCTTGCTTAATGAGCAGTTTTAATTATTTAGCCGGGCCTGCGTGTCCGGCTTTTTATTAGGTGTAGGTTTTGCACTTTCATCCAGTCACTAAGATTCTTGGTTTAATACTGATTGCTATTGGCGTTTATCAATTAAGCCCAATACAGATGGTCTTGTTAGCACTGTGCTTGCTTGCTGCAATGCTATTGCATAGCGTCAAGCAGTGGTTCCCTATGCTTAAGCGCATGCGTTGGTTGTTTCTTTCTATGTTTTTAATTTATGCATTTAATACCCCAGGCGAGTTTGTTCGAGATTGGCCGCTAAGTGGTTGGGTAGATTGGTCTCCTACCTATGAAGGTCTGCAAGCAGGTGGTCTACAGCTTGTTCGTTTAATGATGATGTTGGCTGGTGTTGCATTAATGATGGCAACCACCCCGATTCCTTCCATGATTGAAGGCTTTTATGTTTTATTGAAGCCCTTGCAATACATTGGAATGAATCCTGAACGTTTTGCGGCGAGGTTATGTTTGACATTGCATTACATTGAGTTGAATAACTTACAACGAGATCGTCAGTCAGCTTCGCATTCAAATTGGCAGCAGTTTTTGAATATGGATCTTGATAAGATTGATACCTCTTCGAATTTAAAAGTGATTACCTTGGAAAACCACCGATTAAGCTACTTAGATTTCCTGGCATTGTTTGTGATGTGTGCTTTGTTGATTTGGAAATGGCAAGCCTAAGATGAGAATTGCGTTAGGGATTGAATATGACGGCAGTCATTTTTGTGGATGGCAAACGCAATCTACTGGCTGCGGCGTTCAAGATAGGCTAGAGCGTGCTCTCTCGCAATTGGCGCAACATGAAGTTTCTGTTGTCGCAGCAGGGCGAACTGACACAGGCGTTCATGCGCTATCTCAAGTAGTTCATTTTGATACGGAAACAGATCGGCCTGATAGCGCTTGGGTCAGAGGGGTTAACGCTCATCTACCGCCTTTTGTAAGGGTGTTGTGGGCACAACCAGTTAACGATGATTTTCATGCTAGATTCTCAGCCCGAGGCCGTCATTATCAATTCCTATTATTTAATCATGCCGTAGCGCCTGCGGTGATGTCTGGTAAGTCCAGTTGGTTTCATTTGCCATTGGATGTTGAGAAAATGGCGGGGGCTGCTCAATATTTAGAAGGTGAGCACGATTTTAGTGCTTTTCGGGCAGCTGAATGTCAAGCAAAGTCACCGATAAGAAACTTATACCGAGCAAGTATAGTCAAGCATAGTGATTATCTGGTGTTTGATTTTTCAGGTAATGCTTTTTTGCATCATCAAGTACGAAATATGGTGGGGGCATTGGTTTATGTAGGTAAGGGCAGTTATTCGCCTGACTTTATTAAAACCTTGCTGGCATCTAAAGATAGAACAAAATCACCACCGACATTCTCTCCCGACGGGCTGTATTTAACTGGCGTTGATTATGAGGATGCTTGGGGCTTACCGCCAACTAGACGGTATTTAAATTTTTTAGCTTAAGTGAACAAAAACGTAACTAAGCTGTGACAGTTTAAGGGCTTTCGGTTACGCTATTGTCTTTCGATGGATGGTTTATTTGTGCGTACACGAGTGAAAATTTGCGGGATTACCCGAGTTGAAGATGCGCTGATTGCTGTTGCTCAGGGTGCTGATGCGATCGGATTGGTGTTTTATCCGCCGAGCCCACGTTATGTCACGCCAGTGCAAGCTGCAGAGATCGTGAATGCGCTACCTGCTTTTGTTACGGTGGTTGCACTATTTGTGGATGCGAGTAGAGCTGATGTTGAAGCCGTGTTATCTCAGGTTAGTATTGATTTAATCCAGTTTCATGGCCAAGAATCGGCAGATGAATGTCGTCAATATGGTAAGTCATATATGAAGGCAATTCGCGTCAAAGGTGACACAAATTTGGTACAATATGAGGCTGAGTATTCAGATGCTAAAGCCTTGCTATTAGACGCTTACGCAGAAGGTGTGCCGGGTGGAACAGGGCAAGTGTTTGATTGGACTATCATTCCTAAAAATCTTAGCAAGCCTATTGTATTGGCCGGCGGCTTAGATGCGGGAAATGTGGAGCAAGCGATTCGCCAGGTTAAGCCATACGCAGTAGATGTCAGCGGTGGAGTGGAGTTTAAAAAAGGGATTAAAGATGCAGCTAAAATAGCTGCATTCATGCGAGGAGTAAGTAATGCAATTGTATGATATGCCGGATGAACGTGGTCACTTTGGTCCTTATGGCGGTATTTTCGTCGCAGAGACTTTGGTTGAAGCGCTTGAAGAATTACGCGTCATGTATGAAAAGTATCGTTATGACGAAGAGTTTTTGGCTGAGTTTGCACACGATCTTAAACATTTCGTTGGTCGCCCAAGCCCAATCTATCATGCAAAACGCTGGTCAGATAAAGTGGGTGGCGCTCAGATTTACTTAAAGCGTGAAGATCTTAATCATACTGGCGCTCACAAGGTCAATAACACAGTTGGTCAGGCGCTATTAGCTAAGCGTATGGGTAAGCCTCGTGTGATTGCTGAAACAGGTGCTGGTCAGCACGGTGTTGCAACAGCAACCATTGCAGCACGTTTAGGTCTTGAATGTGTTGTTTATATGGGTTCTGAGGACGTCAAGCGTCAAGCGCCTAACGTTTATCGTATGAAGTTATTAGGTGCAACCGTTGTGCCTGTGGAAAGTGGCTCTAAAACTCTTAAAGACGCGCTTAATGAAGCCATGCGTGATTGGGTGACTAACATTGAAAACACTTTCTACATTATTGGTACTGTGGCTGGTCCGCATCCTTATCCAATGATGGTGCGCGATTTCCAAGCGGTGATTGGCGTTGAAGCTAAAATCCAAATGAAAGAAATCGTGGGTCGTCAACCAGATGCAGTGATTGCATGTGTGGGTGGTGGTTCAAATGCAATGGGTATTTTTTACCCATACATCAATGAAGAAAATGTACGTTTGATTGGTGTTGAAGCTGCAGGTCATGGCTTAGAAACAGGTAAGCATGCTGCGCCATTAACAGCCAATAGCGCGGTTGGTGTATTGCACGGCAACCGTACTTACTTAATGCAAGATGAAGATGGTCAAATTATCGAAACGCATTCGATTTCTGCAGGTTTGGATTATCCAGGTGTTGGTCCTGAACATGCTTGGTTGAAAGATACTAAACGTGCTGAATATGTTGCTATTACTGATGATGAAGCCATGGCTGCTTTCCATGGTTTGTGTCTTACAGAAGGCATTATTCCAGCTTTGGAATCAAGTCATGCCTTGGCTTATGCTGAAAAGCTCGCAAAAACAATGAGTAAAGATAAAATCTTGCTTGTTAATCTCTCAGGTCGCGGTGATAAAGATATGAATACCGTTGCTCAACTTTCTGGAATTACGCTCTAATTTATGTCACGCATTCAAACTACTTTTGAAAATCTCAAACAATCAGGCAAAAAAGCCTTAATCCCATTTATTACGGCGGGTGATCCTCATCCTGACAAAACCGTTGAAATGTTGCATTCGCTTGTTAAAGCTGGCGCTGATTTAATTGAGTTGGGCGTACCATTCTCAGATCCAATGGCAGATGGCCCAGTGATTCAGCGCGCCAGTGAGCGTGCTTTGGTTCATAAGGTTGGCTTGCGTAAAGTGTTGGCGCTAGTAAAAGAGTTTCGTCAACAAGACCCTAAAACGCCGATTGTGTTGATGGGTTACGCTAATCCAATTGAAGCCATGGGCGTTGAAAAATTTGCTGATGCTGCTAAAGATGCTGGCATTGACGGCGTATTGACGGTGGATTATCCACCTGAAGAATCAATTGAATTTAACGCGATGTTAAAAGCCCGTGATATTGACCCTGTGTTCTTGTTGTCTCCAACAACAGAAGCTTCTCGTGTAGATGTCATTGTTAATCAAGCGAGTGGTTTTGTTTACTATGTTTCACTCAAGGGCGTGACAGGCTCTAAGAATCTAGATATTGATGAAGTTGCTGGTCGTGTTGCTGAGATTCGTACACTGACAACATTGCCTATTGGTGTAGGTTTTGGTGTGCGCGATGCTGCAACAGCTAAAGCCGTTGCAAAAATTGCTGATGCCGTTGTTGTTGGAAGCCGTATGGTACAGACTGTCGAGAGCTCTACCCCAGATAATGTGGTCGCAAATTTAGCAGCGCTGACTGCAGAGCTACGTCAAGCAATTGATAGTCATTAATTCTGATATTTTCAGAAAAATAAGGAATACATTATGAGTTGGTTAAAAAAGATTCTTCCACCGAAAATCAAACGTGTGATTGGGCCAAGCAAAAAGAATGTGCCTGAAGGCTTATGGAGTAAGTGTCCTAAATGCGACTCAGTTCTTTATCGTACAGATTTAGAAGCAAACGCAGAAGTTTGTCCTAAGTGTGAATATCACAACCGTATTTCGGCAAGAGAAAGATTGGATTTTCTTTTGGATGAAAAAGGTCGCAAAGAAATCGGTGCTGACGTTCAACCAGTTGACCCATTGAAGTTTAAAGACACCAAAAAATACGCTGACCGTATTAAAGCTTCACAAAAAGAAGTGGGTGAAACAGATGCGCTTATCGTGATGAAGGGTAGCATTAAGAATGTTCCGGTAGTAGCTGCATCTTTTGAATTTAAATTCATGGGCGGTTCTATGGGGTCTGTTGTTGGCGAGCGTTTTGTTCGTGGCGTTCAAGAGGCTATTAAGACTAAATCTGCTTTTATTTGTATCTCTGCAAGCGGTGGTGCACGTATGCAAGAAGGTCTTTTTTCTCTCATGCAAATGGCAAAAACCAGTGCTGCCCTTACTAAATTAAGTGAAGCTGGCTTGCCATATATTTCTGTATTAACTGACCCAACCATGGGTGGTGTGTCAGCAAGTTTTGCGATGTTGGGCGACATTATTGTGGCTGAGCCTCAAGCTTTGATTGGCTTTGCTGGTCCACGCGTGATTGAGCAAACAGTGCGTGAAACTCTACCTGATGGTTTCCAACGTGCTGAGTTCTTAGTTGATCATGGTGCTGTTGATATCATTATCGATAGACGCCAAATGCGCGATAAATTGTCAGTATTAATTGCAGGTTTAATGAAACTGCCTGTTGCTGCGTAAGTGTGATGGGCGTAAACCCATCACCTATTACTTTTAGTTCTTCATTCATCTACACAGGGTTTTACTTCTACACGTGTCCCCAATTGAGCAAATGCCAACCAACCTCGCGGCTTGGCTAGATTACATTGAGGCTTTACACCCTAAGTCCATTGCTATGGGTTTAGATCGTGTTAACGAAGTAAAGCAGCGATTAAATCTAAACCCTCAATTTCCTATTGTGATTGTTGCCGGAACCAACGGCAAAGGCTCGACTTGTGCCATGCTTGAGCATATTTATCACGCAGCTGGTTATCGAGTCGGTACTTATTCTTCTCCACATTTGTTGCGATATAACGAGCGTGTACGCTTAAATTCTCAAGAAGTGAGTGATGAGGATTTAGTGAAGGCTTTTGTTGCGGTTGAGCAGGCGCGTCAAGATACTGAACTGACCTATTTTGAGTATGGCACCTTAGCTGCGGTTTGGCATTTCATGCAAAAACAAGTGGATGTCGCCATATTGGAAGTAGGTTTAGGCGGTCGTTTAGACGCTGTTAATGTCTTTGAGCCTGATTGCACAGTGGTCACCAGTATAGACCTCGATCACATGGAATTTCTTGGAAATACACGTGAATGCATTGGAGCAGAAAAAGCGGGTATTTTTAGGGCTAACATTCCTGCGATATGTGGAGATGAAAATCCACCACATTCCATCATTGAATATGCCAATAAGATAGGTGCGCCACTTAAGCTGATAGGCCGAGATTTCAAGGTGGAGCCTGATGCAACGTCTTGGACATATCGTGCATCGCAATATTCGATTGAGCGCATGCCAATGCCAGCTTTAATTGGTGATTTCCAACTCAATAATGCGGCTTGTGTTTTAACTGCTATTCAATCACTTCAACATTTATTGCCTGTGCAAGTTGATGCTATTGAAACAGGTCTAAAAATAGTCAAGCTTGCTGGTCGTTTTCAATCATGGTCTAACAATCCAGACATTATCTTGGATGTCGCGCATAACCCACATGCAGCAAAATCTTTAGCAATTAATCTTAAACAGTCACGCCATCAAGGTAAGACCATTGCGGTCTTTGCGATGTTGGCTGATAAAGATATTACAGGGGTGATACAAGCACTCTCTGGGGAAATCGATGCTTGGTATGTAGCGACGATTGATAATGTCAGGGGTTCAAGTGCATCCAGCCTTTCTAAAATGATTGTTGTTACGCTACCGAGTGCTGAAATAAAAATATTCAATCAAGTCGTCGATGCCTTTCATCAAGCCTGTATTGATGCCAATGAAAATGATAGAATTATCACATTAGGCTCATTCTTCACGGTGGCTGAAGTCATGCAAGATTTGCAAACTAAAAAAACAAAATAGGGTGATAAACAATGGCGCAAGATAAGTTGCAATCACAAGACGAACAAGAGATTCAGTTCAAAAAACGTGCAAGAAGACGTTTAGTTGGATCAATTGCCTTGGTTTTATTCATGATTGTTGCGCTACCCATGGTGCTTGAAGATCGAAGCGCCCAAACACCTAAAACACCTGTCGCGATTTCTATTCCTAGCCAAGACGGCGAAGCTTTTGTGCCTAAAGCTGAGCCTGTTGCACCTGCGCCTGAGCCTGAGCCACAAGCTCAGCCGGAGCCAGTGCAGGTGGCGCCGGAGCCAGTAGTTACCGCACCAGAGCCAGCACCTGTTGTTGAAGAAAAGCCTAAGCAAGAAGCGCCAAAGAAAGAAGCTGAAGCTAAACCAGCTAAAGTTGAAGCCAAACCGGAGCCAGTAAAAACACCTAAAAAAGAAGAGAAGAAACCAATGCCTGAAAAAGTAAGCGGTAATTACTTTATTCAAATTGGCGTGTTTTCAGATCCTGAAAAAGTAAAGCAAATGCAAGCAAAGTTAAGCGGTGCTGGCTTAAAATCTAACGTTGATTTGATTGATACACCAAAAGGGCAGAAGTCACGTTTAAGAGCTGGCCCTTACAGCAATAAGAGTGATGCTGAAGATAAGCTTGCTAAAGTAAAATCTTTGGGTTACTCAGATGCGCGAGTCGGTAGTAATTAATGACCATTTTTGACTACATTGTTTTAACAATTCTCGGTCTTTCGATTCTGATTGGCGTCATGCGCGGTTTATTGCGTGAAGTTTTATCTATTGCCGGTTGGGTCGCTGCGTTCTTGGTGGCTAAATTCTATACAGCCCAATTATCACCATTATTACCACAGGCAATTTCTTCTGATTCTTTGCGCTATATCGCGGCTTTTATCGTTTTGTTTTTATCCACTTTAATCATTACCAGTCTATTAGCAATGGCACTGTCTCAAGTATTTAAGGCAACAGGCTTGGGTTGGATTGATCGTATTTTTGGTGCTGTATTTGGTGTTGCACGTGGCCTAATGATTGTTGGTGTATTTGTCATGTTGAGTGGATTAACCGAGTTCCCTAAAAAATCTAGTTGGAGTGCTGCAATGTTTAGCGCATCTTTAGAAGCAATGGTGATGAGTGCTCGACCTTGGATGCCACCAGTTATAGCCGAGCATATTAAGTACGAATAAGCAGCACACGATTAAAGTGTGTCGCATTAGTGTTTTTAGAATGTAAGTTTTTTTTAAAAGGCCTTAAAAATAATGTGTGGAATTATCGGTATTGTCGGTAAAAACCCTGTTAACCAATTGTTGTACGATGGTTTGCTTGTATTGCAACATCGAGGTCAGGATGCGGCAGGGATAGTCACCTGTAATGGCAATACTTTTTACATGCATAAGAACAATGGCTTGGTGCAGGATGTGTTCCAAACACGTCATATGCGTAGCTTGCAAGGTAATGCAGGTATCGCTCATGTGAGATATCCAACTGCAGGATCATCGTCAGCAGCGGAAGCGCAACCTTTTTATGTGAATTCTCCTTTTGGTATCGTGCTTGGACATAACGGCAACTTAACCAACTCTGCGCAGTTAAAACAAGAAATGTTCCGCCAAGACTTACGCCATATCAACACCAATTCTGATTCTGAAGTATTGTTGAATGTATTGGCTCATGAAATTGAGCAAACAGCAAAAAGTGCGGTGCTGAATTCAGACATGATTTTCGATGCAGTTGCTGGCGTACATCGTCGTGTTAAAGGCGCTTATGCAGTTGTCGCGATGGTAGCAAACTTTGGTTTGATTGCTTTCCGTGATCCAAATGGCATTCGTCCTTTGGTGATTGGTAAATCGCAAACTGAAAAGGGTGTTGAATATATCGTTGCTTCTGAAAGTGTGGCGCTTGATGTGCTGGGTTTCACTTTAGTGCGTGATGTAGAACCTGGTGAGGCTGTGTTCATTGATATGGATGGTAACTTCTCATCACGCCAATGTGCACCGAATGCTAAGCTCAACCCATGTATTTTTGAATACGTGTATTTAGCACGTCCAGACTCACTAATCGACAACGTGTCTGTTTATCAAACGCGTTTGCACATGGGCGAGAGCCTTGCTGAAAAGATTAAACGTGAGTGGAGTCATCTACAAATCGATGTCGTGATCCCAATTCCAGATACCAGCCGTCCAAGTGCTGTTCAATTAGCTAATGCGCTGAATCTGACTTATCGTGAAGGCTTTATTAAGAATCGCTATATCGGCCGTACTTTTATTATGCCTGGCCAAGCGCTACGTAAAAAATCTGTGCGCCAAAAGCTCAATCCAATTGGCATGGAATTTAAAGGTAAAAACGTATTGTTAGTGGATGATTCTATTGTTCGCGGTACAACTTCACAGCAAATCGTACAGATGGCGCGTGATGCAGGTGCGAATAAAGTGTTCTTTGCTTCTGCGGCACCACCAGTTCGCTTCCCTAACGTTTACGGTATTGATATGCCTAGCCGTGATGAATTACTTGCAACAGGCCGTACTGATGAAGAGATTTGTAAAGAAATTGGTGCAGATGCGCTGATTTATCAAGATCTTGATGATTTGGTGAAAGCCGTTCAATTAAGCAATCCTAAAATTGAAGTATTCGATTGCTCATGTTTTGATGGCAAGTACGTAACTGGCGATATTGATGAAGCGTATTTAAACGCGATCGAGTCTGCACGTGGCGATGTTCAGCAAGCGAAGCGTCCTGCTAATTCCATTACCCAAATGGATTTGAATTTAGTGAATACTAAAGAGCACGAGGAAGAGGCTAGTTAAACCATTTCCTCCTGCCAGCTTGACGATAGCAAGCTTGAGGGATAACATGGTTATGCGCTGATTTGAGTTGCTGAAAAGCATAGCTCAGCTTGCGGGCGCTAAATAAATTCAGCTAAAGCGAGTGCTAGTAAAGCAAACCCGTTTTAGCCTAATCGCAAAACGGGTTTTTTTATGTCTCATATGAGACAAGCAAAGGTAATGAGATGGCAACAGATATCGATTTAAATGGCTTCGACGAGAGTGCATGGCACCCTGAAACTCTAGGTGTGCGTGCGGGTAACCAAATGACAGAATTTGGTGAAAACTCAGAGGCATTATTCCTAAACTCAAGTTTCCGCTTTAAAAGCGCAGCGCAAGCAGCAGCTCGCTTTGGTGGCACCGAGCCTGGGAATATCTATTCTCGCTTCACCAATCCAACTGTAAGCATGTTTCAAGACAAGCTGGCTGCTTTAGAAGGCGCTGAGCAATGTGTTGCAACATCAAGTGGCATGTCTGCTATTTTGGCTTGTGTGATGGGTCTATGTAGCGCTGGCGACCATATCGTTGCTTCACGTAGTATTTTCGGTACCAGCGTTCAGCTTTTCAGCAACATTCTAAAGCGCTGGGGCTTGGAAGTAACTTTTGTATCGCTAACGGATGTGAGTGCTTGGCAGGGCGCGATTACGCCAAAAACAAAACTATTTTTTGTTGAAACGCCTTCTAATCCTTTGACTGAAGTTTGTGATATTCCAGCCTTGGCTAAAGTGGCACATCAGGCAGGTGCTTTATTGGTGGTGGACAATTGTTTCTGCACACCGGCGATTCAACGTCCATTAGCTTTGGGTGCGGATATTATTATTCATTCTGCGACTAAATATATCGATGGCCAAGGTCGCTGCCTAGGTGGTGCAGTATTAGGGTCTAAAGTACACATGGAGCCTGTTTATGGATTCTTGCGTACTGCAGGCGTCACCATGAGTGCTTTTAATGCTTGGGTGTTCCTAAAGGGCCTTGAGACATTGTTTATTCGGATGGAAGCACACGCTAAAAATGCTTTAGCCTTAGCAACTTGGTTAGAAGCGCAGCCACAAGTGGCACGTGTTTATTACCCAGGGCTAAAATCACATCCGCAGCATGCGCTTGCAATGAAGCAGCAATCGAGTGGCGGTGGCATTGTTACTTTTGAAGTCAAACCACAAGCAGGTCAGACTGAACAAGAAGCCGCTTGGGCATTGATTGATGCGACTAAGTTAATTTCTATTACGGCTAACTTGGGCGATGCTAAGAGTACGATTACGCATCCAGCAACAACTACGCATAGCCGTGTGACGCCTGAAGCGCGTGCGGCGGCGGGTATTGTTGATGGCTTGGTGAGAATTGCCGTTGGATTGGAACATATTGAAGATTTAAAAGCTGACTTAGCACTGCTAACAAAGTAGCTTAGTGATTGCGGTAATAAAAAAGGGGCTATTAGCCCCTTTTTTATTTGTAACACGTCTTTCTTGCTTTTCTTATCTCAATGTACGACCAAACATTTGTAAGGCTAATTGATAACCAGTGGCAGCCAATTGCGGGTCATAACGTTCGCCTTCGTCACGCATGAAAGCGTGTTGGCCGTTGAATTCATGCCATGTAAATTTAAGATCAGTAGCGTTTAACTTGTTGTAAACATCTACGCGACCAGCGGTTGGAATGTGTGGGTCTTGTTTACCCCAAATCATCAGTAGTTCACCTTTGATTTTGTCTAAATTTTCCATGCTGTGTTGACCAGGTTTATTTGGAATCACTTGTGTATGTAGGTCAGTTGCATAGAAGCATGCAGTTGATTTAACTTCAGCTTGCAGCGCTGCACGGAAAGCTAAATGGCCGCCGATACAAAAGCCCATCGCACCAATATCGCCAGTGCACCAAGCTTGTTTCTTAACAAACTCAATCATCGCTTGATTATCTGTATCGTAGCCCTGAACATCTTTGGCTGCTTTATCTGCATTACCTTTATCGCGACCTGCATCATCGTAGCCAAGCACAGTACCGATTGGATTGAGTTCATGGAACACCTCCGGTACTAACACTGCATAGCCATGGCCAGCCATAAAGCGAGCAGCACGTTCAATCGGGCCCGTTTGTTGGAAGATTTCAGAGTAAAACAAAATTGCTGGATAGCGACCTTCGCCAGCAGGACGGTGCACATAAGTGCGCATCACGCCGGTAGGGGTTGGTAAATCAACAATATGACTTTGAATATTCACAACGAGCTCCTCAGCAACTTGATTGGTGCGTAATGGTTTACGCTAATTTAATTGAGCCGACATTCTACAATATTTCAGCGCTAGCCTCATCTTGAAAATGCCTCGTCGATATCAAAGAATATTGGTCGCTTCAGGTATAATTCAAGCATGTTAGAAACCATCACATTGATTGTTGCTTTACTTTGCCTTGCCTTGCTGCTTTGGCTATTGCGCCAGCTTAATCATCGGCAAGATGAAGCTATTTTGCCTGCGCTTGAGGAAAAGCACAGAGCCATGCTGCTTGATTTAAATGACGGCCTAAATAAATTAGGCGATCGTTTAAATGCTGCTTCTAATGAATCTGGTGAAAGACTCCGCGCTGCTGTTGCTTTGGAGTTGGCGCAAACGCGAGAGGCCATGCAGGCATTGCAGTTAGCGCAAACAGCAAGCCTTGCACAAACCCGTGAAACAGTCCTTGAAAAGCTACATATCACCTTGGCCGAGCAGGGCAAGGCTGAACAAGAGTTGATTCAAGCGACCATGCGTAATGCCACGCTACAGTTAACGGCGACGATTGAAGGCTTAAGTAAAGTCGTCGATACCCGCTTGGAAGAGATTAGTGGCAAGGTTTCTGAACGTTTAGATGAAGGTTTTAAGAAAACCAATGATACTTTTGTGCGTGTCATGGAGCGTTTAGCCACCATTGATAAAGCGCAAGAAAAGATTGATGGCCTTACTAGCAATGTCGTGAGTTTGCAGGCCTTATTAGGTGACAAACGTTCGCGTGGCGCTTTTGGTGAAGTGCAGCTAGAAGCCTTGGTGCGTAATGTGATGCCTAATGATGCTTACGCCATGCAATACGTCTTGCCGAATGGCACGCGTGTTGATTGCGCTTTATTCTTACCTGAGCCTACTGGTATGGTGGCGGTGGATTCTAAATTTCCGCTTGAGAATTACCATCGCATGTATGAAATCGGTATTAGTGAAACGGATAAGCTCTCAGCGCAACGTCAATTTAAAGCGGATATTAAAAAGCACGTAGATGACATTGCCAGCAAATACATTATTGCCGATGTGACTTCTGATGGCGCAGTGATGTTTATTCCTGCAGAAGCAGTGTTTGCGGAAATTCATGCTTACCATCCAGATCTCGTTGATTACGCCATGGCTAAGCGTGTGTGGGTGGTTTCTCCAACCACATTAATGGCTGTACTCAATACAGCACGTGCAGTATTAAAAGATGTAGAAACCCGTAAACAAGTCCATATTATTAAAGACGAATTGGGTAAATTGGGTAAAGAGTTTGGTCGCTTTGATACGCGCATGAAGAAATTAGCCGATCATATTCGTCAGGCGCATGAAGATGCCCAAGATGTTCAAACGACGAGTCAGAAGATTTCACGCAGATTCTCACAAATTGAACGTGTTGAATTGGCTGGGGAGGCTGAAACGTTAGCATTGCCAATGGATGAGCTGGATGATCTGACTAATACCTTAGCAAGCAACCCAGTGGCTCAATTAGGAGAAGACCATGAGTGAAGAGATGGGTGCAGGTGAAAGCGTTGTGATTATGTTAGTCCAACAATATGCGGCTAAATTTGGCATTACTTTTAGTTCTAGTTTGATGAACGATGAAAAGCATAAACAAAAACTTATTCAGCTCATGGGGCAGGCCGTCAGCGGTAAGCGCGGCGCAGTCACCGATTCTGATGTGCTAGGCGAAGATGAAGTGTATTAATAATGAGTTTGATTAAAGTATTTTATTTCGCGCGATTAAAAGAGTCATTGAACTACTCAACCGAAGAGATTGAGTTGCCATCCGATATTGAAACAATCGCTGAGTTAAAAGTTTTGTTGGCGCAACGTGGTGAAACTTGGGCTAATTTATTTTCAGATAAACAGACTGTTCGCGCTGCCATTAATCATACATTAGTTGATAACGATGCCAGAATTAAGTCTGGTGATGAAGTTGCATTTTTTCCACCTGTAACAGGTGGTTAGTTTATTTATTTAAAGTAAATTATTGGTGAGAATTTCCGTTCAAACAGAAGACTTTGATGCCGGCGCCGAGCTTACTCAAATGCGTTTAGCGCATCCAGAAGTGGGCGCTTTAGTTTCTTTTGTTGGGCAAGTGCGTGATTTGAACGATGGTGCCATGGTTTCGGGAATGCATCTCGAGCATTATCCTGGTATGACTGAAAAAGCTTTAGCTGCAATTGCGAATAAAGCCATGCAGCGCTGGGAATTCGCAGATGCTCTGGTGATTCATCGTTATGGTGACTTAAAGCCACTCGATCAGATTGTATTGGTAGTGGTGGCATCCGCACATCGTCAAACTGCTTTTGCAGCTTGTGAATTCATCATGGACTATCTGAAAACGGAAGCGCCGTTTTGGAAAAAAGAAAGCACGCCAGAAGGTGAACGCTGGGTTGATGCTAAAGAAGTCGATGAGGCAGCTAAAAACCGCTGGAATCGCTAATTGCGGGTTTGTAAATTTAAGTGTTATTAAAATTAATTAAATAATAAGAATATCCATGTCATATCAATTAAACGCTAAGCAGCTCAATATCAATTTGCAGCCAAAGGACTTTAATCTTAAAGATAGTTCTGAGCTGATTAAGTCTATTGATCTAACAGCGTCACGTCCGTGGGTTGGTCAGGCAGAGGCTAAAAAAGCGACTGAATTCGGTCTGAGTGTCTTTAAAAATGGCTTCAATGTTCTTGTGTTGGGTGAGTCTGGAAGTGGGCGCCAGTCACTAGTTTGGGATGTTGTACAAAAAACCATGCAGGCAAGAGATGCCGCGCCAGATTTAGTTTTGCTTTACCGTTTTGATGCCCCGGAAAAGCCACTCCCAATTTATTTAAAAGCAGGGCAAGGCAAACAGCTACGCGCTGCAATGGATGGCTTTATTCGTTTCATGCTCAAAGAAATTCCGCCTTTGTTAGGCGAATCCGCTGCTGAAAAGAAAGATACAGGCGCGGCGAAGATTGAAATCGAAAAAATCATTGATGCGCAGTGCATTAATCTGGTTGAGATGTTAATCGCTGATGATGCTGAGCAAGCACATTCGCCTGAACTCAAGAAGTTTGCACGCTACTTAAGTGCCTTAAAACAAGACGCTATGGAAAACATTGAGATTTTCCAGCAAGCCACAGCAGCGAACAGCGACGAAGGGTTAATTGAAAGTTTCTTAGGGCGTTATCGCGTTAATTTGATGGTGGATAACGGTTTAAATCCGCAAGGTTCTCCAGCCATTTACGATGAAGATCCAACCTTCAATTCTTTATTCGGCGGTTTTGAGAGTGCTGATAGCGGTAGCAACACTGCTGACTTCATGCGTCTTCGTGCCGGTAATGTCTTGCGTGCGCATGGCGGTACTTTATTGCTGCATTTGCGCGACATTAATGCAGACCAACAAAGTGGAAGTCAGATACTAGAAAAGCTCCATCGTTTCTTGCGTAACGGCACCTTGCAGATTGAAGAGCAGAGCGGTGCGCCAGGGCAAAGTATGAGTAGCCATTTTGCGCCAGAAGCCCTTGCAGCTGATGTGAAGCTGATATTGATTGCGACGCGTGAAGAGTATTACGCCTTGCAAGCAGAGCTTCCCGAATTTGCCCGTTACTTCCAGATTAAAGTCGATTTTGTAGAAAGTATGCCTGCGATTACTGAGGCGTATCAACAAATCACAGGTTTAATTGCTAGGTGGTGTGAGCAATACCAATTGCCTCATGCGGCGAGTGATGCATTAGTCAGTTTTGTGCGCTTTATGCAGCGTCATATTGATGACCAAACACGGATTAGTACCCAGTTCTCATTGCTGGAACGATTGCTATTTGAGTCTGCAGTCATTACCCAAGCAAGAGGCGCCAAGCTTATTCAAGCGGCCGATGTTAAAGCTGCGATGGATGCCCGTTATGCAAGACATAACTGCCCGGAGCGTCAATTGCGTGAATCGATTGTGGATGGTGAAGTGATGATTAATATCACCGGCGCCGAAGTGGGGCAGATTAATGGGCTCACACATATTGATTTAGGTGACATGAGCTTTGGTTCGCCTATCCGTATTTCCGCACGTTGTTTTGCTGGCGATGAAGGCGTGATTAACATTGATCGTGAAGTGGCGATGACGGGCCCTAACCACGATAAAGGCTTGATGATTTTACGTAGTTGGTTATCGGCAACCTTCACCAAACTCACGCCGCTATCGCTCACTGCGTCACTGGTGTTTGAGCAAGAATATCATGGTGTTGAAGGCGATTCTGCTTCATGCGCTGAGCTATATTCGTTGCTATCAGCTTTATCAGGCGTTGCGATTAAGCAAGGGATTGCAGTGACGGGTGCGATGAATCAGCACGGTGAAGTGATGGCAATTGGCGGCGTGAATGAGAAGATTGAAGGTTACTTCCGCATCTGCCAAAAGATAGGCTTGGATGGCACGCAAGGCGTCATTATTCCTAGTCGCAATCTTGCACATTTGTTATTGGATGACGAAGTGGTTACTGCTGTAGAAAAAGGTTTATTCAATATTTACGCGGTGAGTAATGTTGCCGAAGGCATGTCTCTTCTGACTGGCATGGCCGCTGGCCGCATGGTGGATGATGCCTATGAAGCTGGAACGGTATTGGGATTGGCGCAACTTCATTTAGAAATGTTCCGTTTATCATATCAACACAATCAACCTATTCAACTCGTGGCGCCTAAGCCTCAAACAATAAGGGAGTTATTTTGAAAATTGCAATTGCTGGTACTGGTTATGTAGGGCTCTCAAATGCTGTGTTATTGGCGCAGCATCATGAGGTGGTTGCCCTTGATATTATCCCTGAGAAAGTCGCGCAGCTTAATAACAAACAGTCCCCAATTGAAGACAAAGAAATTGAAGATTTCTTAAAAACGAAATCACTCAACCTTAAAGCTACACTTGATAAAAAAGCCGCTTATGAAGGTGCTGATTTTGTCGTGATTGCAACACCCACAGACTACGATGAGAAGACTAATTACTTTAATACCTCATCCATAGAAGCGGTTATTCAGGATGTGTTGGCCATTAATCCAAATGCGGTGATGGTGATTAAATCTACAGTTCCTGTGGGCTACACCACAAACATTCGTGAGCGATTTAAAACAGACAACATCATTTTTTCACCAGAATTCTTACGTGAAGGGCGTGCCCTTTATGACAATCTTTACCCATCTCGCATCGTGATTGGTGAGCGCTCTAAGCGTGCTGAAGTTTTTGCAGGCTTGCTTAAAGAAGGCGCCATTAAAAAAGAGATTGAAGTGCTCTTTACGGATAGCACTGAGGCTGAAGCTATTAAGTTATTCGCGAATACTTATCTCGCCATGCGTGTGGCTTACTTTAATGAGCTTGATACCTATGCCGCCAGTCATGGCCTAGATACCAAACAAATCATTGATGGCGTGTCATTAGATCCGCGTATTGGCGACCACTACAACAACCCATCGTTTGGCTATGGCGGTTATTGCCTACCTAAAGACACCAAGCAGCTCTTTGCAAACTATCAAGCTGTACCTCAGAACTTGATTCGCGCGATTGTTGACTCTAATTCCACGCGTAAGGATTTTATTGCCGATAGTATCTTGAAGTTAAACCCTAAAGTAGTCGGCGTGCATCGTCTTATCATGAAGGCCGGTTCTGATAATTTCCGTGCATCGAGTATCCAGGGCGTCATGAAGCGTATTAAAGCCAAGGGCATTGAGGTGATTGTCTACGAGCCCGTGCTCACTGAGCCTGCTTTCTTTAAGTCTCGCGTGGTGAATGACCTAGCACAGTTTAAAAAAGAGGCCGATGTAATTGTGGCCAACCGCGTGACGGATGACCTGCTGGATGTTGCGGCTAAGGTTTATACCCGCGATCTATTTGGTCAAGATTAAACCGCAATGGCTGACGATTTAAAGGATGGGAAGTGCCGCTTAGATAAATGGCTGTGGGCCGCCCGCTTTTTTAAGACACGCAGCCTAGCTACGGATGCGATTGATGGCGGCAAAGTTTATGTCGATGGTGACCGCGTAAAACCCGCAAAAGAAGTACGTGTGGGGCAGGTGCTCTATATCCGCCGTAAAGAGTTGGATATGGAAGTCACGGTTAAGGCCTTATCGGTCACGCGCAAGGGTGCACCAGAGGCGGCATTGCTCTATGAAGAGACACCTGAGAGTGCGGCCAAGCGTGAAAACGCGGCGGTGACTAAAGAGGCCGACCACGCCAAACGTGAGCGCGGCGCAGGGCGCCCGACTAAGCGTCAGCTGAGGGACATTAAGAAGTTCACGGGGATTGCTTATTAGGGCACGGTAAATGGTATTAGCGGGCCTGTTTATTTCGCTGAAAAGGGATTTGTATTATTCCCTTTCCGATACAGTTGGTTACGATAAAGTGAAGTGTTATTTTTCAAAAAACCTTGAATAAATGTGTTGCATAATAACTTGCCTTTTAGGCTTAACAATGTTCGTGGGTGATGGATGCGACCGATTAAATTTTTTTGCTGCTAACCTTGCTGGTCGGCTGCGGTGATACCGGGCACAACTTTGCCATGAGCCATGATCCCATCGGCGGGGGGCTCGTCACCAACCTTGGCCCGCCGAGCAACCTGGGGACAAAGGACGCCCTGGGACGCTGGACGGTCGCAAGGCTCACCACGCTTCAATTTAGTGAGGACCTGCCATCAAGCTTCACGCTAGTACTTGACGTCCGCCATGCTAATCTGCGCTACCACAAGAAGCCGTTCTTGGTCTCGGCGGGTGGGCAGAAGATTGACTTCGTTGGCTACAAGGACCCCGTCAGTACCAGTTCCTGTTCGAGGGCATCCCCGCCGGCACCAGCACTATCAAGATCGAGTCCTTGGACTTTAGCGAGGCCAGCCCCGAGGGTCTCTTCATAGAGCGCCTCTCGATAGAGTCGGGTTAGTAGAGTATCTGTATCCTCTGCCAGATGCTCTAGTTGGGATTTTTTCCTGACCATTGAATCTATAAAACTTCTCTTGATGCGTTGTGGGGGTATAATAGTTACTACTTTGATAATTAAATATCAGGCTAGTTTTAGACTTGAAGCATACGAACAGTAAAAACAATCCTAAGGTAGTCGCCATCCTGATGGCAACCTACAACGGTGAGCGCTTCCTTGCCGAGCAGCTCGATTCCATTGCAGCTCAGACACACACTAGTTGGCGGCTGATTGTTAGTGATGATGGATCGACAGACGATACCCTTGGGATCTTAAAAGCCTACCAGAAGCGATGGGGTGCAGATAAGATTGAGCTGCGCAGTGGTCCTTGCCAGGGCTTTGCAATTAACTTTCTGACCCTTGCCACGGATAATGAAATCAAGGCTGATCTCTATGCGTTCTGCGATCAGGATGATGTCTGGCTGCCAACAAAGTTAGCCGTCGCAGTTGAGTGGTTCGAGTCGCTGGATAATATTACACCCAATGCTTACTGCGGACGTACCCATTACGTAACAGAGCAGCTTAAGTCACCTGGTCTTTCACCGCACTTTGTTTTTCCTCGATCATTCCGTAATGCTCTCGTACAAAGTATTGCTGGCGGCAATACCATGGTCTTTAATCAGGCCGTTAAGAATCTAATAGAATTTGCCGGGTTAGTAGACGTAGTTTCTCATGACTGGTGGCTTTACATAGTCGTGGCGGCGGTGGGTGGGCGAGTTTACTATGACGAGGTGCCTCAGATCCTATACCGACAACATCCCGGCGCCTTGGTCGGCGCGAATGATTCGACCATTGCGCGTTTCGACCGCATTTTCTGGTTGATCCAGGGTCGATTTAGGGATTGGAATGATCGTAACATTGTAGCCCTAGATTTGGTGCGCCCCTTGATGATTGAAGGCAATCTGGAGATCCTGAATCAGTTCGTGAGGTTGCGTCGCTCGCATATAATTCATCGCTTTAGGATGATTGAGGTCTGCGGTTTGTATCTGCAGGACTGGCGAGGTACACTAAGCTTATATTTGGCTGCGTTGTTCAATAGAGTTTAGTGGAAGTGTTTAGATGACAATATTAGTAACCGGTGGGGCTGGTTTTATTGGCTCCAATTTCGTGCTTGACTGGGTTCTAGGTGACCATCTACAGGAGGGTGAGGCGGTCGTTAATCTCGACAAGCTCACCTACGCCGGTAACCTCGAGAACCTCAAGCCCATCGAGGGCCATGATGCGCACACCTTCGTGCACGGTGACATCGGTGACCGCGCCCTCGTCAAATCCCTGTTTGAACAATACAAGCCGCGTGCGGTGATTAACTTCGCGGCAGAGAGCCACGTCGACCGCTCGATCCATGGGCCCGAAGATTTTATAGAGACCAATGTGGTCGGCACCTTCCACTTGCTCGAGGAGGTCCGCGCCTACTTCGCGTCACTGGGAGCTTTGGATCAAAACGCCTTCAGGTTCCTGCACGTCTCGACCGATGAGGTCTACGGGTCCCTAGGCAGCGACGATCCTGCGTTCACGGAAGGGCATCGGTACGAGCCCAACAGCCCTTACTCTGCATCGAAGGCGGCGTCCGACCACCTGGTGCGTGCCTACCACCACACGTACGGCCTGCCTATCTTGACCACCAACTGTTCTAACAACTACGGTCCCTACCACTTCCCAGAGAAGTTGATCCCCTTGATGATCGTCAATGCGCAGGCGGGTAAAAATCTGCCAGTATACGGTGACGGTCAGCAGGTCCGCGACTGGCTCTATGTCAAGGATCACTGCAGCGCGATCCGGCGTGTGCTCGAGGCGGGTAGGGTTGGCGAGGTTTATAACGTCGGTGGCTGGAATGAGAAACCTAACATCGAGATCGTGCGGCGGGTATGTGCGCTGCTCGACGAAATGAATCCGCGTGCGGACGGCAAGAGCTACGCCCAGCAGATCAACTTTGTTACCGACAGGCCTGGGCACGATAGGCGTTACGCGATCGATGCCAGCAAGATTGAACGCGAGCTAGGCTGGAAGCCGGCCGAGACCTTCGAGACCGGTATCCGCAAGACGGTGGCGTGGTACCTAGAGCACCGTGGCTGGGTGGACAACGTCCTCTCCGGTAGCTACCGTGACTGGCTTGAAAAAAATTATAGTGTGCGAGGCTAATCCCATGAAGATACTCATTACAGGTAAGCACGGTCAGGTAGGGCACGAGCTCATGCGCAGCCTTGCCCCGATCGGAGAGTTGGTGGGGGTTGATGTGGAGGACTGCGACCTAAGTAAGCCGGCCGCCATTGAGAGGTTGCTCGCGCACGTCAAGCCAGACCTGATTGTGAATCCTGCCGCCTATACAGCATTGGACCAGGCGGAGTCCGAGGCAAATCTGGCCCACGCGGTCAATGCGGCAGCGCCGGAGGTGTTGGCCAGGTTCGCGGCAGCTAAGAATATCCCGATCATCCACTACTCCACCGACTGCGTGTTTGATGGTAAAAAGGATGGGCTGTATACAGAAACAGACAAGGCGAACCCTAGCTCCATCTACGGTAAGACCAAGTGGCTGGGTGAGGCCGCGGTTCGTAACAACGCCCCGAAGCACGTGATCTTAAGGACTGGCTGGGTCTTCGGTAGTCACGGCGTGAACTTTTTAAAGACAGTGCTCAGGCTTGCCCAGGAGCGCGATAAACTTAGTATCGTGACCGACCAGGTGGGTTCACCAACCTCAGCCGCCATGCTCGCCGATGTTACAGCCGTGGTCGTTAAGCAATTATTTGAGCCTGGCGCCACCCAAAAGTATGGGACCTACCACCTTGTTGCCGATGGAGAGACGAGCTGGCATGGTTACGCCCAGTGGGTGGTGGCTAAGGCGGGTGAGCTGGGGGTTGAGTTTAAGATCAAGGCGGACGCAATTCGCCCGATCACAACTGTGGAGTACCCGATGCCTGCCCTGAGGCCTGCTAACTCTAGGCTCGATACCAGCAAGGTGATGTCAACCTTCGGGGTATCCTTGCCGTCTTGGCGTGATGAGGTAACCCAGGTTCTCGAGAAGCTGGTTAATGCAGACGGGACGGTGAGGGATGATGCCTAACAAACGTAAGGGAATTATATTGGCGGGTGGCTCGGGCACGCGGCTCTATCCGGTGACCAAGGTTGTCTCTAAGCAGCTACTGCCGATCTACGATAAGCCTATGATCTATTACCCGCTGAGTACTCTGATGCTAGCTGGTATTCGTGACGTCCTGATCATCTCCACCCCACAGGATCTACCAAGGTTTGAGGAGCTGTTGGGTGACGGCAGCGAGTGGGGCATGAACCTGAGCTACGCGGTGCAGCCATCGCCGGATGGCTTGGCGCAGGCATTTATTATTGGGCGCGACTTTGTGGGAAGTGATCCCAGCGCACTGGTCTTGGGTGACAATATATTTTACGGTCACGGCCTGGATACCCAGCTGTCTGAAGCTAATTCCCAGGACAGCGGTGCCACGGTTTTTGCCTACCGCGTGTCGGATCCAGAACGTTACGGAGTAGTGGAATTTGACAATCAGAATCGTGCGGTCTCCTTAGAAGAAAAGCCGGCGGTACCCAAGTCGAATTACGCGGTCACCGGACTATACTTCTATGACAATGACGTGGTCGATATAGCGGCCAGTATCAAGCCATCAGCGCGTGGGGAGCTTGAGATCACCGACTTGAACAGGGTCTACCTTGAACGGGGCAAGCTGAATGTGGAGTGCATGGGCCGCGGTTATGCCTGGCTCGACACGGGGACGCACGAGAGTCTGATCGAGGCGAGCAACTTCATCCAGGCCATCGAGCACCGCCAGGGCCTGAAGGTCTGCTGTCCGGAAGAGATCGCCTACCGCCGGGGATACATCAACGCCGCCCAATTAGAAAAATTAGCCGCGCCATTAGCCAAGAACGGCTACGGCCAGTACCTCCAACGCCTCTTATCAGAAAATATCTTGCATGAACGTTAATAAGACAGCAATCCCTGACGTATTGATCATCGAGCCCAAGGTGTTCGGTGACGAGCGAGGCTTCTTCTTTGAGAGCTTTAACCAAGCCGAATTCGAGGCGACGGTTGGTCGCAAGGTCAACTTCGTGCAGGATAACCATTCGAAGTCAGCCAAGGGCGTTCTGCGGGGGCTTCACTACCAAAATCCCAACCCTCAGGGTAAATTGGTTAGAGTCACACAAGGGGAGGTGTTTGATGTGGCTGTTGATATTCGCACAAATTCAAAAACTTTTGGGCGTTGGGTCGGCGAGATTTTGTCTGCCGAAAATAAGAGACAGCTCTGGATCCCAGAAGGATTTGCCCATGGATTCTTGGTGTTGTCTGACACAGCTGAGTTTCTTTATAAGACTACAGACTTCTACGCACCTGAATATGAGGGATGTCTTCGCTGGGATGATCCATTGCTTAGTATTAAATGGCCGCTCAATCAATCGCCTAGGGTCTCATCAAAAGATGAAAATGGGCAATTATTTTCCGAAATTTTTAAAGTAAAAATAATATAGGATGTGAAATAATTTTATATCTGATACTCAGTATGCTCTACATATCTCATTACCGTGGCTGCTCCTGAAGATGGACGCCATCGACGTCACCGCATTCGAGTAACTGACTTTCGCAAAACGGACTCATTCTCATTTTGGTGGGGAATGGTGCGCTAATGCCCGTTGTTGAGCAGTTTTATTTCTGTTGACCTGATGTACAATGACAAAAAATCAAAAAAGAGCGCCATGATTAATATATTTGAACCAAATGTTGGCGATGGCTCTGTTGAGCTTTTGTCGGATGTTTTTAAGTCTAATTGGCTCGGGAGAGGAACTTACGTTAATGAGTTCGAAACTCTGCTAGCACAAACACTAAAGACCGATAAAAAAAACATCCACACCATTGCCTGTTGTACAGATGCCATTTTCGGTGTCTTCGATATTTATGACCTGCCGCCCAACTCGGAAGTGCTTGTGCCATCAATATCCTTTCCAGCGGTCGGTAGCGCGATAATAGCAGCCCGCTTAATCCCAAAAATTATTGATATTGATTTATCTACAGGTAACGTTAATTTCGATGCGGTCGAAAAACATCTATCTAAAAAAACGTCAGCAATTTTTGTCACTCACTACGGTGGCATCCCTGTCGACATTCAGAAACTTCGTTCCATCGTTGGGCCAGAGGTGTTGATTTTTGAAGATGCGGCGTGCGCTTTCGGCACCTCTGTTGATGGAGTAGCTTGCGGTACCGAGGGCGATTTTGGTTGTTGGTCTTTTGATGCAATGAAACTTTTAACATGTGGTGAGGGCGGTGCATTTTTCATATCGGATCAAGCCAGGATGCTCAAGGCAAAAGAACATTTCTATTTGGGGTTGCCATCTCAAACTAAGAGCGGAATCGATCGGCAGGCAACCGATTCCAGGTGGTGGGAGTATCAACTTAACTCCCCGGGAAGAAGATCAATCTTTACAAATATTAACGCTGCAATAGGCTTGCCTCAATTCAGTTTATTGGAAGACTCATTACTTAGAAGAAAAAAAATAAGGGATGCCTATACCGAGACTCTGAATAAGCTAGGTATAGCTTACCTCAAGCAAGATCAAAATAATGTGAGCTACTCCAACTACTTTTTTACTCTTAGAACAGATAAACGAGATAACCTGGCACAATACCTTAAGGATAACGGAGTCTATTCAACATTTAGGTACTACCCACTGCATCTAATTGATCTATTTAAGGCGAATGCAAGTGAATGTAAGGTGGCCATGAGTTTTAGTGAAACAGCCTTAAATATCCCCATTCATCATGGTATGTCAGACGACGATGTTTCCAAAGTCTGTCAATCCCTGGTCAATTTTTTTGGGGGGGGTGTTTGACTACAAAATTAAGAATATTGGATGCCAGGCTTTTTTGGGCGTTTCGATTCCTTGTATATAAGTTCCTTTTAGGAAAGTTGAAGGGAGTAGGCTATATCGGCCGTCCCACTTTTAAAAAAGGATTAAAAAATCTCTATGTTGATGCTGGTTTTGGATTATTTCCTGGCTGGAGAATTGAGATTCTTGATGGTAAAGTCGTGATTGGCTCTAATTTTAGGGCAGGACAAAACCTATTCATCAATTGCGGAAGTGAGGTTGTGATTGGTGATGATGTAACCGTATCAGCTAATGTGTTTATCGGAACATCTAATCACATTATATCGAAAGGCGATATCAGCCCTTTTTCTGATTGGCAGATTGAAGAGAAGCCAGTATCAATAGGGGATAACTGTTTTATTGGGTATGGTGCTGTCATTCTCCCTGGGGCAGTTCTAGAAAAAGGTTGCGTGGTAGGTGCAAATTCAGTTGTAAAAGGCCACTATAAAGCAGGTACAATCATCGCTCCACCGAAGTCTCAAGCAGTCAGAAGTAGGTTATGAAAATACTTTTTATTGGGCATGATATATCTTATGTTCAATTCTATACCGCCATCACAAAAGAGCTGTCTATAGTCAGTGACATTGAATGTCACCATATCTACCTAAGGCCTAGTGCTTCAATTTATGCGAAGCTTATTCCCGATATCAAATCTTCTAGTTTATCCCTAAGCAGACTAACAGCAATATTAAAGCGCAACTATACGACACTATCAGACAAGGTTGATTTTGGATTCTACAAATCTCAGGCTTCTTGCAGAGAAAGATTATTAAAGCTCAACAAAATTTATAGTGCCTATAAAAATAAATTTTTAACTGAGTTAGCTGACCTCAATAAATTAGATGTCGTAATCTTGCCAGGCGAATATAGGCTGTTCGAGCAAGCCATAATAAATGTTTTAACTCAGTATTCACCTCAAACTAGGATTTTGTATTTTGAAGCAGGTCCGCCAGGCTATGTTTACATAGATAGAGATGGGGTTAACGCGAACTCATCAATCACACGCCTTAAATTCAGTCAGATTTTAAAAGAGGCAAACAAAGCAAAAACTATAGGGCATAACTTTTACTTGCATCGTCGCATGCCTCTAATATTCAAGAATTTACTCTTATGGGTTGACCTTATTTGGTTGTGTTTCGCAAGGTTAACTGGAGGCTTAGGTGATTTGGAAGAGTATTGGTTGGCCGCCTTTAATGGGTTTCAAAAGATCATCTCTAAGATTACTAACAGATTCGATTTTGGGAGATCCAAGGCCAAATTCTTTAAAGACGATGGACGCATGTATGTGATGTTTGTTAGTCAAGTTTCAAGCGATGTTAACTCGACTCACTTTGGAGTCGATGACGAAATTATCCACCTTCAACTCTGTGAGTTGTTAAGTGCATCAAGCCAGATTACTTTACTCTGGAGAAACCATCCGCTAGAAAAAAAAGACAAGCTCTTTAATGAAATTAAAGAGCTTTATCATGACCGCATAATTAATGTTGATGAAATGTTACTTGATGAGAGTTTGCAATTAGTAAATGGGGTTATTACGGTTAACTCTAATGCTGGTATCGAATCTTTGCTTCAAGGTGTTCCAGTGTATTTGCTTGGAAAAGCTTATTACCAGTTGATTAAGGGTGTCTCATTAAATATGAAAGATTTTATAACCACCTGTAAAAATAACAAAAAAAGAGGACCTAATAAAAAAATCATCGAAGACGCTGCGAAGTTTCAAAAAGAATCATTTTTCCCTATTAATTATAGGGGTGGGTGCTATGATGGGGTCTATTTTTTAAGTGATTACCTCATAAGCATCAAGAATGAATTTAGATGAATTTGAAATATTAAAATTTGCGCTAAATGAAAAGGTTGGCGCATGTGAGAAGCGCAATTAGAAAGACGGTTCTACCTAACCGAAAAAATTTATTCAGCCCTAAATGCAATTTTTTTGCTACAAAGAATCCAAATAATACATAGCTTGTTGCAGATAGTAGAAATAGTGAGGTTGTTGATGTGTTATTAATAAGTAATTTAGGGGTGTAAATTAGCAGTGTTAAGAGCATAAAAACCAGAGAATAGTAAATTGCTTTCTTTCTTTTTAACTTAAAACAAATTAGTTGAATATAATTTGGTGTTGAACTAATTAACACCATGCCACTGAGTATGGGTATGAATATACTTTTAATGTCGCTAATGTTGGCTTTTTCAAAGATAACTGCTGACCAAGCCAGTGTGAACATTAAAACTAAAATAAAAAGTTCTTGTGTGAAGACATGGTTCCAGCCTTGTCGCATGTAATTCATATATGTTAGTAAATTGGCCTCCGATTTTGCTTCTTGAATTTTTGATTGATTAAGGGCCGGTATAAGAATAAATAGCGAAATTAGTAAATAAAAGTCTAATTTTGCAGCATATCCACTTTTGTCAAAAAAATATGCTGCATAAAATGGTGTTCGTGATACTACAACAATACTTAATGATGCGAATATAAATGGAACAGAAGTTTGAAGCTGCTCAAAAAACTTGCGATAGTTTATGTCAATTTTGGTTCTCGTTATCCATGTTACATATAGGGCATAAATTCCACTCATTATGCAAACAGTTGTTGCCCAGCTCGTCAGTTCCTGCAGCAGTAATGCAGTGCCGGTTATAATTGATGTTCTGACAATTCGATCATAAACATTAACACTCAAAAAATACTTCCTAGTATCGCCGCTTGACCTTATGTGGTTTGCAATAACAATCGTACACGCTAGTGTGCATGAAGCCGATATTCCGAAAAATATACTCTGTGTTTTAGGTGTGTTGGTTAGAGAGATTGCTACAAACAAAAATACAACAAATATAAAAAAATTCAAAACAAGAAGATTCCAATAAAAACCCTTTGAACAATGGCCTTTTTTTAGTATTGGAGCTCCGTTGTCAAATCCCAGGCAGAGAATGGGTGCAAGATTGTTCATTGTATTTATTATGGCTCTTGCGTTAACGTAAGTATTTATATCTAAAAGCCTTGATAACAAATAGACTTGAGCTAGTGTTAGGCTGCTTCCAAAAAAAACAGAAACTAGCGCTAGATTCATTGGATAGCACTCTTGTTTTTTTGAATGAAGATTAGTAAATCATCGACAAATCTTTCTAATGACAGGTAATAATCATCCTCCATATTCAAATCAGTTAAATTTTCTTTTAGCTTGGATAAGTTATCAGATAGCTGGTTAATTTCTTCTAGATATATGACTCTCTTTCTGAGATTTTCTGGTAAAAACTCAACACTTTTGTTAAAAGATATTAACCAGCACCCTGCTCTTAGTGCCTCAAATGTTCTGGATGTCAACCCATCTTGGCTATTATGATGGAAATCGATAACTGCTTTAGATTCAAAAAATTTTTTTGCGATTTGCTTTTTTGTGAATCCTGAAATTGAGAATTTGAATAGATACCTAAGAATGCTTGGATTCTTTAACGATTTTATAACGTAGAGCCATTTTGTGTAATAGTAAGCTAGCATTAAAAATGAAAACCCATTATTTTTAAGTATCTTTTCTAGCTTTATTAGTAGTTCTGGTCTGTTAGAGTGAAGTGTGCCACTAAAAATTATGAGTTTTTTACGACTTTTAATAGGTTGATTAGCACGAAAAGCTCTTTCTGCAAAAAGTGGGATGTACGTGAGCGAGTGATTCTTGCAGTCTGTTGGATCGAAGCTTGCAACATTTTTAATATTATTGAGTAATGTAAAGCATGATTTTTTATTGCGGAAAGAATCCCAGACGTATAAATGAACCCTAACACCTGCTTTTTTCAAATCAATTACAAATGGTTTATTAGCTACTTCTGGTGAAATGAGAATCGCATCAGTAACTTTGTTTGAGATAATCGAGTTAATAATATTATCCAGATGAAGTTTCCTTTTTTTCTTTAAAAGAAAGCCGAGCTGTAGTCGATATAAAATCTTGGATAAAGTAGTGTTGGAGTGTCTTTCATCAAAAAATGTGCATGAAGTTCCTCGGCGGTTTATTTCATGAACTATTGCATTCGCGTAGGAAAAAAATTCAGGGCCAATAATTGCAAGTTTATTTTGTTTACTGGTCATTTTGTTCTTTCATTAAACATTTGTTGATAAACAGATGTATTCTCTCATAACTGTCATTCTTTAATTAATATAAAATCAACCTAACTTAGCAGGGGTCGATGATATGAAGGATAAGCTTGCCTATGACTTCTTCTACATTAAGAACTTTTCGCTGTGGCTGGATTTGCTGATTTTACAAGACCATCAAGACGGTATTGACGGGTTTTGGCTCCCGCTGACGCACGCTAATCCCGTTTATCGGCCCGCCGACATCTCGCCCCCGTCGTGATATCATGTGCATAACGGTTTGATTAAGTTACCCATGGCACTGCACATCAAGAAATCTAATCCCTTCCTGTTCTACCCCTTCGCGCTGGTCGGAGTCCTGCTGGTCTCGTTTGTCCCGCCGCTCCTTGTTCTGGGGTGGGGGTGCTGGGGCACCACCTACTGGCTTGATACGACGTCGGTCTCCATGGCTATGGATGGCCTGGGCTTCTATGTCGCGGCCCTCATGCTCAGGCGCTTCGAACGCTTCCCCCAACGTAATCCGGTCGCTTTTATCCTGCCGATCTCGTTTAGTGTCTTCGGCGTTGTGCTCACCCTGGTGCTCATCCTTCGCGCCGCCTACTCGGTGAAGCTCATCCTGATCGGCCTCCTGCTCACCATCCTGCTGCTCGCGTTCCAGCATCGCTTTAGCCGTCGCAGCCGTCAATTAAACCTGTTTACTGTCCCGGTTGGTGAAGGTAATCAGTTTAAAAATTCCGACCACTACACGTTTACAAGGCTCGATAAGCCTTTATTACCTGAGGGCGAGGTGGCTGGGGTGGTCGCCGACATGCAGTCGGGCCTTATGACCGAGGACTGGCAGCGCTTCCTGTCCCAGTGCGCCCTTAGGCGCATCCCCGTCTACAACGCGATGCAGCTCCAGGAGTCAATCACCGGCAAGGTCAACGTGCGCCACCTGATCGAGAATGACTTCGGTGACCTGTCGCCGTCCCTGTTCCATCAGAACCTCAAGCGCCTACTGGACGTCCTATTTTTATTGTTGGTCTCCCCAGTCACCATTCCGCTCATCGCCGCCATCACCCTCTGGGTGGTGTTCGATAGCCCCGGTGGCGCATTCTTTATACAGCGCAGGATGGGCTTTAACGGCGAGTGGTTTAACGTCGTCAAGTTTAGGAGCATGACCGTTAACCACGGCGGTGAAGCCTTCACGGAGGAGGGCGAGAGCCATCGCATCACCAGGGTGGGCATGGTGATCCGCAAGTACCGCCTAGATGAGTTACCCCAGTTTTGGAATGTGCTTAAGGGTGAGATGAGCCTCATAGGACCGAGGCCTGAATCAGAGACGCTTGCAAATTGGTACGACCGCGAGGTACCTTTCTTCCTCTACCGCCACGTCGTTCGGCCTGGGATCTCCGGGTGGGCGCAGGTGATGCACGGTTACGCTGCAGGGGTGGGCGACATGAAGGAGAAGCTCGAGTACGACTTCTATTACATCAAGCACTTCTCGCTATGGCTTGATCTACTTATCTGGTACAAGACGATACGTACCGTATTAACTGGCTTTGGTTCTCGCTAGCTATGCAGGATCCGCAGAGCATCCTCGCAAGTTCTGAGCTGATCTACAGTGAGCTGGAGGTTACAACCGCGGTTGGGCAGCTTGCGTCAGAAATCACGCAAGTCTTAAGCAAGACTAACCCCGTCGTCATGAGCGTGATGGGCGGGGCGGTGGTGTTTACTGGCCAGTTGTTGCCCCAGCTTAATTTCCCTTTAGAGTTCGATTACGTGCAGGCCAGTCGCTATCACGGCACCATTGGTCAGGATTTAGTCTGGCGCGTTGAGCCCAGCGACAAGGTTAGGGGCAGGGTGGTCTTGCTCTTGGACGACATCTTGGATGAGGGCATCACCTTGGCCGAGATTAAGGCTAGGTGTTTGGCGATGGGCGCCGAGCAGGTATTGGTGGCCGTCTTGAGTGAAAAGATACTCGACCAGGACAAGCCGATTAGGGCGGATTTTGTGGGGCTTGAGTTGCCTAATCGCTATGTGTTTGGCTGCGGCATGGACGCCTATGGTTGGTGGCGTAACCTTCCATGCATCCGTGCACTCAAGGACAGTTAGCTTGATTTGATATGTATCAACATCAAGCCCTTGCTTAAGCGTATATTGGTAAGCGAAACGTTTGTGATGAGAGGAAAATTATGGCTAAGGCACAGAAGACAACACCTGCTGAGGTGAGTAAAGAGCAACTGATTGCGGACTTTAAGTTAGTGATTGCGGATGCAGAAGCGTTGATTAAAGCGACAACAGATCAAGGTGATGTTGCATTGGCTAATTTACGCTCACAGGCTGAGTCATCGCTCGCTAATGCTAAGGGCAAGCTTGCGGAGGCACAGGGCGACTTGATTGAAAAGGGTAAGGCTGCTGCTAAGTCGGCAGATGAATATGTGCACGAGAACCCATGGAAAGCCATTGGCGTTGCTGCTGGCGTTGGATTGCTTGTGGGCCTGTTGATTGGTAAGCGTTAATCTCAAGGGAGACGATGTTGGCAGAACAATCTGATCATCAAGCCTCTGGCGAAGGTTTACTAGATTCACTTAAGACCTTAACGGCTACTGTGGTGGCGATTGTCTACAATCGCCTGCATTTGCTTTCTGCAGATATTGAGATTGCGCGTGAGCGTGTTTTTTCTTTACTCATTACCGTGATAGTTTCACTGTTTTTAATATGCTTCGGCGTCCTGCTATTAAGCATTTTCATTGTCGTAATCTTCTGGGACACGCATCGTTTGCTTGCGCTAGGCACAGTCACTGGCCTATTTTTAGGTGTGGGTGGTCTATTACTGATACGCGCAATGAGTGCGATTAAGAAAATGCCTGCTACCTTTGAGGCGAGTTTAGCTGAGCTTGCTAAAGATCACGTTAGATTAACTTCGACGGGTGAAGATGAGTCGTAAGCTAGATCAACTTGAGGAGCGGCGCGCTAAGCTTCAGCTAGAGGCTGCATCGCATCGCCAAGTGCTGGCTGGCAATATGCGCTTTTGGCACCAAAAACTAAAGCTTGTTGATCGTGCACTATCAGGGATTCATTTTTTGCGTCGCCATCCTTTGTTATTGATTGCAGGGGGTGGTTTGCTTACATGGCTTAAGCCTGTGGTTATGGCTAGAATCGCCTTGGGTGCTTGGGCTGGCCTTCAGTCCTTAAAGCAGGTGCGTGGCTGGCTCATTAAGTAAAACATTATTTCTTATCTTATATAAACCCAAATTAAAATAGTGGCAGCGACGGTCATAAGTGCTGTTGCCATCCATCCTAGTACTTTCGTTTTTGTTCCTATTACAAATGTCCCCATGATTGAGGTTTTTGATGCCATGCGCATTAAGGTGATCATAATCGGCACAGCCACCACGCCATTAATCACAGCACTCCATAGCAATGCTTTAATTGGATCAATCCCGCTAAACACCAAAGCGACACCGAGTAGCGTCGCAATCGAGATGATGGCGTAAAAGTGTTTAGCCGCTGCTGGCTTTAAGCTTAAGCTGGCTGGCTTATGAATCAGCTCAGCTAATGCATAGGCTGCCGAGCCTGCGAGAACAGGAATGGCAAGTAAGCCTGTGCCTAAAATACCTAATGCGAATAATAAAAAGGCAAATTCACCTGCAATAGGTCTGAGTGCCGCTGCAGCTTCAGCCGAGGTTTGAATGTTATGGATGCCTGCAGGAAATAGCGTTGCAGCAGTTGTTAGGATAATGAAGAAGGCGATAATATTAGAGAAGCCCATGCCAATAAACGTATCCCATTTGATGCGTTTAAGTTGTCTGGTTGCTTGTTCAGGCGCTTCTATCAGGCTCTTTCGTGATTCACTGGCTTGTATGTCTTCAACTTCTTCACCCGCTTGCCAAAAGAATAAATAAGGGCTGATTGTTGTGCCAAATACACCAACTAATAAAAGTATGTAATCAGCACGAAAGTTAATGTGAGGTAGGAATGTTTCTGTAATGACATTACCCCAATCTACGTTTGATGAGAATACGGTTCCAACGTAAGTAAATAAAGATAGTGTTAGCCATTTGAGAATCGGTAAATAGCGTTGGTAGGGAATGAAAACTTGGAGTAACAAGCAGCCAAAGCCAATAATCACGGCGTAAAAATGCCTGGGCCCACCAATGACTAATTTAACAGCATCTGCCATTGCAGCTAAATCGGCTGCAATATTGATGGTGTTGGCGACGAGCAATAAGAAAACTAATGGTAGGGTAATGGCAAGTGGATAATTTAAGCTCATGTTATGAGCTAGTCCACGACCTGACACGGCACCAATTCTAGCGCTAATAATTTGAATACCGGCCATAAGTGGGTAGGTTAATACTATCGACCATGATAAGCCAAAACCGTATTGGGCGCCTGCTTGGGAATAAGTGGCAATTCCGCTTGGATCGTCATCAGCTGCGCCAGTGATGAGGCCTGGGCCTAGTCTTTTACTTAAATTGAAAAGCCGAGATAACTTCATTACGCTGCAAAACAAATGGATGGTGATTTATTTTGCATGAGGCATTTTCAGTTCAGGTTTTTTTCGCGTTACTGATGACGCTATAAACAGTGGTGCCAATCAGCATGGCGAGTACAAAAATAATGCCTTGTTTGCTTCCGGCACCAAGTAACAAGAGTCCTGGTCCTGGGCAGATGCCGGCAATGCCCCAGCCTATGCCAAATAAAATACCGCCAAAGATAATTCTTTGGTCGATATCTTGTTTGGTGGGTAGGTGCATGACACCACCAAGAATGGCAGTGGTGCGTTTTTTAGCGAATGCAAAGGCGACAACTCCAACACCAATAGCGCCGCCCATGACAAAAATCAATGATGGATCCCATAGGCCTGTAATGTCTAAAAAAGCCAATACTTTGGCTGGGTTGGACATGCCTGCCAATATGAGGCCTAGGCCAAAAATAATACCAGAACTGAAGGCGAAAAGAATGTGCAGGAGAGGTTTTTTCATTTCAGGCTCCCAATACATGACGCATAATGTAGACCGTCACTATACCAGTTAGCATAAAGCTTAATGTGGCAATCAATGAACGCATTGAAAAACGTGATAAGCCGCATATGCCGTGGCCGCTAGTACAACCTGAGCCGTACGATGTGCCAACACCAACGAATAGGCCTGCAATGATTAGCCAGAGTACGTTGGTTTCTATAGAGATTTCAATTTCACCTACCCAGACTTGCCAAAGCGCAGGCGCAGCAATGATGCCCATCACAAAAGCAATTCGCCATAAATTATCGCGAACAATTCCACCATTTAATGCTTGGCCAAGAATGCCGGAGACACCAGCAATTCGGCCATTAAACAAAATGAGAATTGCAGCAGCAATACCAATCAGTACGCCGCCAGCAAAGGAGCCGTAAGGAGTGAAATGACTGAGATCGATATTCATGCTGTTTTAATCGTCAGTGTATGGAAAACGAACGTGACCGTAACGCACTACTAAAATTGATAGCGCAATCAGCAAGATGGAGCCTGAAAGTGCAAACATTCTGTAGGCATCCAACTCTTTAATATCAAGCACTAGGAATCGCGCTAAGGCAATAATGCCGATGTATAGTGGATAGCGTACTGGTAAGTTACCTGAGCCTAAGTAATGGTTAAGCATAGACATGACTTCTAGGTACAAGAACAGCATGAGCAAGTCACTGACTGCAATCGATTTTGTATCCCAGATGTGTAAGATTTCTTGGAAAACACCGTAAATTGTGGCTACCGCAATAATGATCAAAACAATTTGACCAACGAGGCCTAGGCTTTTTTGGGTGATTTTTGTAAATTGATTAGGAGACATTTTTTTCCTACAATAAATGAACAGTTTTATTATACCCGAATGATTATAAATGACTTGATTGCATCTATTTCATTTGCTTAATAATGTATATCTCAATTGATTTGCGGTTCGCTTTAGTTTCTAATGGTAAGCAATGAAAAATTACAAAGCATTACAAAAAGTTAGACTTACATCCTATTTGGTTTGCGTTTCTTTGCTTCTATGGCTCTCCTTAAGAGTAACGCTATGGATAGGTTTGGATAAAACGCAGATTAATGTGATTGACCAGTTAAAAGCCTTTGGCCTTGGATTATGGTTTGACGTTTGGGCGTTGGCATATTTGGTTTTGCCATTCCTATTTGTGTCTGCATTATTAAGTAATAAATTCAGGCAATCTATGTTTATTCTTGTCATGCGTTGGGTAGTGGCCTGGGTTGTTGTTGCAGCTTTAATTTTTGGTGTAGCTGCAGAATACCTATTTTGGGATGAGTTCACAGCTCGTTTTAACTTCATTGCCGTGGATTACTTAATCTACACCAAAGAGGTTATAGGCAATATTCAAGAGTCATATCCTTTGCCTTGGATCTTTTCAGGCATTGCTTTATTTGCATCCCTCATTACTTTTGTTGCTAGCCGATACGTTCGTTTTGATGATGACAATCGATCTGCTACAAAAAGATTTCAATTAGCAGTGATCGCTTTGCTTTTGCCTGTGCTTAGTTATTCAGTTGCACATCTCGATCAAAATCAAGCAACTTCAAATAGTTACACACAAGAGTTAAGCAATAATGGCTTATTCAGCTTAGCAGCTGCAATGCGGCGTAACGATTTAGATTACAACCGATTTTATAAGACACTTCCTGATGCTGAAGCTAAAGATATCTTAGTCAGCTTGGGCGTACATCAAAAATCAACGCCAGCAGAAGCTGCAGCAAAACTAGGTCCTTTTATCAAATCACCTAAGAACGTTGTGCTGATTACAGTGGAAAGTTTATCAGCTGAATATGTAGGATCTTATGGCAATGATGAGAATTTAACGCCTAAGCTAGATAAGCTTGCAAGTGAAGGGTTTAAGTTCGAGCGTTTGTTTGCGACAGGTACGCGTACCGTACGAGGCTTAGAAGCTTTATCTTTAGGTACGCCGCCAGTTCCTGGTCAGGCAATTGTTAGACGTCCGAATAACGAGCATCTCTCAACTGTGGGGCAGGTATTAAAAAGCCAGGGCGTTGAGACGCAGTTTGTGTATGGTGGATACGGTTATTTTGACAACATGAATGCGTTTTTTAAGGGTAATGACTACGAAATTTTTGATCGTACTGATTTCGACCCTAAAACCATCGTGATGGAAAACGTTTGGGGTGTTGCGGATGAAAGTTTGTTCGCAAACGCTTCAAATAAGATTGATGCATTAACTGCAGCTAAGAAGCCATTCTTTATGCATGTGATGACGACAAGTAATCATCGTCCATTTACTTATCCTGATAATAGAATTGACATGCCATCTGGCCATAGGCAAGGCGCTGTTAAGTACACTGATTACGCAATCGGTGAGTTTATTGAGAATGCAAAGACTAAGCCTTGGTTTAATGAGACATTATTCGTGGTGGTGGCAGATCACTGTGCTTCAGTGGCAGGTAAAACTGAGTTGCCTGTAGATAAATATCACATTCCAATGATCTTTTACGCGCCAGCGCTAATTAAGCCTGGTAAGTTTGAGCGTTTGGTTAGTCAAATCGATATTGCACCTACATTGCTCGATGTGATGGGGTACAAGGGGCGGGAGTTGTTTTATGGGCAAAATATGTTTGCCGCTAAGCAAACAAAACCTCGAGCATTTATTAGTAACTATCAATCTTTGGGGTATTACAAAGACAATCAACTGATTGTGCTTTCGCCTAAGCAGGCGGTGCAGTCTTATCAGATTGATCCAGTGACCTACGAAGCAACACCAAGTAAGGTGGATGCGAAACTATTAAATGAAGCGATTGCTTATTACCAAACCCCTTCAAATGGCTTTAAAGCAGGTGAGTTAAAATTCTCACCCGACAGCTTAAAGTAGTGCGTTTTATTTCTTGGCGTTTTTGTTCATGCTGCTGAGAAAGTAACTGAACAAGAAAACCATCATTGCGAGCATAAATACCAAGATGAAAATGGTTAGTTGGCCGGTTAAGGTGTGAAATAAGATGTCTAACATAATGAGCTCCTCTTAAAGTACGCTTTAATCTTAGCGCTGCAAGCGGGGCTTAATTTTGATGTAAATCAATTAAATCTAAATGAATACTTGAAATGAAAAAAGCCCTGTATTTCTACAGGGCTTTTTTGTATTTGGCTCCCCGACCTGGGCTCGAACCAGGGACACATGGATTAACAGTCCATTGCTCTACCGACTGAGCTATCGGGGAATCGGTGAAGGCGTGATAATAAAGGCTTGTCGGCTTTAGGTCAATAAGAAAGCATAAAAAAATTAGCATTTAGTTTTATTTAATTTAATTATTAAATTTGACTAATACAATATATGATGTCGGTCGATTATCCTCTCCAACATTGCCCCTAATCAACCAAGGGGCGTACTTCAGCCTGAAAAATATGCGCCCAACAATCTCCGAAATAAAAGCCCCTAAAAGTGCGCGTCATCAGAGTGATTGGCAGGTGATTAAAAGTTTAATCCCATATATCAGACCATTTAAAGTCAGAGTGATTGTTACGCTCTTATGTTTGATTTTCGCCAAGGTCGCTAATCTTGGTGTGCCTATCGTACTCAAGCAGATTGTCGATGCACTCAGTATTTCAACAACCGAAAAGGCATTGTTAGTAGTGCCTATTAGTTTAATTATTGCTTACGGCTTGTTAAGACTATCCGCTTCTTTTTTTGGCGAATTGAGAGAGCTGATTTTTGCTAAAGTCACTGAGAGTGCTGTTAGGAAAATAGGCTTGCAAGTTTTTAATTACGTCCATGCCTTATCACTTAGGTTTCATTTGTCACGTCAAACAGGTGGCATGACACGCGATATTGAGCGGGGAACGCGTGGTATTCAATCGCTTATCTCATATTCTCTTTACAGCATTATTCCCACACTCATCGAGCTTCTTATGGTGCTCGGTTATTTCTTTTTTGTTTACAACATTTGGTTTGTCGTCGTCACTCTAATTGCACTTACTTTATATATCGTTTTCACGATCGTCGTGACTGAGTGGAGAACAAACTTTAGACGCCAAATGAATGACTTGGATTCTAAAGCCAATCAGAGAGCAGTTGATTCATTAATAAATTATGAAACGGTGAAGTATTTTAGTAACGAGCAATTCGAAGCCATTCGATATGACGAAAATCTAAAAAAATATGCGCAGGCTGCGATTAAGTCTCAAAAATCTCTAGCCATTTTAAACTTTGGCCAACAAACCATTATCGGTCTTGGTTTGATTTGTATTTTAGGGTTATCGAGTTCGGGTGTGCTTAGCGGAAGCATGACCATTGGCGATTTGGTTTTGGTAAATGTATTGATGATACAGCTCTATATTCCACTGAATTTTCTAGGTGTGCTTTATCGGGAAATGAAGCAGTCTTTAGCAGATATAGACAGAATGTTTAGTTTGTTGGATGTGCCTCAAGAGATTGCAGATAAGCCTAATGCCTTTCCTTTATCAATTAAATCTCTTTCACTTGGGCCGCACGTTATTTTCAAGGATGTCTCTTTTTATTACGAGTCAAATCGACAAATTTTGCATGATGTTTCCTTTGAAATTTTACCAGGTCAGACCACAGCGGTAGTGGGTCATAGTGGCGCTGGTAAAAGTACTTTATCTAGACTTTTGTTTCGATTTTATGATGTACAAGGCGGGGCCATTTTATTAGATGGTCAAAATATTAAAGATGTACAACAAAGTACCTTACGCGAAGTGGTAGGGATTGTGCCTCAGGATACGGTGCTTTTTAATGACACCATTGGCTACAATATTGCTTATGGCAAGCCAAGTGCGACTCAATCTGAAATTGAATTGGCAGCTAAGTCAGCACAGATTCATGATTTTATAACTAGCTTGCCTGATGGTTATCAGAGTGCGGTGGGTGAGCGAGGACTGAAGCTTTCCGGCGGTGAAAAGCAACGTGTCGCTATCGCCAGAACTCTCTTGAAGCATCCCGCTTTACTTATATTTGATGAGGCGACATCTGCTTTGGATTCCGAAACAGAGCGAACTATTCAAAACGAATTGAACGATTTAGCTCAAAACCGCTCAACCTTAATCATTGCTCACAGACTTTCAACCATTACGCATGCGCATCAGATATTAGTGATGGAAGATGGCAGAATTATTGAGCGTGGGACCCATGAATCATTGCTTGCGCTGGGTCAGCGATACGCAGAAATGTGGCGAGCACAGCAATCTCAAAGTGTTGCGGCCTAAAACCTTTTACTTAGTTTTACCTAAATTATTAAACTAACTTTTTAAGATAATTCAATATTACCCAAGCTATGACTCAACTGTTAAATCGTACTATTCTGCTTAATCAAACATCAACTGAAGCGCTTAGAGATCAAATTCGAGCTTATTTTCATCAAACTGCAGATTTATATGAAAGTTTATTTAAGCTCTTGTCCTGCGATGAAGCTTACTTTGTAAAGCCTATTGCACTTCGTCATCCGCTCATTTTTTATTACGGTCACACGAATACCTTTTTTGTGAATAAGTTAATTTTAGCTGGCCTAATGACCGAACGTGTTAACCCCGAAATGGAGTCTATGTTTGCTGTGGGTGTGGACGAGATGGGCTGGGATGATGTTAACGAGAAAAATTACGACTGGCCTAGTGTTGACGCTGTAAAAGCTTATCGACAACAAGTACGTGCGGAAGTTGATCGCGTAATTGATTCCTTGCCAATCAACGAAGTTATTGATTGGGAAAGCCCTTGGTGGATCATTTTGATGGGTATTGAGCATGAGCGTATCCATATTGAAACCAGTTCGGTGTTGATACGTCAGCATGACTTGAAGTATGTTAAACCTTCTGTTGATTGGCCAATTAATCTTGATCAGCAATCTACGCCACCTACTAATAGTTTTGTTGATATTCCTGCACGACAAATGACACTTGGTAAACAAGATGCAGCTTATGGTTGGGATAATGAATACGGTAGCTTAATTAAAGACTGTTTGGCTTTTAGAGCGGCCAAGCATTTATGTAGCAATGCGGAGTATTTAGATTTTGTTGAAGCAGGCGGTTATGCTAACGATGCTTATTGGCAAGAAGAGGGGCTGGCCTGGAGGCAATATGCTCTGGCAGCACATCCAACTTTTTGGGTGAAGCAAGGTGGTGAATGGAAACTGCGTTTGATAGCAGAAGAGATCAACATGCCATGGAGCTGGCCTGCTGAGGTTAATTATCATGAGGCTAAGGCTTTTTGTCATTGGAAATCTGAACAGTCAGGCTTGCCAGTGAGGTTACCTACTGAAGCAGAGTGGTATAGCATCTATGAACATGCTGGTTTGTCCGATGCGATTGTTACAGCAGAACATCAGGCTAATTTATTCTTGGATGGTGAGGCTTCATCATGCTCAGTTGATAAGTTTGCGCATGGTGATTTGTTTGATGTTGTGGGGAATGTTTGGCAATGGACTGAAACACCAATTTTTCCCTTTGACGGATTTAAAGTACATCCGATTTACGATGACTTTACAACGCCAACTTATGACGGCAGACATAATTTAATTAAAGGCGGTTCTTGGATATCGACGGGCAACGAGGCCTTGAAAAGTGCAAGATATGCATTTAGGCGTCACTTTTTTCAACATGCGGGGTTTCGATATATTGTGACTGATACACCTATAGAAGAGCATTCATCTCACTATGAAAACGATAAGCAACTCTCTGAATATGCAGAGTTTCATTACGGAGATACTTATTATGGCGTGCAAAACTTTCCCAAGGCTTTAAGTGATTTGGCTGTGGAAGTCATGCAAGGCCAGCCATTAAAAACCGCTTTAGATCTTGGTTGCGCGACTGGACGTGCAAGCTTTGAGTTGGCTAAACATTTTGATCATGTTACTGGTATTGATTTTTCAGCAAGATTTATCGGCTTGGCGCTCAAGCTTGCACAGCAAGGTGTGGTTAGATATACGATGACAACTGAGGGTGATTTAGTGAGTTATCAAGAGCGGACGCTCGCCTCACTTGATTTGGAGGATGTTGCACATAAAGTAGAGTTTTGGCAGGGCGATGCGTGTAATCTTAAGCCTAACTTTACTGGATACGATTTAATCTTAGCCGCTAATTTAATTGACCGCTTATATAGTCCACGTCAGTTTTTAAAAACGATACACGAAAGACTTAATTTGGGCGGAATATTAATGATTACATCACCTTATACCTGGTTAGAGGAACATACGCCTCGCGAGGAATGGTTGGGTGGATTTAAAAAAGATGGTGAAAACGTGACGACCTTGGATGGATTGAAGGCAGCATTAGGCCCACACTTTACTTTGGTGAAAGCCCCGGTCAAAGTGCCATTTGTCATTCGTGAAACACAACATAAATTTCAGCATACTCTTTCAGAAGTTACTTTTTGGAAACGTGTTAGGTGAACTCAATTTTTGACCATTTAATTCCACGTCAAGGTAGTTTGTCATTAAAGCATGATGGATTGCAAAGTACTTTTGGTGTGAGTGATGCGCAAGCGATGTGGGTGGCTGATATGGACTTTTCAGCACCCAGTGCGGTCAGTCAAGCATTGCAGCTTCGAGCACAGCATCCTATCTATGGTTATAGTATGGTGCCAGAATCTTTATATGAAGCATTAATTGATTGGATGCGCGTTCAACATGACTGGGAAATTGAGCGTGATTGGATAGTCTTAACTCCTGGTGTCGTGCCATGTTTAAGCACGGTAGTGATGGCGCTGACTAATGAAAAAGAGGGTGTGATTGTGCAGCCGCCTGTTTATTTTCCATTCTTATCGATTGCTGATAACACCGGCCGCACAACACTTGAAAACCCATTGGTTTTGCGCTTAGATCAATTTGATAATTTACGCTACGAAATTGATTTTGATCATTTTGAGCTGTGTGCCAAGCAGGCTAAGATTTTATTACTTTGCTCACCTCATAACCCTGTGGGAAGGGTGTGGCATGAAGATGAATTAGCAAGATTATTAGCGATTGCTAAGCAACATGGGCTTTTAATCTTGGCAGATGAAATTCATGCGGACTTGGTTTATCCGGATGCTAAGCATTTGGTGTTGGGTAAGATGGACGTAGATCAAGCACATGTCATTACTGCTGTTGCGCCTAGTAAAACTTTTAACATCCCTGGTCTTGGATTGTCAGCTTTGATTGTGCCGCATTCGCCATCAAGAAAAGCCATCGAATTACAGTTGAGTAAAACAGGCGTCTCAGTTGCAAATCCATTTAGTTTGGTAGCTTTTGAGGCAGCATATCGACACGGCCATTACTGGCTTGCGGGGCTAATGGATTATCTTCAACAGACGCGTGACTTAGTAAACACTTATTTTAAACAACATATTCCGCAAATTACTGTTACACCAGCAGAAGGTACTTATTTACTTTGGCTAGATTGTAGAAAACTTAAGCTTGATGATCAGCAGTTACAAACATTTTTCATTCATCAAGCGAAACTTGCATTGTCGCCAGGGGCTTTGTTTGGTACCGGGGGGAGGGGCTTCATGCGAATGAATATTGCGACTTCTCAAGCGAATATATTGATGGCACTTGAGAAGCTTAAAGCGGCGCTCGTTTAGGTTTTTCGTTGTAAAGACAATGCATTAACGCAATATCTTAATTTACTTGGTGCTGGTCCATCTGGGAAAACATGGCCGAGGTGTGCATCACAACTATTGCAAGTGATTTCGATACGACTTCTGTCTAAGCTGTCATCTAGATAATAGGCGATGGCATTTTCTTTAATAGGCTGAGTAAATGATGGCCATCCCGTGCCAGAGTCAAACTTTACAGTGGAATCAAAAAGTAAGGTATCGCAACAGACGCATGCGTAAATGCCCGCTTCAAAATGTGTACACATGGGAGAACTAAATGGGCGTTCTGTTCCTGCATTTCTAGTCACATAATAAACATCTTCAGGTAATAGGCTTTTCCATTGCGCGCCAGTTTTAATTTGGCGTTTGTCAGGGGCTAAATTGCCTTCTGTCACTAATGTTTGAATACTTTCCCAAGTTAGCATATTTACTAATTCCTGATGTTGTTACAACAGCGCTTGTTCAATTCTATCAAGTGCTTTTGTAAGGTTGTCCATTGAGGTCGCAAATGAAATACGGAAGTAACCTTCAGCACCAAATGCAGAACCTGGGACAACTGCAACTCCAACTTGTTCAAGTAAATACTCAGAAAGTGCCATATCTGTAGCGGCTGAAATTTTGCCTGCTGCATGAAGATTGTGAATGGCTTCGCGAGCATCTGGGAATGCGTAAAAAGCACCGCCAGCTTTAATGCACTTTAAACCACGCATCTTGTTGAAGCGGTCAACAACGTATTCGTGACGCTCAATAAACGCCTTAACCATTGGTTTAATGCAGTCCTGAGTACCATCTAGCGCAGCTTGCGCAGCAACTTGAGAGATTGATGTTGGGTTTGATGTTGATTGTGATTGCAGGATTTCCATTGCTTTAATGATATAAGCAGGGCCTGCAGCGTAACCAATACGCCAGCCAGTCATTGAGTAGGCTTTAGATACACCGTTAAGCACGATACAACGTGGTTTTAATTCTGGCGTTGCATTAAGGATGTTGTAAAACTTGTTACCTGTAAGATTTACATGTTCATACATGTCATCTGTGGCTACTAAAACATGTGGATGACGTTTTAGTACTTCTCCTAAAGCTTTTAACTCATCTAATGTATAAACAGCGCCCGTTGGATTAGAAGGGGAGTTGATCATGAATAGTTTCGTTTTTGGTGTGATTGCCGCTTCTAATTGCGCTGGCAATAACTTAAAGCCTTGTTCGATGCCACATTCAATAATAATGGGTTTGGCGCCAGCAACTAATGCAATGTCTGCATAAGATACCCAATAAGGCGCTGGCACGATCACTTCGTCGCCAGGGTTTAGCAAGGCAAGTGCTAAGTTGAAAATACATTGCTTGCCACCTACACCAACAATCACTTCTTTGTCGCTATAGTCAAAGCCGTTTTCGTTTTTAAATTTATTAACAATGGCTTTTTTTAAGCCTGGAATGCCTGCTACAGGTGTGTATTTTGTGAAGCCGTTATCAATTGCTTGCTTGGCTGCATCTTTAATATGTTGGGGCGTATCAAAATCCGGTTCGCCAGCACCAAGGCCAATAATATCTTTGCCTTCTGCTTTGAGCTTAGCAGCACGCGCAGTGACTGCTAAGGTGGGTGATTCTTTAATGGCTTGAACGCGTTGAGATAGTGCTAAATGCGATGCAGATGATTCCAAGATAAATCCTTGAGATTGAGTAAATTGATTTTAAGAAAAATCACAAAAACGTAATTTTACTCATAAATCCCAAGTGACGAAACAATCTAACTGGTTTATTGAGGCTTATTTTTTGTAATTTCCTTGGTAAATTCTTCTGATAACTGTGGATCTATATCAAGAATTGCTAGATTAATCTCTTGAACTTGTTTTTGATCTCCTTTAGCTGAAGCAATCAAGCCAAGTCCGTAAAGGGCTTCTATATGCTTTTGATTAAATTTTAGGGCTACTCTGTATGATTTCTCAGCTTCTGTTTTATTGTTGAGATGATCTTGAGCGTTACCTAATTCATACCATGCCTCTGAGTTTTTTGGTTCAGCAGCTGTCCATTTTTTTGCAACCTCAGCGAGTTTTGACCAATCTTCATTGAGCTCAGGTGTAGCCATTTGCATAAAAAATGGCTTTTTATCATCATCTTCTTCCCAGAATGTTTTTCCTTCAATCGGGAATTTAGTTTCAACTGGTTGTTTTTCAACGTTGGCTAGCCATTCAATTGGTAACGCATAAAAATAGGCATTTCTTCCAGGTGATTTGAACGTATTAATTCCAATGAGGCGGCCTTGACCGTCAAACAATCCACTGCCGCTTGCTCCCATGGTAAACCTTGCTGTACTTCTGATGATGTTGCTATTGTTGAATGGGTAAACTGATTTCAATACACCATTTGCGTTTACTGGGCTTGGATTTCCACTTGAGTGGCCCATCCCGATAATTTCTTCACCTTTGTTCATTGTGGCTGCCGAGCCTATTTCAGCAGCTTGAAAAGGTGTGTTTTCAGTTGCAACTAAACACATATCGTAATATCTATCTGCTTGAACTTGGGTAATGCGATAAGTGTCTTCACCACGTGAGATATAGGGTTCTGGTGTTTTTCTGAAAATATGACAGTTGGTAACGATTTTATTAGACCCCACTACAACACCTGAGCCGTAGGCCATGCTGCCATCACTGGTATAGCCTTTGATCATAACAATCGAAAAAAATGATTTAAGAAGCTTTACTCGGTCGTAAGCGTGTACTTGGTTGGTGAATAGAATGAATGCACTTGAGACTGCGAGTGTCATTTTTAGTGTTTTATTTCTCAATGTGAACATGATGCAAAGCTCCCGAGTATTTTTTTGATTGCTACCCTAAAAAGACACAGTGTTTTCAATAAAGTTCTAGCAGATTACCATTCTGTTAGGCATGGCCGATAGATAGGCGGAGTCTTCAAGCCATAGCCTGTTAAAATAAAGCCTATGATTAAAGGTGTATTCAATTGATTGTTACGTTTCCAAATAGCAAGTATCAGCTTCATCAGCCATTCCCACCAGCGGGGGATCAGCCGCAAGCCATTGATAAGCTCACTGATGGCGTTAATAAAGGCCTTAAATATCAAACTTTACTTGGTGTGACTGGTTCAGGCAAAACTTACACGATGGCGAATGTGATTGCCCGTACAGGGCGTCCAGCCATTGTGATGGCGCCAAACAAAACACTTGCTGCGCAGCTTTATTCCGAGTTTCGTGAGTTTTTCCCAAATAATGCGGTTGAGTACTTCGTTTCTTATTACGATTACTATCAACCAGAGGCTTATGTGCCTTCACGTGATTTGTTTATTGAAAAAGACTCAAGCATTAACGAGCACATCGAGCAAATGCGCCTTTCCGCGACTAAGGCTTTATTAGAGCGTGAAGATGCCATTATTGTAGCTTCTGTATCAGCAATTTACGGTATTGGTGATCCAGTGGATTACCATGGTATGGTCTTGCACCTGCAGCAGGGTGAGAAGATGAGTCAACGTGATGCGATTTTGCGTTTGGTTGGCATGCAATACGATAGAAATGACTTTGATTTTTCTCGTGGATGTTTCCGTGTACGTGGAGACGTCATTGATGTATTTCCGGCCGAGAATAGCGAAACGGCTGTGCGTATCTCCTTGTTTGACGATGAGGTTGAGCACATTACCTTATTCGATCCGCTAACAGGGCAGGTATTCAACAAGATTGCGGCGTACACGATTTATCCGTCCAGTCATTACGTTACTCCGCGTGAAACGACCGTGCGTGCCATGGAGAAGATTAAGCAGGAGTTGCGTGAGCGCGTGGACTTCTACATTAAAAACGGTAAGCTGGTTGAGGCGCAGCGTATCGAACAACGGACGCGTTTTGACTTGGAAATGCTTAATGAGATCGGTTTCTGTAAAGGTATTGAAAACTATTCGCGCCATCTTTCAGGGCGCGGCCCAGGTGATCCGCCGCCAACTTTGATTGATTACTTACCTAAAAATGCATTGATGATTATGGATGAGAGCCATGTTACGGTGCCGCAAATCGGTGCGATGTACAAAGGTGATAAATCACGTAAAGAGAACTTGGTGGACTACGGCTTCCGTTTGCCATCTGCACTTGATAATCGCCCGCTCAAATTTGAAGAGTTTGAGCAAATCATGCGTCAAACAGTATTCGTTTCAGCGACACCAGCGGAATATGAGGCTAATCATCAACAGCAAGTAGTTGAGCAGGTGGCTAGGCCAACTGGCTTGGTTGATCCTGAAATCATCGTTAAGCCTGCAGATACCCAAGTAGATGACTTACTTTCAGAAATTAAGTTACGTATTGATGTTGGTGAGCGTGTATTAGCGACCACCTTAACTAAGCGTATGGCTGAGGATTTAACAGATTACTTAAGTGAGCATGGCGTTAAGGTGCGCTATTTGCATTCGGATATTGATACCGTTGAGCGTGTTGAGATTATTCGTGATTTACGTTTAGGTGAGTTCGATGTTTTAGTCGGTATTAACTTACTACGTGAGGGTTTGGATATTCCTGAGGTTTCCCTTGTTGCAGTGCTTGATGCCGATAAAGAGGGGTTCTTGCGCTCAGAGCGCTCACTGATTCAAACGGCCGGTCGTGCTGCACGTAATTTAAATGGTAAGGTAATTTTTTACGCAAACCGTATTACTCGATCCATGAAGTTGGCGATGGATGAAACACAGAGACGTCGTGATAAGCAAATCGCATTTAACCTCGAGAATGGCATTACGCCTAAAGGTGTAAGCAAGAAGATTAAAGATATTATTGATGGCGTCTACGATAAAGACGATACTGCTCGTGAGCGTAAAGCCGCACAAGATCAGGCTAGTTATGATGTATTAAACGAAAAGCAAATTCTTAAGGAAATGAAACGCCTTGAAAAGGGCATGCATGACAGTGC